>NZ_CP082164.1:10055000-10413025 GCF_023101685.1 Bradyrhizobium sp. 186 | reverse complement strand
CGCCAATTCCCCCACTCGACCCCTAAACGCCTCACCCGCGCCGTTCGACGGTAGCCAGCTCTACGATCCAGCCGTCACCGGTGCGGCTTTGGTGGAGCTGAGGCTGAATATTCCAATATCTAGCGGCTTCGGTCAATTCAGCATCTACATCTTGACCCTTGAGAAACAGCGCTTTTGCGCCCTGGCGCATCAGCGGCTCTGCAAAGCCGATGAGTTGATGTAGCGGAGCCAGTGCACGTGCGGTGACGCAATCGACGGGGCCGGTGATTCTATCCACATTATCCCCGATCTCAGCGAGATGTACGACTCCCGGAGATGTGGTGATGCGGATCGCTTCGCGCAGAAAAGCCGCCTTCTTGGCGATGCGCTCGACCAGATGGACGCTCGCACCTGAAGTCTCGGCCATGGCGCAGGCGAGGACGATTCCGGGGAAACCGCCGCCGCTGCCGAGGTCGGCCCAGCGCTTTGCCGACGGCGCGAGATCCACAAGCTGAAGCGAATCGGCGATGTGCCGGGTCCAGAGATGCGGCAGTGTCGAGGGCGCAACCAGATTGGTCTTGGCCTGCCACTCCCGCAGCAGCGCGATGTAGCGGTCCAGCCGGGCCTCCGTTTCACGTGAAATGGGGGCGAGCTTGAGTGCTGCAGCCTTGTTGGCGGCAAGCACAGAGTCCAGCGACTTGTCGGTTGCACCGGCTTTGTCGATCTTCGGACTGATGGGGCTGGGCCTGGGCCGACGTCCCGCCCCCTCGCCCGCCTCAGGTGCTCGCGATGAAGATCTGCCTGCCGGCCCGCGCTGTTTCACGTGAAACGCCTATGCGATTGCTTTGGAAGTCTTCCGTGCCTCACGGCGGAGATAGGCCGCGAGGATTCCGAGCGCGGCCGGCGTCATGCCGTCGATCCGGCCAGCTTGGCCGACGGTGAAAGGCCTCGCCTTCTCCAGCTTGGCACGGACCTCGTTGGAGAGGCCAGGCACCAGCTTGTAGTCGACATCGGATAGCACCAATCCCTCATCCCGCCTGAAAGCTTCGACGTCAGCGCTCTGGCGCTCCAGATAGACGTCGTATTTGGCATCGATCTCGAGATGGGTCGCGATCACGGGATCAACGGCCGACAGCTCAGGCCAGATCGCGCGGACCTGGCTCCAGCCGATGTCGGGATAGGCCATCAATTCGAAGGCCGAGCGGCGCTGGCCGTCACGGTTCAGGGACAAACCGTGCTTGATTGCCTCGTTCGGCGTGATCGTCAGGGACTTCGAAAGCGTCCGTGCCGCATTCAAAGCGTCCATCTTGGCGCGGTGATGCCGGGTCCTGGCGCTTCCGACGCACCCCAAGGCGATGCCTTTCTCGGTCAGGCGCTGGTCGGCATTGTCCGCCCGCAGCGTCAGCCGGTATTCGGCCCGCGAGGTGAACATCCGATAGGGCTCGCTGATGCCGCGGGTGACGAGGTCGTCGATCATGACGCCGAGATAGCCGTCGGCGCGGTCGAACACCGTCAGGGCGGCGCCGCTGGCGGCAAGCGCCGCGTTCAGGCCGGCGACGATGCCCTGCCCGGCGGCTTCCTCATATCCGGTGGTGCCGTTGATCTGTCCGGCCAGAAAAAGACCGCGGAGACGCCTAGTCTGGAGGGTCGGGTCGAGTTCGCGCGGATCGACGTGATCGTATTCGATGGCGTAGCCCGGCCGGACCATCTTCACCCGCTCAAGGCCGGGGATCGTGGCGAGGATCGCGAGCTGGACCTCTTCCGGCAGCGATGTGGAGATGCCATTGGGATAAACGGTCGTGTCGTCGAGCCCTTCCGGCTCCAGAAAGATCTGGTGGCCGTCGCGGTCGCCGAAACGAACGATCTTGTCCTCGATCGAGGGGCAATAGCGCGGTCCGGAGCTCTTGATCTGGCCGGAGTACATCGGAGACCGATGGACATTGGCCCGGATCACCTCATGGGTGGCGGACGTGGTCCGGGTGATCCCGCATTGGATTTGCGGCATGGTGATCCGCTGAGTCATCACCGAGAACGGCTCTGGCGGATCGTCGCCAGGCTGCATTTCGACGGCGGACCAGTTGATCGTGGTGCCGTCGAGCCGCGGCGGCGTCCCGGTTTTCAACCGGCCGAGCGTAAAGCCCGCGCGTTCGAAGGAGCTCGACAGGGCCATCGCCGGCGCCTCGTCGACACGGCCGGCCGGCCAGTTCTTCTCGCCGAGATGGATCAGTCCGCGCAAAAAGGTGCCGGTCGTGACGACAATGGCCCCCGCCCGAAGCCCCCGACCGTCGGCCAAACGCAAACCGGTCACCCGGCCATCGACCACGATCAGCTCGTCCGCCTCACCTTCAATGACGGAAAGACCTTCGGTCTCGCGGATCGCGGCCTGCATCGCCGCAGCATAAAGCTTTCGGTCCGCCTGCGCCCTTGGACCCCGAACCGCAGGACCCTTGCGGCGGTTGAGAACGCGGAACTGGATCCCACCGGCATCGCCCACGCGACCCATCAGACCATCGAGCGCATCGACTTCACGGACCAGGTGGCCCTTGCCGAGACCCCCAATGGCCGGATTGCAGGACATTGCGCCGACGGTCGAGAAACGGTGCGTCACCAGAGCGGTCGTCGCGCCCATTCGGGCTGAAGCAGCCGCGGCCTCACAGCCGGCGTGGCCGCCGCCAATCACGATGACGTCGAAGTTCTCTCGCTCTGTACGCATGGCGGACTTCTAGCTCAGAGTGGAAAAAGCCGGAAGTAGAAACTCGATTGGCCGGATGTTTCACGTGAAACAGGACGGTCCAGGAAGCTTCACGCATTTTCGCAAAACAACCCCATGCACAGTAGCGCATGGCTTGAAATCATTGTGTTTTACTGAAACCGCATGGAACCCTTTTCGATCCGTTTCACGTGAAACAGCCCAAGGAATGGAACAAGAGATAGTCTTACAATGAAGAACTAGGACTACTTTCCGATGCAGAACTTCTGAAAAATGGCCCCGAGAACGTCTTCGACGTCGACCCGGCCCAATAGCCGGCCCAAGGCGTAAGCAGCGGCACGCAGCTCTTCGGCTGCAAGTTCCTCGCCCTCTTCTACAAGCTCCAGGCTCCGGAGCAAGCTGTCTGAGGCCCGAACTAGCAGATCCCGTTGGCGCGCCCGGGTGACCAATACACCCTCGCTGGTCCCGAAGAACTCCGCGGCAAATCCAACCAGCGCATTGATCAGCTCCGGCAGCCCGTCGCCCCGCCGCGCCGAAATGGCGAAAGCCGTGTCGGCCGCGGCGATCGCGACACCTGCCTCGAGGTCGATCTTGTTGCGGAGCGTCCAGACCGGTGCGGTCCCCGGCAGCCGCTCTTCCGTCCCCGCATCGGGACCCGTCAGCCAAAGCACGAGGTCCGCGTCCGCGGCGCGCGCTTTGGCCCGGCGCACGCCCTCCTGCTCGACTGGATCATGCGTCTCGCGAATGCCGGCGGTGTCGATCACCGTGACGGGATAGCCATCGAGATCGAGCTGCACCTCGATCACATCGCGCGTGGTGCCGGCATGTGGCGAGACGATCGCGACGTCGCGCCGCGCGAGCTGATTCATCAGTGTCGACTTGCCGACGTTCGGCGGTCCGGCGATTGCGACGATCAGGCCATCGCGCAGGCGTTCAGCATGCCCCTGTGCCGCAAGCACTTCTGCGATTTCGCCATGCAGCGCATTGATCGCCTTCACCGCCGGCACCATCAGCTCGGCCGGCACGTCGCCTTCATCAGAAAAATCGATGCCCGCCTCGATCAGCGCGGAAGCCTCAATGATCCGCTCGCGCCAGTCGCGCGCGCGGTTGCCCAGCAGGCCCTGCAACTGGCGCAGTGCCTGACGGCGCTGGCGGTCGGTGTCGGCATGGATGAGATCGTCCAGGCCCTCGGCCTCGGTGAGATCGAGCTTGCCGTTCTCGAAGGCGCGCCGCGTGAACTCGCCGGGCTCCGCCGCCCGCGTATTCGGAATCACGGAAATCGCGTCGAGGAGTGCCGACAGCACCGCGCGGCCGCCGTGGACGTGAAATTCGGCGACGTCCTCGCCGGTCGCGCTGGCCGGCCCTGGAAACCAGAGCACGACCGCATCATCGATCGGCTGGCCGGTCGCGTCACGGAGCAGCCGCCGGCTCGCCAGCCTTGGCGCCGGCAGCTTGCCAGCAAGTGTCGTCAGTGCCGGCCCGGCTTGCGGTCCGGAGACCCGCACCACGGCAATCGCGCTCGGCGGCCGGCCGGACGACAGCGCAAAGATGGTCTGGTCTCGCGGATGCATGGCTTATTTGTCCGGCTGCTCGGGAAAAGGCAAACATCCGTTTTGAGTAATGTACGGCTCGCCTTGCAGCACCGTGGTTCGCAATAAATGTCCTATATTGCGACGCAACATAGACCGCAGCGTCGTGCTGCAAGAATTCCCTGCCTCAGCCTGCGGTGCTTGGCCATTTTCTTATATTCCATTGCTAAATCAATGGTTTATCTAGACACGACCCCGATTCTCAGGCCCGTTAATGCTGCACTTTCACTCGCAGCAAAGCCGCACAAAAAAGGGCGCCCGAAGGCGCCCTTTGATCCCTTGCTGCACCACACTTAGGTGTTCATCGAGTCGAAGAACTCGGAATTGCTCTTGGTCGAGCGCAGCTTGTCGAGCAGGAAGTCGATTCCGTCCATCGTACCCATCGGGTTCAGGATGCGGCGGAGCACGTACATCTTCTTCAGGACCAGCGTGTCGGTGATCAGCTCCTCCTTGCGGGTGCCGGAGCGCGAAATGTCGATCGCCGGGAAGGTCCGCTTGTCCGAAACCTTGCGGTCCAGGATCAGCTCGGAGTTACCGGTGCCCTTGAACTCTTCGAAGATGACTTCGTCCATACGGCTGCCGGTATCGACCAGCGCGGTCGCGATGATGGTCAGCGAGCCGCCCTCCTCGATGTTGCGGGCGGCGCCGAAGAAGCGCTTCGGGCGCTGGAGTGCGTTGGCGTCGACACCGCCGGTCAAGACCTTGCCGGATGACGGCACCACGGTGTTGTAAGCGCGGCCGAGGCGCGTGATCGAATCGAGCAGGATGACGACGTCGCGGCCATGCTCGACCAGGCGCTTGGCCTTCTCGATCACCATCTCCGCGACCTGGACGTGGCGCACCGCCGGCTCGTCGAAGGTCGAGGAGACAACCTCGCCCTTCACCGAGCGCTGCATGTCCGTGACTTCTTCCGGACGTTCGTCGATCAAGAGCACGATCAGATAGCACTCGGGATGATTATGCGCGATCGAATGCGCGATGTTCTGCATCAGCACCGTTTTACCGGTGCGCGGCGGCGCGACGATCAGTGCGCGCTGGCCCTTGCCGATCGGCGCGACGATGTCGATCACCCGTGCAGAAAGGTCTTTCCGCGTCGGGTCGTCGATTTCCATGCGGAAACGCTGATTCGGAAACAGCGGCGTGAGGTTGTCGAAATTGACCTTGTGCTTGGCCTTTTCCGGGTCCTCGAAATTGAGCGTGTTGACCTTCAGCAGCGCAAAATAGCGCTCGCCCTCTTTCGGGCTGCGGATATGGCCTTCGATGGTGTCGCCAGTGCGCAGGCCGAAGCGGCGGATCTGCGAGGGCGAAACGTAGATATCGTCCGGGCCCGGCAGATAATTGGCGTCCGGCGAGCGCAGGAAGCCGAAGCCGTCGGAGAGCACCTCGACGACGCCCTCGCCGACGATATCGGTTTCCGCGAGCGCAAGCTGCTTGAGGATGGCGAACAGCAGCTCCTGCTTGCGCATGGTGCTGGCATTCTCGACCCCGTTCTCTTCCGCGAACGAGACGAGCTCGGCCGGAGTGTTCGACTTGAGGTCCTGGAGTTTAATTTCCCGCATTGGGGTGGTCCTGTGGGGTAACCTTGGGAGGGGGTGCGAGGAGGCTCTGAGATGCGGACGCGAGAAGGTAAGGTCCGCAGGTCTGGCAAGGTGAGTGCCGGTGAGGCTTCAAACCTGATGCGGTGTCCGGCCTCTGGAAAGCTCAGACACAACCACATCCGCCTGCGTTGGGTGGGATAGGGCTAATATAGAAAATCGCTCCTCACTCCGCAAGCCGAAGCGCTGAGCGATCAATCACGAACGCTGCCTAGAACGGCTTCACGATCACCATGATCACGATAAAAATCATCAGGACAGTCGGCACCTCATTGATAAGACGATAGAATTTCTGGCTCCGCGGACGCCGGTCGGCAGCGAAATCTTTCAGCCAGCGCGAAAAAAAGCCGTGGACCGCGGACAGCGCCAGGACCAGTGCCAGTTTTACGTGCAGCCAGCCGGACGCAAACCAATGGCCGGACCAGGCGAGATAGAGCCCGGCGAGCCAGGTGACGATCATCGCCGGGTTGATGATGGTCTTGAGCAGCCGGCGTTCCATGACCTTGAACGTCTCCGACTGCTTCGAACCGACCTCCGCCTCGCAGTGATAGACGAACAATCGCGGCAGATAGAGCATGCCCGCCATCCAGGAGATGACGGCGATCACGTGCAGCGCCTTGATCCATTCGTACATGCCGGAAACCCTTCGGTCTCACCAATCGGTGGATAGAGCGCAATCGGTAAGAATTCATTCATAGATGCGGGCGCACACACATATCCTTGCGATGGGCTCTTCTAAACCTAAAACTTTTAGAATCTTAAGGTTTGAGTCTGTGTGACCGTGAATTGGACTCACACAATGCCGTCCGCCACTTCACACGCGCTTGTTCACATCCATCAACATATCCCGCTCGAGTCCAGCGTGCCCGGATAAGTTACCGGGCTTCAAGGGCTTGCGCCGTTCTGTCGGCAGCTTATCAAGGGGCTTGTCCGCGCAATCCCGCTTACGTCTTACCCGGGCGTCAGAGTTGTTCTCATGGGCAGTGGTGTGAAGAAAATTGGCCGTTGTCCCGCCCCTGGTGTCGCGCAACCCTTTCCGAGGGGTTAAGGTCCACAGAAATCCACAAACCACACCGCCTTCATACAAAGAGTTTTTGTGCCGACCTCGAACAATTATTTCCATCTGCACCTCGTCTCCGACTCCACCGGCGAGACGCTGATCACCGTGGCCCGCGCGGTTGCCGCGCAATACGCCAACGTGACGCCGGTCGAGCATGTCTATCCGTTGGTACGGAGCCAGAAGCAGCTCGATCGCGTGCTCGACGAGATCGAGGAAGCCCCGGGGATCGTGCTGTTCACGCTCCTGGAGAAGGATCTGGTCTCGCGGCTCGAGGGCAAGTGCAAGGACATCAACGTTCCCAGCCTGTCGATCATCGGGCCGGTGATGCAGATGTTCGAGGCCTATCTCGGTGCCGCGACCACCGGCCGGGTCGGCGCCCAGCACGTGCTCAACGCCGAATATTTCAAGCGCATCGACGCGCTGAACTACACGATGATCCATGACGACGGTCAGCATGTCGAAGGGCTTAACGACGCGGACGTTGTGCTCGTCGGTGTCTCCCGTACCTCGAAGACGCCGACGTCGATCTACCTTGCCAATCGGGGCATCCGCACCGCCAACGTGCCGCTCGTGCCCGGCATCCCGGTGCCGGCCCAACTGGAAACGCTGACCCGGCCGCTGGTGGTGAGCCTGCACGCGACACCGGAACGCCTGATCCAGGTCCGGCAGAACCGACTGCTGTCCATGGGGGCCGATTCCGGCAGCGACACCTATACCGACAGGCAGGCAGTCGCCGAGGAGGTCGCGTTCGCGCGCAAGCTGAGCGCGAAGCACGACTGGCCGCTGCTCGACGTCACGCGGCGGTCGATCGAGGAAACCGCAGCGGCGATCATGAAGCTCTACAGTGATCGGCAGCGTAACCGGCCCTCGGAATAGTTTCGGCGATGTCTCTTTGGCGCGGCAAATCTCCGTTGATCCTGGCCTCGCAAAGCGGCGCGCGCAAATTGCTGCTGGCCAATGCCGGGCTGGAGTTCAAGGCGATTACGGCTGATATCGACGAGCGCGGCATTCAGCGCACGTCAAAACTTTCAAGTCCGCGCGAGATTGCTCTGTTGCTAGCACGTGAAAAGGCTAAAGCCGTCTCGGCGCATCATCCCGGGAGCTACGTGATCGGCGCTGACCAGACGCTGGCTCTCGGCGATCGTCTTTTCAACAAGCCCTCAGGCCGCGCTCAGGCCATGGCGCAATTGCACGAACTCGTCGGCAAGAGCCACGAGCTGAATTCGGCCGCGGCCGTGGCGCGCGACGGAAAGATTATTTTCGAGGACGTCTCGGTGGCCCGCATGACCATGCGGCAGATGACCGAGGCGGAGCTTTCGGCCTATCTCGATGCGGCCGGCGACGCCGTGACGTCAAGCGTCGGCGCCTATCAACTCGAGAGCCTGGGAATCCACCTGTTCGAGCGAATCGAGGGCGATCATTTCACCATTCTCGGCTTGCCGCTGCTGCCGCTGCTTGCGTTCCTGCGGCGCGAACGGCTAGTTGCGGTGTGAATGACAGAGATGGCTGTGCGGTGATGCGGATTTTGGGACTGACCGGCTCGATCGGGATGGGCAAATCCACCACCGCGAAATTGTTCGCGGAGGCCGGCGTCCCCGTCTACGACGCCGATGCCGCCGTCCATCAACTCTACGAGGGTGAGGCCGCTCCCGCGATCGAGGCCGCCTTCCCCGGCACCACCGTCAACGGCAAGGTCGATCGGCAAAAACTGTCCGCGCGCGTGGTGCACGATCCCGCCGCCATCAAGCAGCTGGAGCAGATCGTCCATCCGATGCTCGGCGCCTCCCGCCAGAAATTCTTCGCCGACGCGGAAGCGGCTCAAGCGCCGGTCGTGGTTCTGGATATCCCGCTGCTGTTCGAGACCGGCGGTGAAAAGCGCGTCGACGCCGTGGTCGTGGTGTCGACCTCGCCGGAACTACAGCGCGAGCGCGTGCTGGCGCGGGGCACGATGGACGAAGCAAAGCTCGACGCCATCATCGCCAAACAGACGCCCGATGCCGAGAAGCGCAAGCGCGCCGATTTCGTGGTGGATACGTCACACGGACTTGAACCGGTGCGCGCTCAAATCAAGGACATTCTGGCCGAGGTCGTTAAGATGCCGCAGCGGCGAGCCTGATTCGCCGCCTCAAACGGCCTCTCAGATCATGCGCGAAATCGTTCTCGACACCGAAACCACCGGCCTCGATCCTCTGCGCGGCGATCGCCTGGTCGAAGTCGGCTGCGTCGAGATTTACAACCGCATGCCGACGGGGCAGACGTTCCACCGCTACATCAATCCTGAAAGGGACATGCCGGCGGAAGCCTTTGCGGTGCACGGGCTGTCGGCCGAATTTCTGACGACGAAACCGCTGTTCCACGAGGTCGTCGACGAGTTTATCGAGTTCATCGGCGATGCGCCGCTGGTGATCCACAACGCCTCGTTCGACATCAGCTTCATCAACGCCGAGCTCGACCGCATCAAGCGAGCGGCAATTCCGCGCGAGCGCCTGGTCGATACGCTGTTGCTGGCGCGGCGCAAGCATCCCGGCGTGTCCAACCGGCTCGACGATCTCTGCTCACGCTATGCGATCGACAATTCGCACCGCACCAAGCACGGCGCGCTGCTCGACGCCGAACTGTTGGCTGAAGTCTATGTCGACCTGATTGGGGCCCGGCAGTCGCAACTGATCCTGGCCTCGGAGAACGAGGAGATTCGCGTCGGTGCGACGGGCGAGGTCACGCGGCGGCAGCGGCCGATGCCGCTTGCGCCGCGGATTTCGGACGCCGAGCGCGAGGCCCACCGGGCCTTCATTGCCACGCTCGGCGACAAGGCGATCTGGAACGAGTTCCTGCCCGTCCCGACGGTCAATCCGGCCGGTTAGGCCTGACCGCTCGGCTGAGCGGCCATTTGCCGCTCCATGTTCTGGCGGTACAGCCCGACGAAATCGACCGGATCCAGCATCAGGGGCGGGAACCCGCCGTCGCGGACCGCGGTCGCGATGATCTCACGCGCGAACGGGAACAACAGCCGCGGGCACTCGATCATGACCAGCGGATGCAAATTTTCCTTCGGCACGTTGGCAATCCGGAACACGCCGGCATAAGCGAGCTCGAACGAGAACATCACCTTGCCCGCGGTCTCGGCCTTGCCTTCAACCGACAGCGTCACCTCGAACTCCTGTTCGCTGAGGTTATTGGCGCTGACGTTGATCTGGATGTTGATCTGGGGCGGCTGGCCCTGCTGTTGGAGTGAGCTCGGCGCATTCGGATTCTCGAACGAGAGGTCCTTGGTATATTGCGCCAGCACGTTGAGCTGGGGAGCCTGGGCCGCCTCGGGAGGGGTGCCATTGCCGTTGGTCATAAGAGTCTCTCCTTACCCGAATGGGGCTGAATTTCGCGGCGGTTGGCTAACATAAGGCCACCTCGTTCCACAAGGACGAACGGCCCCGGAGGGGGAATCCTGGCCGTGCCCACAACTGTGACGTTCCACCCGGCCTGCTTACGAAATTGCGGCTTAAACGATTGAAGATGCGCGATTTCCGGGCAGGATCGGGTTTCCCCTTAAGCATAAAACGCGCTACACTTGGCGCTGTGCCAAAAGGCGCCATTGGCCTGGCAAGATTTCGTGCCTACATCCGGCGGACGTGACGCTGGGCCTAAAATGGCAATGTAGACCTGAATGGCGATGTAGACTTGCCGTTTCCGTATGGAACGGTCTACTGGCCGGATTGATTTTCCCGGCGAAGACCTCTGAAAAGACCAGAAAGCGAATACGACGTGGACATCTACACCATCATCTTCCTAGCGCTGGCGGTCTTTATTTTCCTGCGGCTGCGCAGCGTGCTGGGGCAGCGGACGGGCAATGAGAGGCCGCCGTTCGACCGCACCGCCCGCAATGCGCTAGGGGGTGCCCAGGACAAGAACGTCATCACCATGCCAGGCAAGGTGATCGATCAGGCTCCGCTGGCGCCGACGGCCGAGCCCGCCCCGCCTTCCGACCGCTGGAAGGATTTGACCGAGCCGGGCACCGCGCTGGCGCAGGGCCTGGATGCCATCGTCGAGAAGGACTCTGCCTTCGATCCGCGCCACTTCCTGTCCGGCGCCCGCGGCGCTTATGAGATGATCGTGCTGGCATTCGCCAATGGCGACCGTCGTGCGCTGCGCGACCTGCTGTCGTCGGAGGTCTATGAGAGCTTCGATGCGGCGATCAAGGAGCGCGAGAAGAACGAGCAGAAGACCGAGACACGCTTCGTCTCGATCGACAAGGCTGAGCTGGTCGGCGCCGAGCTGCGCGACCGTACCGCGCAGCTCACCGTACGCTTCGTCTCGCAGATGATCTCGGCCACCCGCGATAAGACCGGCAACATCGTCGACGGCAGCGCCGACACGGTCGCCGACATCACCGACATCTGGACTTTCGCCCGCGACATCTCCTCTCGCGATCCGAACTGGAAGCTGGTTGGCACCGGAAGCGCGAATTAAGGCATTCCTGAAAAACAGCGCGACGGCGCTTTGCGCAGGTGTCGTCGCGCTGTCGTCGTTTTCGCTCGGCGCCGAGGCGGCGCGGCGCCACTACCGCAGCCATCATCACCATCTTCCCGAATTGGCTGCCGCTCCTGCGCGGGCCTTGCCCTATCCCCCACTGCCGCTTCCGTTCGAAATCCCTGGCACGCAATATCTGCCGCTGGCCTGGGCCGACGTGAAAGGCTGGAGCGACGACGATCATCTCGCCGCCTACAAGACGTTCCGCGCGAGCTGCCGCTCGATCAATGCGCAGACCGCCGCGGCTGAACCCAAGGTCGAAGCTAAGGCTTTGGCCGCCTCGCTGAGCGAACCTTGCCGGATCGTCAAATCGCTCGAACTCACCGACGACGCCAAGGCGAAAACCTTCTTCGAGGAGAACTTTGCGCCGCTGCGCATCTCGCGCCTCGGCGAGCCCGACGGTTTTGTCACCGGCTATTACGAGCCGGTGCTGGACGGCTCGCGCACCCAGACCGATGTCTTCAACGTTCCGGTCTATCGCCGGCCTTCGAACCTGTTCGTGCGCGGCTACAAGCAGGATTCGGTCAACCTGCCCAACAAGGGTCCGGTCTACCGCAAGATCGGCCGCCGCAAGCTGGTGCCCTATTACGATCGCGGCGAGATCGAGGATGGCAAGATCGCCGGTCGCGGACTCGAGATCGCCTGGCTCAAGGACCCGACCGATCTGCTGTTCGCGCAGATCCAGGGCTCGGCGCGGATCAAGCTGGACGACGGCAGCACGGTCCGGCTCAACTACGACGCCTATAACGGCTTTCCCTACACCGCCGTCGGGCGCATCCTGATCGAGCGCGGCATCATCCCGAAGGAGGAGATGTCGATGCAGAAGATCAGGGAGTGGATGGCGCAAAACTCTGAAGGCGCCAAGGAGTTGCGGCGCCAGAACCGCTCCTACATCTTCTTCCGCGAGGTCAACCTGTCCGACAAGGACGAGGCGGTGGGCGCGCAAGGTATTCCGTTGACGGCCGGCCGTTCGATCGCGGTGGACAAATCGCTGCATGTCTACGGCACGCCGTTCTTCATCGAAGGCGAGCTGCCGATCGATTCCGAGCGATCCAAGACGCCGTTCCATCGCCTGATGATCGCGCAGGACACCGGCTCGGCCATCATCGGCCCGGCCCGCGCCGATCTCTATTTTGGCGCGGGCCAGGACGCCGGCCGTGTCTCCGGGCGGCTCCGGCACGCCATGCATTTCGTCATGCTGGTGCCGAAGGGCGTTGATCCCGTCGCCCGCGGCTCGAGGCTGCCCGTGCCGGATCCGCGGCCGTCGGAGAAGATCGCAAAACTGTTTCCGCAAACCGATCCGGCGAAGGATTCGGCCAAGCCGGTGGCTCCCGCCGCGACCGCCGCGCTAGCCAAGAGCGACACGGTTGCCGCTGCGAGCCCGGTCCCACTGCCGGTGCCGCGTCCCGTGATAGAGCCTGAACCGCGCCGACCCGTGAAAAGTCGTCCCCATCGACAATGAAGCGATCGTCCCGCCCGCCCGTGCTGGAGCCTCGTCCCTCGCCGCGCCGTCGCGGGCTGAGCCAGGAAGACCGCGAGCTGTGGGATCTCGTCGCAAAGCAGGTCAAGCCGCTGAGGAAGCATCGCGTGGCGAAGGCGCATGCCGCATCGCGCGCCGAACCCTCGCCTGCAACGCCGGTCGTCAGGTCCCCAACGCCGACGAAGCCGATGGCCGCGGCGCCAGCGCCACGTCCATCAAAGCCTGCCGTGCCGCCGCTGGCCCCGCTCGGCAAGCGCGAGCGCACAAAACTGTCGCGCGGGCGCAGCGAGATCGAGGCACGGCTCGATCTGCACGGCATGACCCAGATGCGCGCCCATCGCGCTTTGGCCGGTTTCCTGCAGCGCGCCCATCACGACGGCCTGACCTTCGTGCTCGTCATCACCGGCAAGGGCCGCAGCGGTGGTGAAAGCGGCGTGCTCCGCCGCCAGGTGCCGGAATGGCTGAGCCTGCCGGAATTCCGCGCCTTCGTGGTGGGCTTCGAGGAGGCCGGCGTCGGCCATGGCGGCGAGGGCGCGCTTTACGTCCGGATTCGTCGGGCGAGATTCTAACCGCGCGCTCGGTTCACCTCTCCCGCTTGCGGGAGAGGTCGACGCGCTCGAAGAGCGCGGCGGGTGAGGGTTCTTTCGTCTTGGGGAATCCCTCTGCGGAGACACCCCCTCCCCAACCCTCCCCCGCAAGCGGGAGAGGGAGCGCACCTCCACTGCGGCTGCAAGCAAACGTATCTCAACAGCCTCCTAGAATGGCCGGACGATTCCGACGCGTGGGATCAGCGTGACGATCAGGCCGAAGATATTTGTGTCGCGGTCTTCCGCCGGAACCGGCGGTGTCTCGCGCGTCGCCGGCAGCATCTTCACCGCATGCAGGATCAGGAACATGCAGACCGCCCAGTTCGAGATCCAGCGCGAATAGTCGAATACCATCGCGAACATCACGACATAGGCAAGGCTGACGCCGACCAGCGCGGTGGCGACAAGACGGCGATGCGCTCCGCTTTCGAGTGCGCCGATCAGGCCTACAAAATAGCGCCACAGCGGCGTGTGCAGCCAGATCAGCAACGCGAACACGGGCACGCCGAGGATGTTGTGCGGCAGGCGTCCCCAGGTGTCCGAAATCTCCGTCGCCAACGGCTGATACCAGATGTAGCTGAATTGCAGCAGCTCGGTACGCGAGGGATCGGCCATGCGTCCCTTCAGGTACACCACGAAATCCGCTTCCGGAACCGGCATCGCCCCCAGAAACTGCGCGGCGAAGAACAGCGCGGAGACGATGAGCAAGGAAACGATACCGAACGTGACGTTGGTACGATTGAGGCCGTAAGTCAGGTAGTGCCTGATCACGACGATGGTGATGATCGTCGGCACATACATCAGCAGATGGATGTGATGGATCAACACCAGAATGATCGAGAACAGCGCGGCCGTTGCCACGAACAGAACTGATCCCGCGGGCAGCAGCAGCAGGATGATCGCCAGCGCGCAGCCATAGATGTCGAAATGGCCGAGCGTGTGCATGAAGTTCTTGAGAAAGAACGGCGAGCCCGCGATGAAGACGAACAGCGGCAGCGTCTTTGCGGTGAAGCCAAACGTCTTCCGGAACAGCTTTGCGTATAGCCCGAGCGTCACCAGCCAGGTCGCGCCGCCGAGCGCGAACACCAGCCAGACCGGCACCTTCGCCGTGAACAGCGCGACCACCGCCCCGATCAGCGCCCGCTTGATGAAGCCGAAATGATAGTCGACCAGGAGATGGACGTAGGGAACGTAGGGCGGCAGCTGGATCTTATGGATGAACACGCCGACGATGATTGCGGCGTTGATCGCGAGCAGCAGCCGCCAGGGGGTTTGCCAAGTGCTAACGCGCACGTGGCACCCGCCGTGCATAAAACTCCACTGTCGTCCCGGACAAGCGAACGACGTGAGCGCTGATCCGGGACCCATAACCACAGCAGGTCGTTTGAGCCGAGATCGGAGCCGCCATCTGTTTCAACAAGGACCGCTGGTGGGTACTGGTCCCGGCCCCCCGTGCGCAACTGCGCACTAGGCCAGGACGACGGCTCGATCAATAGCGCGGCAGCCCAAAATTACAAAATGAACCGGCTCAGATCGGCGTTCTTGGCGAGGTCGCCGACGTGCTTCTGCACATAGTCGGCGTCGACCCTGATGGTCTCGCCGTTGCGGTCGGGCGCGCTGAAGGAGATTTCGTCCAGGACGCGCTCCATCACGGTCTGGAGCCGGCGCGCGCCGATGTTCTCGACCGTCGAATTGACGGCGACCGCGACGTCGGCGAGCGCATCGATGGCGCTGTCGGTGATGTCGAGCGCAACACCCTCGGTTTGCAGCAGCGCGACATATTGCTTGATCAGCGAGGCCTCGGGCTCGGTCAGGATGCGCCGCATGTCGTCGCGGGTCAGCGGCTGCAATTCGACCCGGATCGGCAGGCGGCCTTGCAATTCCGGCAGCAGGTCCGACGGCTTGGCGACGTGGAAGGCGCCCGACGCAATAAACAGGATGTGGTCGGTCTTCACCGCGCCGTGCTTGGTCGACACCGTGGTGCCCTCGATCAGCGGCAGCAGATCGCGCTGCACGCCTTCGCGTGAGACGTCGCCACCGACGCGGCCCTCGCGGGCGCAGATCTTGTCGATCTCGTCCAAAAATACGATGCCGTTGTTCTCGACCGCGCTGATCGCCTCCAGGGTCAACTGATCGTTGTCCAGCAGCTTGTCGGATTCCTCGTTGACGAGGATCTCGTGCGAGCTTTCCACCGTCAGCCGCCGCGTCTTGCTGCGGCCGCCGAGCTTGCCGAAGATGTCGCCGATCGAGACCGCGCCCATCTGCGCGCCCGGCATGCCCGGAATCTCGAACATCGGGAAACCGCTGCCGGAGGACTGCGTCTCGATCTCGATTTCCTTGTCATTCAATTCGCCCGCGCGCAGCTTCTTGCGGAAGGAATCCCGCGTCGCTGCGCTGGAATTGGCGCCGACCAGAGCGTCGAGCACGCGCTCTTCGGCGGCGAGCTGGGCGCGCGCATGCACGTCCTTGCGCTTGCGCTCGCGCACCTGGGCGATCGCGACCTCGACGAGATCGCGCACGATCTGCTCGACGTCGCGACCGACATAGCCGACCTCGGTGAACTTCGTCGCCTCGACCTTCAGGAACGGCGCATTCGCAAGCTTGGCGAGCCGCCGCGCAATCTCCGTCTTACCGACGCCAGTCGGGCCGATCATCAAGATGTTCTTCGGCAGCACTTCCTCGCGCAAGGAACCTTCGAGCTGCTGCCGGCGCCAGCGGTTGCGTAGCGCGATCGAGACCGCGCGCTTGGCGTCGGCCTGGCCGACAATGAAACGGTCGAGTTCGGAAACGATTTCGCGGGGAGAGAAGTCTGTCATAGGACCTTAGCTAGGGTCAGAGGCCGGCTGGGACAAGCCGCTTTTTTTGGCGATCAGATGATCGGCGGTCTGGATTGCCATTGTTTCACGGCGTCGATCGGATCGATCAGCATCAGGATGTTTAGCGTCAGATTGTCGCGAATGTGGAGCGCCAGCATGATTTCGAAGGCGAGCCCGATTGCGATGGTCGCCGGGACCGGCAGCACGCGCGCGGCGAGGAACCCCAGCACCATGAACAGTGTGTCCGAGATCGAATTGACGATGCTGTCGCCAAAATAATCCAGCGAGATCGTGCCGGCGCGGTAGCGCTCGATGATGAACGGCGAATTCTCGACGATCTCCCAGGCACCTTCGATCAGCATGGCGATGATCAGCCGCGCCGGCCAGGAAAGACGCAGCAACGGCAGCCGCAAGAACAGGATCCAGGTCAATCCATAGAACAGGAAGCCGTGTAGGACATGAGAGAAGCTGTACCAGTCGGCGATGTGCTGGGAATTCTCCGAGCTGTTCACCACGCCATGCCAGAGCTTGACGTAGCCGCAGGTGCAGATCGGCACCCGGCCCATCGCGAACAGGATCGAGGCCTGTAGTGCCAGCAGCAGCAGTGCGATGCCGACCCAGGCAAGCGCCGGAAGCGCGGTTTTGTTTGCGGGGGCGAGCGTCAGTGTCACGGTTCGCGCACCATCAACAGCGCCGAGCCGTCGGGTGTCTCGACCATGCGGTCGCGGACGAATCCCGCCTTCTCATAGGCGCGCACGGCGCGCAGGTTGAGCGCATCAGGGTCGGTGACGATTCGCGGCAGTCCCTGCTGTAGGCGCGCATCGGCGAACTGGCGGATGAACGCCGAACCGTGACCACGTCCGATCATGTCGCTGGCGCCGATGAACTGGTCGATCCCACGCGTGCCCTCCGGTTGCGGCCCGAAGCCCGTATTCCAGGCGGTCAGGTTGTAGCATTGAAGATAGCCGAACGGCCGCTCGCCGGCCAATACGATGAACTGATCCATCGCCGGCTCGTCGAGATCGCCGCTCACCAGCGCAAACTGCTCGTCCGGGTCGCCCCACCATTCCCGCACATGCGCCTCGCCAAGCCATCGCCGGGCCAGCGGCAGATCGGCCGCGGTCATCGGGCGGAAGGTGTAGCTTGAGATCATCCATCGGTCCGGGCGATGCTGCACTCCCTCTCCCGCTTGCGGGAGAGGGTCGGGGAGAGGGTGTTTCCGCATCGGGACACCCCCGACGCGGAGACAGCCCTCACCCGGCGCTCCGCGCCGACCTCTCCCGCAAGCGGGTGAGGTTGCAGCGAGTTTGCGGGTCCAGTGTACGGTCAAATGGCGCTAGCCGGCCGACAGGGCTTCGATGGTCACGTTGCGGTTGGTGTAGACGCAGATGTCGGCGGCGATGTCGAGGGAGCGGCGGACGATGGTCTCAGCGTCCTTGTCGGTGTCGAGCAGCGCCCGCGCGGCGGCCAGCGCGTAGTTGCCGCCGGAGCCGATCGCCATCACGCCGGATTCGGGCTCCAGCACGTCGCCGGTGCCGGTCAGGACCAGGGAGACGTCCTTGTCGGCCACGATCATCATGGCCTCCAGCCGCCGCAAATATCGGTCGGTGCGCCAGTCCTTGGCGAGCTCGACCGCGGCCCGGGTCAATTGCCCCGGATATTGCTCGAGTTTGGCTTCCAAACGCTCAAAGAGCGTGAAGGCGTCGGCGGTGGCGCCTGCAAAGCCGCCGATCACGTCGCCCTTGCCGAGCTTGCGGACCTTTTTGGCGTTGGACTTGATCACGGTCTGGCCGATCGAGACCTGGCCGTCGCCGCCGACCACCACCTTGCCGCCCTTGCGGACGGTCAAAATCGTGGTGCCGTGCCAGACCGGCAGCCTGTTCTGGGAATCCTGCATGAAATACCTCATTGTCCGGCCTGATTTAGGAGGTCGGGGGCGGCGGCACAACGGGGCCGCTCCGGCCCCAAATTCCGCTCACATAGACCGAAGTGCCGCCCTGCCAGGGCGATCCCGCAGTAGCGAAGGCGGCATTTGGCTGTTAAAAGACCGGCGTTTTCGGCCTCAAGCTAGATTGGAAGCCAGCTTTCCATGCGCACCGCGACGATCAAGCGCAAGACCAAGGAGACCGACATCGAGGTGACCGTGAACCTCGATGGATCCGGCGTGTCCAAAATCGCGACCGGCATCGGCTTTTTCGACCATATGCTCGATCTCCTCGCCCGCCATTCCCGCATCGACCTCACGGTCAAGGCGGTGGGCGACCTGCACATTGATCATCACCATACCACCGAAGACACCGGCATCGCGCTCGGCCAGGCCGTGAAGCAGGCGCTCGGCACCATGGCGGGCATCACCCGCTATGCCGACGTCCACATGCCCATGGACGAGACGCTGTCGCGCGTCGTCATCGACATCTCGGGCCGCCCGGTCCTGGTGTTCAAGGTCGATTTCCCGCGCGACAAGATCGGCGAGTTCGACACCGAGCTGGTGCGCGAATGGTTCCAGGCCTTCGCCATGAATGCCGGCGTGACTCTCCACGTCGAGACCCTATATGGCGATAACAGCCACCATATAGCCGAATCCTGCTTCAAGGGTCTGGCGCGGGCGCTGCGGGCCGCGGTCACGATCGATCCGAGGGCGGCGGGCGAAGTGCCCTCCACCAAGGGCTCGCTCGGCGGCTGACATCTCCGTCTCGCGGCGAACGCCGCCGGCGGCATCACTGAATTCTCGAGAACGGGGCACACCGATGCCTGTGTATACAGTTCATGCTCCCACCCCCAGCGGGGCGGATCTTCGCGCCACGGACAAGTTCGTCTTCGTGCGCGACGGCTTCCATTACCGGGCGATGGTATTCGGCCCGTTCTGGCTGCTCTGGAATCGACTGTGGCTGGCACTGATCGGCTGGGTGGTTTTCGTCGCCGCGTTCAACGCGGGGCTTTCCAGCCTTGGCGTCGGCCGCAGCTCGATCTTCTTTGCCGACATCATCGTCGCGCTGTTGATGGGATTTGAGGCCTCGAGCCTGCGCCGCTGGACGCTGTCACGCCGCAATTGGCGCCAGCTCGATATCGTCGTCGCCGATGACGAGGACAACGCCGAACGGCGCTTCTTCGAGCGCTGGAGCCAGAAGCAGCGCGGCATCGTCAACGATCAATGGGCCGTCGATCGCGGCGGCCCGCCGCCGACCCGCAACGTGCCGGGTCAGCAATTCTCCAGCCCGCCGCCGGTGCCGGCGGGCGGCATTATCGGATTGTTTCCAGAACCGGGAGGGTCAAGATGAGCGTCGCCATCATCGATTACGGTTCCGGCAATCTGCATTCCGCCGCCAAGGCTTTCGAGCGCGCTGCGCGCGGCCTGGAAAATCCGCAAAAGGTCTTCGTCACCAGCGATCCGGACCAGGCCTATGGCGCCGACCGTCTGGTGCTGCCGGGCGTCGGCGCCTTCGCCGATTGCCGGCGCGGGCTCGACGCCGTCAACGGCATGGTCGAGGCGATCACCGAAGCAGTCCGGGTCAAGGCGCGGCCGATGTTCGGCATTTGCGTCGGCATGCAGCTGTTCGCCACCCGCGGCAAGGAGCACGTCATCACCGAGGGCCTGAACTGGATCGGCGGGGACGTCGAGAAGATCACGCCGCGCGATGAGAGCCTCAAGATCCCGCACATGGGCTGGAATACGCTCGACGTGCTGCGCGAGCACCCGGTGCTGGAGAGGCTGCCGCTCGGCCCCAAGGGCCAGCACGCCTATTTCGTGCACTCCTACCACCTCAACGCAGCCAACGAGGCGGACGTGCTCGCGCGCGCCGATTACGGCGGCCCGGTGACCGCGATCGTCGCGAAGGACACCGCCATCGGCACGCAATTTCACCCCGAGAAGAGCCAGCGCTTTGGCCTGGCCTTGATCTCGAACTTTTTGCGATGGAAGCCGTGATGCAAGCCCAGATCTCTCTTGTTACCTCCCCCCTTGCGGGGGAGGTCGAATGCGAAGCATTCGGGAGGGGGGTAGCTGCAACGGCGGTGCCCGTGGCTACCCCCCTCCCCAGCCCTCCCCCGCAAGGGGGGAGGGAGCGGACCGTGCGCGCGGAAAGGGTAGCTGCTAAATCATGATCCTCTTCCCCGCCATCGACCTCAAGAACGGCCAATGCGTGCGCCTCGAGCAAGGCGACATGGCGCGCGCCACCGTGTTCAACCTCGATCCCGTCGCGCAGGCGCAGAGCTTCGTCACGCAGGGCTTTGAGTATCTCCATGTCGTCGATCTCGACGGTGCCTTTGCCGGCAAGCCGGTGAATGCACAAGCTGTCGAAGGCATGCTGAAGACGGTCAAGATCCCGGTGCAGCTCGGCGGCGGCATTCGCGATCTCGCGACCGTCGAAGCCTGGCTCGCCAAGGGCATCACCCGCGTCATCATCGGCACCGCCGCCGTCCGCGATCCCGAACTGGTGAAGGCTGCTGCGAAGAAATTCCCCGGCCGCGTCGCGGTCGGGCTCGATGCGCGCGACGGCAAGGTCGCCGTCGAAGGCTGGGCCGAGACCTCGCAGGTGACGGTGCTGGAGATCGCGCAGCGTTTCGAGGATGCCGGCGTTGCCGCCATCATCTTCACCGACATCGCCCGTGATGGCCTGCTCAAGGGCCTGAACCTGGATGCGACCATCGCGCTGGCGGATGCCATCTCCATCCCCGTGATTGCTTCAGGCGGCCTCGCCTCGATCGAGGACGTCAAGGCGATGCTGACGCCGCGGGCATCGAGGCTCGCCGGCGCGATCGCCGGCCGCGCGCTTTACGACGGCCGGCTCGATCCCACCGCCGCTCTCACGCTGATCCGCAACGCGCGCGCCTAGGAGACATCAGATGTTCAAGGTGCGCGTGATCCCCTGCCTCGACGTCAAGGACGGCCGGGTGGTCAAGGGCGTCAACTTCGTCGACCTGCGCGATGCCGGCGATCCCGTCGAAGCCGCGATTGCCTATGACGCCGCCGGCGCCGACGAGCTCTGCTTCCTCGACATCACCGCGACCCATGAGAATCGCGGCATCATGCTCGACGTTGTCCGGCGCACCGCGGAAGCCTGCTTCATGCCGGTGACCGTCGGCGGCGGCGTGCGCAAGGTCGACGATATCAGGACGCTGCTGCGCTCCGGCGCCGACAAGGTCTCGATCAACAGCGCTGCGGTGTCACGGCGCGAGTTCGTCAAGGAAGCGGCCGAGAAATTCGGCGGGCAGTGCGTGGTGGTCGCGATCGACGCCAAGCGGGTCAAGCGCGCAGGCGGCTCCGAGCGCTGGGAGATTTTCACCCATGGTGGGCGCAACTCGACCGGCATCGACGCGATCGAATATGCCCAGGAAGTGGTCTCGCTCGGCGCTGGTGAAATTCTGCTCACCTCGATGGACCGTGACGGCACCCGGCAGGGATTTGACATCCCGCTGACCCGGGCGATCGCCGACAGCGTCCCCGTTCCCGTGATCGCATCGGGCGGCGTCGGTAATCTCGATCACCTCGTCGATGGTATCCGCGACGGGCACGCCACGGCGGTGTTGGCCGCCTCGATCTTCCATTTCGGGGAATTCACCATCCGCGAAGCCAAGGAGCACATGACCCGGCGCGGCCTGGCCATGCGCCTCGATCCCTGACGACTCCAGTTCCAAAAAATGCTACATCAGCCAGCGGGGACCGGCACATCCAGCCGGGCGTGTTCTGAGTATTCTGTATGCCGCGTTTCACGATCCACGATCTGGCCGCAACCATCGACGCCCGCGCGGCGGCCGGTGGCGAGGGCTCCTATACCCGCAAACTCCTGGACAAGGGCGCCGAACATTGCGCCAAGAAGTTCGGTGAGGAAGCAGTCGAAACCGTAATCGCAGCAGTCGAAAACGATCGCGAGCATCTGATCGCCGAGGGCGCCGACCTGCTCTACCATTTCCTTGTGCTGCTCAAGGCCCGGGGCGTAAAGCTGGAAGAGGTCGAGGCGGCGCTGGACAAGCGTACGACGATGTCCGGGTTGGAAGAGAAGGCGTCGCGCAAGGGCGGCAGCTAGAGGTTATGTTTGAGCGTGATCTTTCCGGAAAACCGCTTCACACTTTTCCGGATCATGCTCTGGGCAACGGAAAGGCGGCGTCATGGATATCCGCGCACCCGAGCAGCAGTATAATCCTTACCGCGTCTATACGCGCGAGGAATGGGCGCGGCTGCGCGACGACACGCCGATGACGCTGGAGCCTGGCGAATTCGATCGCCTGCGCTCGCTGCACGACCGCCTCGACTTGCAGGAGGTCGAGGACATCTACCTGCCGCTGTCGCGATTGCTGTCGATCTATGTCGATGCGATGCAGCGGCTGTATTATGCGGAGCGCCAGTTCCTCAACATCCGCGACCGCAAGGTGCCCTACATCATCGGCGTCGCCGGCTCGGTCGCGGTCGGAAAGTCCACCACGGCCCGCGTGCTCCAGGCGCTGCTGGCGCGCTGGTCGCCGCGCCCAAAGGTCGACCTGATCACGACCGACGGCTTTCTCTATCCGAACGCCGTGCTCGATCGACAGGGCATCATGCAGAAGAAGGGCTTTCCGGAGAGCTACGATCTGCCGCTGCTGCTCGGCTTCCTCTCCGACATCAAGGCCGGCCGCCGCCATGTGCGCGCGCCGGTCTATTCGCATCTGACCTACGACATCGTGCCGAACGAATGGGCCGAGATCGACCAGCCGGACATCCTGATCGTCGAGGGCGTCAACGTGCTGCAAACCGGCAAGCTGCCGCGCGACGGCAAGGCGGTGCCGGTCGTCTCCGACTTCTTCGATTTCTCGGTCTATATCGACGCCGACGAAGCTGCACTGCGGCAGTGGTACATCCGACGGTTCCTGTCGCTACGCGACACTGCGTTCATCAATCCAAAGTCCTACTTCAACCGTTACGCACTGTTGTCGGACGAGGAAGCCACCGCCACCGCGATCGCGATCTGGGAGCGCACCAACCTCGCCAATCTCGAGGACAACATCCTGCCGACCCGCCCCCGCGCGACGCTGATCCTGAAGAAGGGCGCCGACCACACGGTGGCGAGCGTGGCGCTGCGGCGGTTGTGATTTTTAGTCATCCTGGCGAAAGCCAGGATCCATTACTCCAAGCGGTCGTTGGGGTGCGTGCCGGCAACCACGAGTCTTCGCCAAACCTCTCCCTGTGGTAATGGGTCCTGGCTTTCGCCAGGACGACGTGGGGATGCATGGTGTTCCAATATACCCGCAATGACGGCGGACAGAGCCAGCTACACCGCCAGATGCCGGGCCGCCGCGATCCCCGCCAGCGCCTCATCCAGCTTCTCGCGATCGAGCGGCTTGATCAAAAAGCCGTTCATGCCCGCCTCGAAGCAGGCATAGCGATCCTCAACCAGCGTATTGGCGGTGAGCGCCAGGATCGGCGTATGACGGCCGCCTGCGGCGGCCTCATGGGCGCGGATGCGCTTGGTCGCCTCGATGCCGTCGAGCTGCGGCATCTGGATGTCCATCAGCACGAGATCATAGGGCGTGCCGGCCGATGCTGCGGCGAGCCAGGATTCCAGCGCGGCCTCGCCATGGATCGCGATGACGACGCGATGGCCGAGTTTCGTCAGCAGCGATCGCATCAACAGCGCGTTGATCTCGTTGTCCTCGGCGACGAGGATCGAAAGGCCTTTTGCCGGCGTTCTGACCGCGGCGGGTTCGACGGGCTCCGGTGCGAGATCGGGCGAGGCGACTTCCGGCGCCAGCGCCAGGCGCGCGGCGAGCGAGGCTGCACGCAACGGCTTCACCAGAAAGCCGGTGAAAGCCGCCGAGAGCTTTTCATGACGTGAGCTCGGCGTCAGCAGCACCAGCCGCTGCGTTGCATGCGCGCGGGCCGTTTCGCCCAGGCGGTCAACGACAGTCGGGCCGAGTGCACGATCGATCAGCAACGCGTGCCACGAGCGTTCCGGCAGCAGCGCTTCCGCTACCGCCGCGTCCGAGACCATGCAGGTCTGGCCGCCCCAGCGTTCCAGCCGCCGCGCGATCAACGAGGCCTCGATGCCGTCGGCCATCAAGAGGATCGACTTGCCGGTGAGGTCGGGACTCCGGAACGCGGTTTGCTCCGCGCCGGCTTGCGATGGCGCCAGTGAAATCGCGACCTCGAAGGTCGAGCCCTTGCCTCGCTCGCTCGTGAGCGTGATGCGGCCACCCATGCGCTTGACGATGCGCTCGCTGATGGCAAGGCCAAGCCCGGTGCCACCATAGGTACGCGCCACGCGATCGTCGGCCTGCTCGAATTCGCGGAAGATGCGCGACTGCGCTTCGGGCGCGATGCCGATGCCGGTGTCGCGCACCAGAAAACTGATCTCGTTCGGCCAGATGCCCGGCTCGACGATCAGCGCGACGCCACCGCTCGCGGTGAACTTGATGGCGTTGCCGGCGAGGTTGAGCAGCACCTGGCGCAGCCGCGCCGCATCGCCCACGACTTCCAGCGGCAGCCGCTCGTCGACATAGGCGGCGATCTCGAGATTCTTGGCCTGCGCGCGCGGCGCCAGCAGCTCGGTGATCTCCTCGATCAAGGTCGAGAGCGCGAAGGGGCGCTGCTCGAGGTCGAGCTTGCCGGCCTCGATCTTGGAATAGTCGAGCAGTTCCTCGATCAGCGCCATCAGCGCCTCGCCCGAGGTTTTCACAGCCTTCGCGTAGGTCGTCTGCTCCGGCGTCAGCGTGGTGTCGAGCAACAGCCCGCCCATGCCGATGATGCCGTTGAGGGGGGTGCGGATCTCGTGCGAGGCCATCGCGAGGAAGCGCGATTTGGCGCGGTTGGCGGCGTCGGCCTGGTCGCGCGCGTCCGACAACGCCCGCTCGGTCTCGGTGCGGTCGGTGACGTCGCGCCCGACGCTCTGCAATTCGGCGGGCTGGCCGGCATCGAGCCGTACAAGACCCTCGCGCCAGGCGATCCAGCGTCCGCCGACGGGCGTCGCGATCTTCTGGTCGTGGATGCGCGTTCCGTTGCTTTCGCGAGCGCTGTCGCCCTGCTCCACCACGTCGAAATCAAATCGCGTGCCGACCAATGCGCTGCGCGCCCGTCCTGCCAGCGCGCAATAGGCGTCGTTGGCGAAAGTGATGCAGCCCTGATGATCGCGCAGCACGATGAGATCGCCCTGCTGTTCGAACAGGCTGCGTGCACGTTCTTCCGCTTCCTTGAGCTCCCAATTGCGATCGATCAGCGCCTCGTTGTGGGCGGCGAGCGTGCGCAGCCGCTTGTTGACGAAGCGCAGCCGCATGCTCAGCGTCGCCAGCCCGAGGCAGGCGAGCGCGAACAGGAAGCTCGCGCCAACCGCAAATGTGTTGGGATCATAGCCGGAATTCTCGGACCGGCTGCCGGCGATGAAACCGTAGGCGCCGCCGAACGTCGCCGAGAAGATCATGAACGAGCGGATCGCGAAGGCGATTTTTGGATAGCGGCGCCTGAAGCGGCGCATGCGCACCTTGATCCGGAACGTCCGACCCATCGTCACCGACTCCGACTCTTTTCCGAAACCCTGTCACCGCCCGCCCAGACGATGGCCGGCCGACCTTGCGAACAGTTTGAGGTCTTGGGGCCGCCTCCAAACAGGGTTGACGAGGCGTTAACGCCTCAGAGCGAGGCGGCCTGGAGGGGGCGGTGTCCACCATGGGCGCCGACGATCAATGCCGCGGCGTCGCGCTGGGAGAGCGTCTTCGAGCGCACATAGATGCGGTAATCCGCCGGTCCTTCGGTGGAGAGATAGATCACCGGCCCGCCGTCGACGGGCTGCGCGGCGATCGTGATCAGGCGTGTCGACGGGTTGGCCTGGCAGGAATCCGGCTCCGAACCGACGCCGTCGTCCACCACCGCAAAATCCGCAGCGCCGGCATCGTCGGTGATCTGAACCCGTACCGTGGCCCGTTCCGGATCTTCGGTGAAGGCGACATGCACGCCGGCCGTCCAGAACAGCGACGTGAGCTCGACCGTGGTTTCGCCGAGCGCGATGCAGGGATGCGAGACCGATCCGATCTCTGCGCGGGCGAACACCGCAGCCGCCAACAGGGGAACAACCGAGGCCAGGATCTTGAAACGCAACATGACACGCTACTCGCCAGGCCCCTTGGGAACTCGTGCAGGCAACTGTTGGGCCTTATGGTTTGCAGAGCGTAAAGGAAACTCGTTACCGCCGGGTTGATGCGCGCGGCGCATCACGCCATCTGGCGCACATCCTCCGCGAGTGCGCGGTAGGACAGCGCTTCGGCCAGATGCAGTCGGCCGATCTTGTCCGCGCCGTCGAGGTCGGCGAGCGTGCGCGCCACGCGCAGCACGCGGTGATAGCCGCGCGCCGACAGCCGCATGGTTTCGGCGGCGTCGCGCAGCAGCTTCTGGCCCTGGGCGTCGGGCTTGGCGATTTGCTCCAGCACCGAGGCCGGCGCCTCGGCATTGGTGCGGACATGCGGCAGGCCCGCATCCGCGTAGCGCGCGAGCTGGATGTCGCGCGCCGCTGCCACGCGCGCGGCAACTTCCGCCGATCCCTCCGCCGGCGGTGGCAGGATCAAATCCGCCGCGGTCACCGCCGGCACCTCGATGCGCAGATCGATCCGGTCCATCAGCGGACCGGAGATGCGGGCCTGATAGTCGCCCGTACAGCGGTCGATGCGGCCGCGCTTGCAGGCATAGCCGGGCTCGAACGCATTGCCGCAGCGGCAGGGATTCATCGCGGCGACCAGCATGAAGCGCGCAGGATAGGTGACGCGGTGATTGGCACGGGACACCGCGACCTCGCCGTTCTCGAGCGGCTGGCGCAGCGAATCCAGCACGCGCGGATCGAACTCCGGAAGCTCGTCGAGGAACAGCACGCCCTGATGCGCAAGCGAGATCTCGCCCGGCTTTGCGCGCGCGCCGCCGCCGGTGAGGGCGGCCATGCTGGCGGAATGATGCGGCGAGCGGAATGGCCGCCGCGCCGTCAGCGCGCCGCCTTCGATCTCACCGGCGACAGAAGCGATCATCGAGACTTCGAGCAGCTCGCCGGGCGACAGCGGCGGCAGGATCGAGGGCAGGCGCGCGGCCAGCATCGATTTGCCGGCGCCGGGCGCGCCGATCATCAGGAGGTGATGGCCGCCCGACGCCGCGATCTCTAGCGCCCGCTTGGCGCTCTCCTGGCCCTTGATGTCGCGCAGGTCGAGCGAAGAGGCCGCGGCCTCATGCACCTTCGGCGTGGGCCGCGACAGCAGCTGCGTCCCTTTGAAGTGATTGGCGATCTGAATGAGTGAGTGTGCGGCGATGATCTGGATATCCGGGCTTGCCCACGCCGCCTCCGAGCCGCAAGCCGCCGGACAGATCAATCCTTCCTCGCGCGTATTGGCGCCGATCGCGGCGGGGAGAACGCCGGCGACGGGTGCGATCGAGCCGTCGAGGCCGAGCTCGCCAAGAACCGTAAAGCCCGTCAGCGCATCCGGCGGGATCGCACCGATCGCCGCCATCAGCCCGAGCGCAATCGGCAGGTCGTAATGGCTGCCTTCCTTGGGCAGATCGGCAGGCGCCAGGTTGACGATGATCCGCCGCGCCGGCAGCGCCAGGCCCGAGGCGATCAACGCCGAGCGGACCCGCTCGCGCGCCTCCGACACCGCCTTGTCCGGAAGACCGACGATGGCAAAGGCCGGCAGGCCCGGCGCGACCTGCACCTGCACGTCGACCGCGCGAGCCTCGATCCCCTCAAAGGCGACGGTAGAAACCCGCTGAACCATGCCCGAACCAGCCTGCCCTCTTGCGCAATCAAGGGTAGCAGAGGCGACTAGTCATGGCAAGAACAATACGGGAACGGGCTGCGGGCTGTCGAAGCCCTAACCGGTCGTAAACGCGGCGCCGACACTACGCCTCGAATGCGACGGGCTCTGCTCAGCACATTCCAACGAATGTTCGGTACTCGTAGAGGTGCGGGATGGGCCGTGATCTAACAAGTGAACAATCAAAATGCTTGCAAATCGCCGCAGAAGCGAACGTCGCGTGTGCACTCGGCTCGCCAAGATCCACTTTGGCGCCGGCTCGCTGCCGAGGGACTGCACGATCACGGACATCTCTGCTGGCGGCGTGAAAGTGGTGGCGGAATTTCTCGAATTGCCGCCGCAGTTCACGATCATTTTCGCGCCCGACTATTCCCGTCAGTGCCGCCTGCGCTGGCGCATCGGCTGCGAATTCGGCGCTGAATTCACGGACTAGAGGAGCATGATCCGGAGAAGTGCGTAGCGGTTTTCCGAATGGATCATGCAACAATAGAGTTGACGCGCGCGCTTCCTTAACGGGAATTTAGCGTTAATCGGTAAGCATCTCTGATCAGTCGCCGAGTGATCAGAGTATGTCCAAGCGTTCGTCCCGCGCCTCTCCCCCGGCGAGATTTCTGCTTCCCGCACTCCTGGTGCTCGTCCTCGGCGGTTGCCAGACCACGAGCCTGGAGGACGTGACCGGTGCGCTCGGCGGCAAGTCGGAAGCGGCGAGCAAGCCGGATGCGAAGCCGGACATGGACGGCCTGCGCGAGCGCTATCGCGCCAAGCCGAGCGATCCCAACGTCGCACTCGAATACGGCAAGGCGCTGCGTGACACTGGCCAGCGTGCGCAGGCGGTCGCGGTGCTGGAGCAAGCCGTGCTCGGCCATCCCAGCAACAAGGCGCTGCTCGCCGGCTATGGCCGCGCGCTCGCCGACAGCGGCAATTTCCAGCAGGCTTTCGATGTCTTGAGCCGCGCGCACACCCCGGAGGATCCCGACTGGCACATCCTGTCGGCGCAGGGCGCGGCGCTCGACCAGCTCGGCCGCAACGAGGAAGCGCAGCAATATTACGCCACCGCGCTCAAGATCGTGCCCGACGAGCCGTCGGTGCTGTCCAACCTCGGCCTGTCCTACATGCTCCAGAACAATCTGCCCAGGGCCGAGGAGACGCTGCGCCGCGCGCATGAACGCAACCCTGCCGCTCCGCGCGTCCGGGCCAATCTGGCCCTTGTCCTGGGATTGGAAGGAAAACAGGCCGAGGCCGAGACCGTCGCGAAGGGCGATCTGTCGCCGGCCGAGGCGGCGGCGAAGGTCACGGCGCTGCGCCAATTGCTGGCGAAGAAGCAGCAGCAGCGGGCGGACAAGTAGCCCGCTAAAGCGCGATGAGATCGGGATGAATCGTCATCGCGCTTTAGGTTGTTGTTTGAGCATGATCTCCGCGCAAACGCGTTCCGCATTTGTCGCGAGGGAAAACCGCTGCGCACCTTTCCGGATCATGCTTTAGCGCGCTTACGAGGCCTTGCGATGCGGGGCCGACCCGCGTCCTGTCCTGCCCTTCAGCTTCTTCAAGAGCGGTCCGAGCAGCGAGCGCTTCGGCTTCTTCACATCGCCGCGTCCGGCGAGGCGGTTCGCCATGTTCTGGAACAGCTCTGTGGTACGGTGGCTCTTCGAGACTTCCGCGATCATCTGGCCGTTGTTGGCCGCGGTAGAGAACAGTTTCGAATCGAACGGGATCACCGCGATCGGCTGGCTCTCCATCGTCTTGATGAACGCCTTGACCTCGATCTCCGCCCGCTTGTGCATACCGACCTGGTTGATGCAGTAGAGCGGCGGCCGATCGTTCGGCCGCGCCGCCTTCAGGACGGTGAGCATGTTCTTGGTGTTGCGCAAATTGGCGAGATCGGGCTCGGCCACGATCACGATGTCGTCGGCATTGACCAGCGCGCGCCGTGTCCATCCCGACCATTGGTGGGGGACGTCGAGCACGATGCAGGGCGTGGTCATGCGCAGCGTGTCGAACACCGCGTCGAATGCTTCGGCGCCGAAATCATAGACACGGTCGAGCGTCGCGGGCGCCGCCAGCAGGCTGAGGCGTTCGGTGCATTTGGCCAGCAGGCGCTCCATCAGCGCGGTGTCCGGCCGGTCCTGCGACAGCACCGCGTTGGCGATGCCTTGCACCGGATCCTGGTTGTAGTCGAGGCTCGCGGTGCCGAACGCGAGGTCGAGATCGATCACGACGGAGTCGAGTGCGAGGTCGCGTGCGATCGTCCAGGCCACGTTGTGCGCGACGGTGGAGGCGCCGACGCCGCCCTTGGCGCCGACCACCGCGATGACGCGGCCGGTGATGATGGCTTCGGAGGCCGAGAACAGGCTGCAGATCGAGCGGACCACGTCGAGGGTTTCGACCGGTCCCACCACGTAGTCGTTGACGCCGCGGCGGACCAGCTCGCGATAGGGCGCGGTGTCGCTGGGATTGCCGATCACGACCACGCGGGTGCCGGGATCGCAGACGCCGGCAAGATCGTCGAGGCCCTCGAGGATGTCGCGGGTGCCGTCGGATTCGATCACGATCACGTTCGGCGTCGGCATCGTGTCATAGACTTCGATCGCCGCGGCGAGGCCGCCGCTCTTGGCGGTGAGATGCGCCTTGGCGAGCCGGCGATCCTGCCCGGCCGCGGTCATCGCGGCGAGCGTCTGCTCGGTCTCGCAAAATGCCTGAACCGAGATGCGCGGAACCGGCGCAATGTGTTCCTCGGGGTGCTGCGGATCGTCCGCTTCTTCGTCGTGGACGCTTGTCATTTGCCGGTGTCGCTGAGTTTGGCCTTGTCAGCCTCGGGATAGGTGGTCGCGGTCGTCGTGCCCTTGCGGTAGCGCTCGAAGGCGACGTCGCGCCGCGCGGTATAGGCGGGCGTCTCGGATCGGGGCTGCTCGAGGTCGGCAGGATTGTCGATCATTGCCGCGAGATTGCGCTGGGTGGCGCAGCCCAGATTGAAATACGGACGGTTCTCGTTATAGCCGGGGTCGAGGATCGACGGGCCGATGTCTTCCGGCCACAGCCCGCATGGACCGGCGACCGCCGCGATCCTGGAATAGCTCAGCCGGACGGTGGGCAGCAGCCCCGGATCTTCGGGCCGATAGCGGTGCTGGACGATGGCGCGAGACGGCACGCCGCCGGCCGCGAGCACGGAACGGATCTCCTGATAGGTCGCCGCCGCGGCGCGCGAATTCGCAGTGTCGACGGGGACATCGACGATGACGGAGCCGGTGCCTTCGCGCACCCAGTCCCGGGCAATGCCGGAGACGTCAGAGTGCTGCGCGGCCGAAAGGCCGCCGCGGGCCTTGCCGACAAAGATTACGACCGAGCGCTTGGATTCCTGCACCGCGATCGGGTGGCGCTGGCGATAATCGGTCGGCACGGTCTGCGTGACGATCTCGCCGGTGGTGTTGCACGCGCCTAGCATGACGGATAGCCCCGTCAGTGCAAGCGCGACACGCAGGTTGCGACGTCGATCGGTTAAAGTCTTCGTCATCGCTTCATCCCCTCTTGCCCCGTTTCTCGCCCCATTCCCCAAGCCGCCGTTCGTCGTCAGTCGATGATGAAGCCGAAATCGCCCTCGATGCCGTTGATGGGATCGACGCGGCGCGCGATGCCATAGAGGCGGTTCATGCGGCCGAGCAACGCCGTCTGCGCATCCGAGGCCGGCGCGAACCCGTCGTCGGGCCGCGACAATTCCTTCTGGGCAACCGCACGCACCACATAGGGCGACACGATCACCATCAGCTCGGTCTCGTTGTTGACGAAGTCCTGGCTCCGGAACAGCGCGCCAAGAATAGGAACCTGGTCGACGCCGGGAAGGCCGTTGATCGCCTGCTTGGTCTGCTGCTGAATCAGACCGGCCATCGCCATCGAGCCGCCGGAGGGAATTTCCAGCGTCGTCTCGGCGCGGCGGGTCTGGATCGAGGGGATGGTGATCGAATTGGTCGAGCTCGAGGACAGTGCCTGCGTCACCGTGATCGAGCTCTGGTTCGACAGCTCCGAGACCTCGGTCATCACCCGCAGGCTGATGCGTCCTTCGCTGAGCACGACCGGCGTGAAGTTCAGGGAGATGCCGAACTTCTTGTAGGTGATCTGGGTGGTACAGACGTGGGTAACCGGATCGCAGGAATAGCCCGCCGGGATCGGAAACTCGCCGCCGGCGATGAAGGTGGCGTTCTCGCCCGAGATCGCCGTCAGGCTCGGTTCGGCCAGCGTCCGCATGACACCGGCGCTTTCCATCGCGCGCATCGTGGCGTTGACCGTGGCGACACCCTTGGCAAGGCCGGTAATGCCAAGCCCGTTGCTGCCGACGATCGGCCCGCCGCTGACCGCGAAGGGGTTGGAATTATTGAAATTCACGACCGCCGTGCCGGCGTTCAGGCTGGCGCTGAGGTCGACGCCCAACTGCTTGACGATGTCGCGGCGCACTTCACCGACGACGACCTTGAGCATCACCTGGTCGCGGCCGCGCACGACGATGTTGTTGACGACCTTGTCCGCGCTGCCGACGAGCTTCGCCGCGACGTCGCCGGCCTGCTGGGCCTCGACCGGGCTCGTCACCGAGCCGGTCAGCATCACGCTGTCGCCGACGCCTTCGATCTGCACGCCCGGCAGCGACTGGCGCAGTGCCGTGCGCATGCCGTTGAGGTCGCGCTTCACCGCGATGTCGTAGGAGGCGACCTGCTGGCCGTCGGCTGTGAAGAACACGACGTTGGTCTGGCCGACCTGACCGCCGATGATGTAGGCGCGCTGCGCCGAGCGGATCACCGCATTTGCGATCTTGGGATCGGCCACCAGCACGTCCTTGACCTCGCGCGGCAGGTCGATGACGACCGACTTGCCGACGCCGAGCGACAGGGAGCGCGTCCGGGCGGGCGCGATGGTCGCGACCGGCGCCACGCCGAGATCCGCCTGCATCGGCGCCTGGTCGCCGACCGGCGCATCCGCAGCGTTCGCCATGTCCGGTGCTGCGACCAGCCCCAGCATCATCATGACCCCTGCCCAGAACGTGCGCGCGCCATTCCCGCGAATGCGCAGCACCGTCCGATAGTCCCCATGTCTCATCTTGGGTGTCCCCATCACTTCTGTGACGTTAGTTGCCGCGCCGGCACGCCGTAGCGGATCACGCTGACGCCGCCGGGACGCTTGACCGCCTGGTCCTCGGACGCGCCGTCCGATGCGTTGGCATCGACGATGCTCCGCAGCGCCAGTTGCAGCGTGCCGCCCTGGCGCGCGGCTGCGAGGGTTGCGACCTGGTCGGGCTTGAGCTCGAGCGTGACGGTCTTGCCGAGCACGGCAGTCTGGCCGTCCTTTTCCTTCGGTGCCTGGTCGATCGCGAGCACGCGGATGTTGGTCAGGATGGTCTCGGAAAGGATGAGGTCATTGCCGGCGGTCGGGCCGTTGTTGCCGTCGGGATTCTTCAAGCGGCGGGTCAGAACGATGTCGACGCGGTCGTTCGGCAGGATGAAGCCGCCGGCGCCGGTCTCTGCTGAAATCTCGGTGGAGACGGCCCGCATGCCGGTCGGCAGGATCGCGGCCATGAAGCCGGAGCCCTCGGCCTTCACCAGCTTCTGCTCGCGGATCGGCTCGCCCTGCATCAACGGCACGCGCGCGATCGAGCCCGCGATCTGGCTCTGTGCTTCCGGCCGGTTGTCACGGCGGATGAAGGCGCTGCTCGCGGTCGCCGCCGGCCAGACCTGCCATTGCAGGTCTTCGGCCTTCACATACTGGCCGAGCCCGATGTCGGTCTTGGCGACGAGAACCTCGACCGTCGGCAGCTTCTCGGCCACGGGTGCGGCGGGAGCCGGCTTGTTGTCATAGCCGCTCGCCAGATACGCAGCGACGCCGCCGGCGCTCAGCGCAATGACGAGAACGACAATGCGTGCGGTGTTCATACGCCTCTACTCTTACGCGGGGCACTCGAACCGCACCTGGCGGGTTCCCCGTGTCGATGAGTAGGCAGTAAAAGTGTAGGGGGTGTTGCGAGGCCGAATGTGATCGCCGGTCACGATGGGAGTTCTGGCCGGATGGTGAATGCCGCGTTATTCGGTAGCCCGCGGCTCCGTAGTTTCACGCAAGGCGACAGGCACTCGCAGACGCTGCGCGAACCGTCATGGTGAATGGGTGGTTAGTGATGGGCAGGTGTGCCGCGCGTGCAGTGCGTGGCCCGGATGGAGCGAAGCGCAATCCGGGGCCGCTGAGTATGTTGCGAAATCCCGGATTTCGCTGCGCTCCATCCGGGCTACGCGGTGAGAGGCGCTACCTCGCCCGCTTCTGCTCGATCGCGTCCCAGACCTTGGCTGCCACGTCCGGCCCGCCGAGCTTTGCAATTGCGCGGATGCCGGTCGGAGAGGTCACGTTGATCTCGGTGAGGCTGCCGTTGATGACGTCGATGCCGACGAACAGGAGGCCGCACTCGCGCAGCGCCGGTCCGACCGTCGCGCAGATTTCGCGCTCGCGGGGGGTCAGCTCGGTCTCCTGCGCCGCGCCGCCGCGCACCATGTTGGAGCGGAGATCGTCCACGGCCGGCACGCGGTTGACGGCGCCGGCGAACTCGCCGTTGACCAGGATGATGCGCTTGTCGCCCTGCTTCACCTCGGGGATGAATTGCTGGATCACCCAGGGCTCCTTGAACGTCACCGAGAACATGTCGAACAGCGAGCCGAAATTCATGTCCTGCTGCATCACGCGGAACACCGCCGCGCCGCCATGGCCGTGCAGCGGCTTCATCACCACGGCGCCGTGCTGCTCGCGGAAGGCGTTGATCTCATCCAGATCACGCGAGATCAGCGTCGGCGGCATCAGCTGCGGAAAGTTCATCACGAACAGTTTTTCCGGCGCGTTGCGCACCGAGGCCGGATCGTTGACGACCAGCGTCTTCGGGTGGATGCGCTCCAGAAAATGCGTCGAGGTGATGTAGGCGAGATCGAACGGTGGGTCCTGGCGCAGCAGCACCACGTCAAAACCGTTCAGTGCCTCGCGGTGGGGTTCACCAAGAGTGAAGTGATTGCCGGGCTCGTCGCGCACGGTCAGGAGCTGGACCGGAGCGACCAGCTCCTCGCCGACCAGCGACAGCTTGTCGGGCGTGTAGTAGGACAGGCCGTGGCCGCGCTTCTGCGCCTCCAGCAGCAGCGCGAAGGTGGAATCGCCGCTAATGTTGATGCGGGCGATGGGATCCATCTGGACGGCGACGTTCAGTTTCATGTTCTGCCTTTCAGGTCGAGGCGTCGAATGCCGCCAACACATGGCGCGGAAGTGACCGCGGCGCAATCAGCATGGCATCGAATCGCATTTCAAATTCCGCATGCTCGGGATGCGCGGCGAGCCAGCCCTGCGCGGCATCGATGATGCGCAGCTGCTGGCGCGGCGTCACGGCAAAGGCGGCGTCATCCAGCGTCGCACGTGCCTTGACCTCGACGAAAGCGATCAGGTTGCGGCGCCGCGCCACGATATCGATCTCGCCATGCGGCGTGCGGTAGCGTTTTGCCAGGATGCGGTAGCCCTTCGCCATGAGGAAGGCTGCGGCGCGGCTCTCGGCGGAGATACCGGTGCGGAAGGCGGCGACGCGTTCGGGCGAGGCGACTTTTGGTTCCATCGGCGTGGCGCCGTCAGTCTTCGCCATCGCCGCCCCGCAAAAGTTTTGCGAGCTCGAGCGCGCGGGCATAGACCTCGCGGCGCGGCCGCCCGGACAGCTCGACCGCATGTGCCACCGCGTCCTTGACGCTTTGCGTCTTGAGCTGGTCGCGCAGGAGGTCGTCGAGTGCATCCGCCGTCATCACCTCCGCGTCAGCCGCGGGCGGAGCGATCACCAGCACGAATTCGCCGCGCGTCTCCAGCGTGTCCGTCTCGCGGGCCAACTCGCTGAGTGGCGCGCGCGAAATCTCTTCATGCAGCTTGGTCAGCTCGCGGCAGATCGCGGCTTCGCGCGTCCCCATGATGTCGGCGAGCTCGGCGAGCGTATCCTGCACGCGGTTGCCGGATTCGAACATCACCAGCGTCGCGTCGATGCGGGCGAGCTCTGTGAGGCGCGTCCGGCGCGCGGCCGATTTGGCCGGCAGAAAGCCTTCGAAGAAGAAGCGGTCGGTCGGCAGCGCCGCAACCGACAGCGCCGCCAGCACCGAGGACGGGCCGGGCAGCGCGTAGACTGCGTGTCCGGCGGCGCAGACCTCGCGGACCAGCTTGAAGCCGGGATCGGAGATCAGCGGCGTGCCGGCATCCGATACCAGCGCGACCGAGCCGCCCTGCGCCAGCGCCTCCAGGATTTTTGGACGCGCGGCCTCGGCATTGTGCTCGTGATAGGGCTTGAGCTGCGCGGAGATGGCGTAGCGCTCGGTCAGGCGCCGCGAAATGCGGGTGTCCTCGCAGGCGATCACGTCGACGCCGGCGAGCGTCTGGAGCGCGCGCAGCGTGATGTCGCCGAGATTGCCGATGGGGGTTGCGACCAGATGGAGGCCCGGCGCCGCCTTCGGCGCCGCAAAGCGGTGGGCATCGATGGAGAAACCGCGCAAGGCGGTGTCCGTATCTTCAGGCGTATTTATCGGGGCCGGCTTTGCGCGCATAATGAAACGAACTTAGGCATGATCCGGAGGGCTGGGAACCGCTCCTCTGAAAAAGATCGTACCGACGCAAGATATTAAGTCATGGGGCAGGAAGGACGGGAATGTGATCCATCCGGCATCACATTCGAGAGGGAGTGGAGGCCCAGCGCCATATTCGCGGCGGAAACCCCGCCTTGATGCTGCGTGACGGACGGCGAACAGCTAGCCAGGACTTGAGATAGGGCCGCGTTAAGCGGTTATTATCCTTTTGTTTTAGTTAACTATTTGCCGACAATATGCCTGAATCCCCGGCTTCTGTCGCGGAAGAATCGTTGTGACCGGTCCGAACAGGGCCGATCAGAAGAAGAGCTGCCATGGTGGGCCCGCGTTATCCCAGATCTTCCTCTTCGGAAGAGTCTCCCTCTCCGGGGCCCCGATCGTCGGGGGCGACCCGGCGGAGCGCGCTTGGCCTGCTGCTCGGCGCGCCGCTGCTGTCGGCCTGCGCCGGCGTGCAGCAGAGCCTCAGCCAGTTCTCCAACCCGTTCAGCAGCTCTTCGCCCCCGGCCCAACCCGCGGGGCCGCCGCAACAGGCCACGACCGCCGGCACCGGCGGGGTGAAAGTCGCCGTGATCCTGCCGCTCTCGGCCGCCGGCAATGCCGGTTTGGCCGCGCAATCCATGCGCAACGCTGCCGAGATGGCGCTGGCCGAGTTCCAGAATCCCAACATCCAGCTCCTGATCAAGGACGACAACGGCAGTCCACAAGGTGCCCAGCAGGGTGCGCAGCAGGCGGTCGACGAAGGCGCCGAGATCATTCTGGGGCCGCTGTTTGCGCAGTCGGTGCCTGCGGTGGCGCAGGTCGCGCGCACCCGCGGCATCCCGGTGATGGCGTTCTCGACCGACTCCAGCATCGCCGGCCGCGGCGTCTATCTGCTCTCCTTCCTGCCGGAGTCCGACGTCAACCGCATCGTCGAATACTCCGCCAGCGTCGGAAAGCGTTCCGTCGCCGTCCTCGTGCCCGACAATGCCTATGGCAATGTCGTCGAAGCCGCGGTGAAGGCGGCGGTGCCGCGGCGCGGCGGCCGCATTGTCGCGTTCGAGAAATACGGCGCCGATCGCGCCACGCCGGCGCGGACGGTGGCGCAGCAGCTCGGCAGCGCAGATGCGCTGTTCATTGCCGATGACGGCGATGCCGTCGTCGCGGTGGCGGATGCGATGACCGCGGCGGGCGCGAATTTGCGCAACATCCAGTTGCTCGGCACCGGCCTCTGGGACAATCCGCGCGTCTATGCCAGCTCTGCGCTGCAAGGCGGCCTCTATGCCGCGCCCGACCCGGCCGGCTTTCGCGCATTCTCCGGCCGCTATCGCACCAAATATGGCGGCGAGCCGGTGCGCACCGCAACGCTCGCCTACGACGCAGTGGCTCTCGTCGCCGCGCTCGCGCGCACGCAAGGCCCCACGCGCTTCTCGTCCGACGTGCTCACCAACCCCTCCGGCTTCGCCGGCATCGACGGCCTGTTCCGCTTCCGCGCGGATGGAACGAACGAGCGCGGCCTCGCGGTGATGAAGGTGACGACCGGCGGTGGTGTGGCGGTCGCGGGTTCGCCGAAGAGTTTTGGGGCTTGATGATTCACCCCTCCCGCTTGCGGGAGAGGTCGGCGCGTAGCGCCGGGTGAGGGCTCTCTCCGCTTGGGGATTGTCCCGTTGCGGAGACACCCTCTCCCCAACCCTCTCCCGCAAGCGGGAGAGGGAGCGCACCGCCGATTTGGTTGAGACTTACGCCGCCAGATCCGCGACTACCGCGTCCAGCACCGGAAAACCGCTGCTCGTCACGCGCAGCCGTCCCGTTGCATCCACCGTGATCGCACCTTCTTCGCGCAACAGCGCGATGCGCTTGGGGTCGAGCGGGCGGCCGGACAGGGCAGTGTAACGCTTCGGATCGATACCTTCCGCAAGGCGCAATCCCATCAGCAGGAATTCGTCGGCGCGCTCCTCGCTGTTGAGGAGATCGTCGGTGACGACGCCATGGCCGTTGGTTTCGACCCGCATCAGCCAGGCTTCGGGGCGCTTCTCGGTGGCGATTGCGTGCCTGATGCCGTCGATATCGAGTCTTCCGTGTGCGCCAGGGCCGACGCCGGCATATTCCTCGCCGCGCCAGTAGACCAGATTGTGCCGGCACTCGGCGCCGCGCCGCGCGTGATTGGAGATCTCGTAAGCAGGCAGCCCGAGCTTGTCGCAGGTTTCCTGCGTGACGTCGTAGAGCGCGCGCGCGACCGCTTCGTCCGGTATCTTCAGCTTGCCGGCCTGGTGCAGGCCGAAAAACGGCGTGCCTTCCTCGATGGTGAGCTGATAGAGCGACAGATGCTCGGCGGCCTCGTCGATGGCGTGACGTAGTTCATCGGCCCACATCGCCGGGGTCTGGTCGGGGCGGGCGTAGATCAGATCGAAGGAGTAACGGTCGAACGAACGGCGCGCGATCGCGACCGCATCGAGTGCCTCGCGGGCGCTATGCAGGCGGCCCAGCGCTTTCAGCGAGGCGTCGTCGAGCGCCTGCACTCCGAGCGAGACGCGGTTGACGCCGGCGGCGCGATAGCCTGCGAAGCGCGTGGCTTCGACGCTGGTCGGATTCGCCTCGAGCGTGACCTCGACGTCGCCGGCGACCTTCCAGTGCTTGCCGATGGCATCGAGAACCGCGCCGACGGTCGCAGGCTGCATCAAAGACGGTGTGCCGCCGCCGAGGAAGATCGAGGTGACCTCGCGGCCCGGCGCGCGCTGCGCAGTCGTTTCGATCTCGCGCGTAAAGGCAGAGGCAAAGCGCGCCTCGTCGATCGGGGCGTGGCGGACGTGACTGTTGAAGTCGCAATAGGGGCACTTCGACAGGCAGAACGGCCAGTGCACGTAGACGCCGAAAGCTTCGTTAGCGCGGCTCAAGGCAGATCTCCGCCAGTTTCACGAAGGCGCGGGCACGGTGCGAGAGTCCGAGGCCCAACGGCGGCAGGCCGTGCTTCTCGATGCTGGTCATCTCGCCGAACGTACGTGTGTGGCCGTCGGGCAAAAACATCGGGTCGTAGCCGAAGCCGGCCGTGCCGCGCGGCGGCCAGACCAGCGTGCCGTCGACGCGCGCCTCGACTTCTTCGAGATGATGGTCGGGCCAGGCGACGCAGAGCGCGGAGACGAAATGCGCGGTGCGCTTGTCCGGTGTGGTGGCGCCGCGCTCCCGCAACAGGCGCTCGATCCGCGTCATCGCCGCGGTGAAATCCTTGGACGGACCCGCCCAGCGTGCGCTGTGGATGCCGGGCGCGCCGTCGAGCGCGTCGACCACGATGCCGGAATCATCGGCGAAGGAAGGAAGCTTAGTCGCCTGCGCCGCCGCGCTCGCCTTGATCGCGGCGTTGCTGCGGAAATCGTGGCCGGTCTCTTCCGGTTCGGGCAGGCCGAGCTCGCCGGCCGACACCGCCTCGATGCCGTGAGGCGCGAGCAGCTCCTTCATCTCGGCGAGCTTGCCGGGATTGTGGGTCGCGATGACGAGCTTTCCGGTGATTCGGCGGTGCATGGCTTATTGACTATGCCACCGCAAGTTTCTGCAAGTCCACGAGACGCGCGACGCCCTTGCGTGCCAGCGCCATCAGCGCCAGGAACTCGTCCTGCGTGAACGGCTCGCGCTCCGCGGTTCCCTGCACCTCGATGATGCGGCCGTCGCCGGTCATGACGAAATTGGCGTCGGTCTGGGCTTCCGAATCCTCGGCATAGTCGAGATCGAGCACCGGCGTGCCGTTGTAGATGCCGCAGGAGATCGCGGCGACGTTGTCGCGCATCACATTGGCCTTGATCATGTTGCGCGCCTTCATCCAGCTGATGCAATCAGCGAGCGCGACCCAGGCGCCCGTGATCGAGGCCGTACGGGTGCCGCCGTCGGCCTGGATCACGTCGCAATCGACCGTGATCTGACGCTCGCCGAGCGCTTCGAGATCGACGATGGTGCGAAGCGAGCGGCCGATCAGGCGCTGGATTTCCACGGTGCGGCCGCTCTGTTTTCCAGCGGAGGCCTCGCGGCGGGTGCGTTCCAGCGTGGCGCGCGGCAGCATGCCGTATTCGGCGGTGACCCAGCCGCGGCCCTGGCCCTTCAGCCACGGCGGCAGGCGCTCTTCCAAAGTGGCGGTGACCAGCACATGGGTATCGCCGAACTTCACCAGGCAGGAGCCTTCCGCATATTTGACCACGCCGCGCTCCAGCGTCACGGGGCGCAATTCGTCGGGCGCACGGCGGCTTGGCCGCATGGGAAATCCTCCAAAACTCACGGGAATAGGCTGTTCGCGGTGCTTGTAGGTGGGGTGAGGGTAGGCGGCAAGGGGGACGTCTGACTTTTCGGTCCCCAGGCAATCGCAAAACCACGCTTGTCAGCGGCCTCCCGGATAGACAAATTACAAGCATCCGAGAGGAGTTAACGTCCGTGGCCCATCACGATCCGATCCATCTGATCGCGCCGCGCGCAGGCCTCGCCCAGCTCAACGAGCGATCCCGCGATATCTTTCGTCAAATCGTCGAGAGTTATCTCACGACCGGTGAGCCGGTCGGCTCGCGCAATATCTCGCGCCTGATCGCCATGCCGCTGTCGCCGGCATCGGTGCGCAATGTCATGGCCGATCTGGAACAGCTCGGCCTGATCTATGCCCCGCACACCTCCGCCGGCCGGCTGCCGACGGAACTCGGCCTACGCTTCTTCGTCGATGCCTTGATGCAGGTCGGCGATCTCAACGACGCCGAACGGCAGGCGATCCAGAGCCAGCTCACCTCCGTCGGCCAGGCGCAATCGGTCGAGGCCGCTCTGGAGGAGGCGTTGACGCGGCTCTCCGGCCTGACCCGGGCCGCCGCGGTCGTGCTGACGCCGAAATCCAATGCGCGGTTGAAACACATCGAGTTTGTCCGGTTGGAACCGGAGAAGGCGCTGGCGATCCTGGTCGGTGAGGACGGCCAAGTCGAAAACCGGGTGCTGACGCTGCCGCCGGGGGTTCCATCCTCGGCGCTGACGGAGGCCGGCAATTTCCTCAACGCGAGAATCCGCGGCCGAACGCTGGCCGAGGCGCGGCTCGAGCTCGAGACTGCGCTCGGAGAGGCGCGCGCCGAGCTCGATCAGCTGACCCAGAAGGTGATCTCGGCCGGGATCGCAAGCTGGTCCGGCGGCGAGAACGAAGATCGCCAGCTCATCGTCCGCGGCCACGCCAATCTGCTCGAAGACCTGCACGCGCTGGAGGATCTCGAGCGCGTGCGCCTTCTGTTCGACGATCTCGAGACCAAGCGCGGCGTCATCGACCTGCTCGGCCGCGCCGAGACTGCCGAGGGGGTGCGCATCTTCATCGGCTCCGAGAACAAGCTGTTCTCGCTGTCGGGCTCCTCCACCATTATCGCGCCCTATCGGGATGCCGCCGGCCGCATCGTCGGCGTTTTGGGCGTGATCGGGCCGACACGGCTGAATTATGCCCGCGTGATCCCCACCGTGGACTACGCCGCCCGCATCGTCAGTCGCCTTCTGGGCGGCTGACCGGCGTTTCGATCACGGGCGCTTGATTTTCGGCGTCCGAAGCACGATATCCGGACAAGAAAAATCCCTGAGACGAGTTTGAGAAGAGGGCCGATGACCGATCGAGACCGGCAACCCGAAGACACGACTGGCGAGCCCGTGGTGTCAAAGCCGTATGTGATGCCCGACGATCCCGAGCCCGGTTCGGTCGAATTGTTGCAGCAGGAGGTCTCCGAGGCGCGTGACCGCATGCTGCGGACGCTGGCCGAGATGGAGAATCTGCGCAAGCGCACCATCAAGGAGGTCGCCGACGCCAGGCTCTATGGCATCACCGGCTTTGCCCGCGACGTGCTCGACATCGCCGACAATCTCCAGCGCGCGCTTGATGCGGTTCCGGCCGAGGCGCGGGCCGCTGCCGATCCTGGCCTGACATCGCTGATCGAGGGCGTCGAGCTCACCGAGCGTTCGCTGCTCAACGCGCTGGAAAAGCACGGCGTGAAGAAGTTCGATCCGCAGGGCCAGAAGTTCGACCCGAACTTCCAGCAGGCGATGTTCGAAGTGCCCGATCCGTCGGTGCCGTCGGGCACCGTGGTGCAGGTCATGCAGGCCGGCTACACCATCGGCGAGCGCGTGCTTCGTCCGGCTCTCGTTGGTGTCGCCAAGGGCGGCGCAAAGGCCGCACCTGCCGCCAACAACAACGAGCCGAACGGCGCGGTGTAAGCCGCATTCTACGCACTGTTGGTTCAGGCGTCGTTCCGGGGCGGCTCGCAGAGCCGAACCCGGAAACTCGAGCTTCCGGGTTCGATGCTTCGCATCGCCCCGGAATGACGGCTCGCTTCCGTTACGCGCTCACCGCGATATCGCCCGACTGAATCCGCTTCACCCCGGCCTTGGCCATATCGGCCCAGGCCTTGGCCAGCGAGCCCTGCGTGTCGATGCCGCGGCAGGCGTCTTCCACGACATAGACCTCGAAGCCCGCCTTGCGCGCGTCGAGCGCGGTCCAGGCGACGCAGAAATCGGTCGCGAGCCCTGCGACGAAGACGCGCTTGATCTTGCGCCCCTTCAGATAGCCGGCGAGACCGGTCGAAGTCTTGCCGTCGGCTTCGAGGAAGGCCGAGTAGCTGTCGACGTCCTTGTGAAAGCCCTTGCGGATGATGAGCTCGGCGTGCGCGATCGAAAGGTCCTTCGACAACGCCGCGCCGTCGGTGCCTTGCACGCAATGGTCGGGCCACAGCACCTGCTTGCCATAGGGCAGGTCGACGGTCTCGAACGGCTTCTTGCCGGGATGTACCGAGGCGAACGAGACATGGCCGGGCGTGTGCCAGTCCTGCGTCATCACCACGTTCGCGAACGCCTTGGCCAACTTGTTGATGACCGGCACCACCTGGTCGCCTTCCTTCACCGCGAGACTGCCGCCGGGCAGGAAGCAGTTTTGCACGTCGATCACGAGCAGCGCGGATGAATCATCCGGCTTGATCGATGCGGCTGCAAAGAGCGCGGTTGGAGCGAGCGTCGCGAGCGCCGTCGTCCCAAGCGCCGCCAAGATTTGTCGCCGATCCAGCATCGTTCGCCTCCCTCCAGGATGAACCCAACGGAGGAGAAGACTAGTTCCGTTCGTGTACGAACCGAAGCCAAAAAATGCGGCCGGATTTGTCCAGCGCTTGGGCTCTCGCCGCGTGCTCGATGCACCTCTCCCGCCTGCGGGAGAGGTCGGCGCAAGGCGCCGGGGGAGGGCTCTCTCCACTTAGGGAGTGTTGATTGTGGAGACACCCTCTCCCCAGCCCTCCCCCGCAAGCGGGGGAGGGAGCGCATCTCGCTTGTTGATGCGGCTACCCCTTCGGCTGGATACCGTCACGCACGGCGCGGAAGCGGGTGAAGGCAGTCGTCCACTGGTCACGCGGGGCGCTGGCGATGATGCGTAGCGAGGCGCCGCCGCTGCTGAAGCGGATCCACTGCACCACGGTCACTGCGACCTTGTCCTTGCCGCTGACGCCGTCGATCCGGGTCTCAAAACCCTGCTGGCCGTTGATGCGGATCGGCTCGGACATGGTGACGCGCGACTCGCGCACGCCGGGAATCTGGAGCGCCGCCTCCTGGGCGAAGCGGGCGCGGTCGTCGGCCTGCTGCGGGGTCGCGCCGATCAGGCCGAGGATCATGAACGGTTTTGGCTCGAAGCCGGTGCTCTCGTCGCCGTCGGCCAGGATGATGCTGGTGCCGGGCGCAAGCGCGCGCACGTTCTTGAAGTCGGCGAGGTCGGTGACCTTGAACGGCATCCGCGAAAGCTGCTCCTCGACCGGCACCTCCTTGCGCGTCACGGCGCTCGCGAACATCTGCCGCACCGCTTCGTCGGTGTAGATCTTGGTGGCATTCTCCGGGATCTGGACCGCGACATAGCCGGAGAAGCCGGTGCCCTGCACGATCATCGAATAGCGCCTCACCGTGGCATCGCCGGCCTTACCGGTCTCGGTGGTGAAATAGGCAAGGCCCGCGGGCGTCTCGACCTTGTCCGGCTTGACCCCACCGGTGCCGGCCGGGTTGGCCTTGAAGGCATTGGCAACCTCGCCATAGGCGTCCGGCGGCAGCTCGGTGACCAGCACCTTCACATTGCCGTCCTCGCTCTCGAATCCCGGAAAGGTTTTTGCCGCGCTGAGGCCGATCAACGGCACCATGCCGAGGCGCAGCCCCGGCGGATATTCGGGATCGGCCGCAAGGGCCGGAAGTGCGGTGGCGACGAGGAGAGCGAGCGCGGCGAGGGGGCGGATCAGCTTCATGGGCACTCTAGTTGGTTCACATTGAGGCCGTTCGATGGTGGGCCATCGGGCCGCTTTGTCGCGCGGGACAGCCTCAACGAGGAGGCTGTCCGGCCGCCCGCCTTTTAGCGGGTTTGGCCTTGGCGCAACAGGGCGGGACCGGAGGTGCCGGCTAAGGGCGGGATCTGTTAATAATTCCTCACCTGCAAGGCGGTTCAGCCCGGATATGTTCTTCCAAAACCCAATGTTTTCACGGCCGAAACTTGCGTTCGGTCCTTGCGGGCCCCTCCCCCCCTCCTATATGAGCCTCAATCATCGCAATATCGCGGATGTTTGATCTTAGGGGGTTTCGGTTCGGGTGCCTTCTGGGCCCAGCCAGCCTGCCGCAAAAACAAGGATATCAGGACCATGGGAAAGGTCATTGGGATCGACCTCGGCACCACGAATTCGTGCGTCGCCGTAATGGATGGCAAGAACGCCAAAGTCATCGAGAATTCCGAAGGCATGCGCACGACGCCTTCGATCGTCGCCGTCACGGATGATGGCGAGCGCCTCGTCGGCCAGCCGGCCAAGCGCCAGGCCGTCACCAATCCCGAGCGCACCTTCTTCGCAGTGAAGCGCCTCATCGGCCGCCGCTACGACGACCCGATGGTCGAGAAGGACAAGAAGCTCGTTCCGTACAAGATCGTGAAGGCTTCCAACGGCGACGCCTGGGTCGAGGCCGATGGCCAGACCTACTCGCCCTCGCAGGTCTCGGCGTTCATCTTGCAGAAGATGAAGGAGACCGCGGAAGCCCATCTCGGCCAGAAGGTCGACCAGGCCGTCATCACCGTTCCCGCCTACTTCAACGACGCCCAGCGCCAGGCGACCAAGGACGCCGGCAAGATCGCGGGCCTTGAAGTTCTCCGCATCATCAACGAGCCGACCGCGGCTGCGCTCGCCTATGGTCTGGACAAGACCAAGACCGGCACGATCGCCGTGTACGATCTCGGCGGCGGCACCTTCGATATTTCCATTCTCGAAATCGGCGACGGCGTGTTCGAGGTGAAGTCGACCAACGGCGACACCTTCCTCGGCGGCGAAGATTTCGACATGCGCCTCGTGGGCTACCTCGCCGACGAGTTCCAGAAGGAGCAGGGCATCAACCTGCGCAACGACAAGCTCGCTTTGCAGCGCCTGAAGGAAGCCGCTGAAAAGGCCAAGATCGAGCTGTCGTCGACGACGCAGACCGAGATCAACCTGCCCTTCATCACCGCGGACCAGACCGGCCCGAAGCATCTGACGATGAAGCTCACCCGCGCCAAGTTCGAAGCGCTGGTCGATGACCTCGTCCAGAAGACCGTCGAGCCCTGCCGCAAGGCGCTGAAGGACGCTGGCCTCACCGCCGCCGAGATCGGCGAAGTGGTGCTGGTCGGCGGCATGTCGCGCATGCCGAAGGTCCAGGAAGTCGTGAAGCAGCTGTTCGGCAAGGAGCCGCACAAGGGCGTCAACCCGGACGAAGTCGTGGCGATCGGCGCCGCGATCCAGGCCGGCGTGCTCCAGGGCGACGTCAAGGACGTGCTGCTGCTCGACGTGACCCCGCTGTCGCTGGGCATCGAGACGCTGGGCGGCGTGTTCACCCGCATCATCGACCGCAACACCACGATCCCGACCAAGAAGAGCCAGGTGTTCTCGACCGCCGAGGACAGCCAGAACGCGGTCACCATCCGCGTCTTCCAGGGCGAGCGTGAAATGGCGGCCGACAACAAGATGCTCGGCCAGTTCGACCTGATGGGCATTCCGCCGGCCCCGCGCGGCATGCCGCAGATCGAGGTGACCTTCGACATCGACGCCAACGGCATCGTCAACGTCTCGGCCAAGGACAAGGCCACCGGCAAGGAGCAGCAGATCCGCATCCAGGCTTCGGGCGGCCTGTCGGAAGCCGACATCGACAAGATGGTCAAGGACGCCGAGGCCAATGCCGCGGCCGACAAGCAGCGCCGCGAGGCGGTCGATGCCAAGAACCATGCCGACGCGCTGGTGCACTCCACCGAGAAGGCGCTGGCCGAGCACGGTTCGAAGGTTGCCGAGACCGAGCGCCGCGCCATCGAGGATGCCGTCAGCGACCTCAAGGAAGCGCTGAAGGGCAACGATGCCGAGGCGATCAAGGCCAAGACCAACACGCTGGCCCAGACCTCGATGAAGCTCGGCGAGGCCATGTACAAGCAGCAGGCCGAGGCCGACGCGGCCAAGGACGCTGCGAAGGACGACGTCGTCGACGCGGAATTCACCGAAGTCGACGACGACAAGAACAACAAGAAGTCTGCATAAGCCCGCGAGGGTGATGATGCGGACGGCTTGGACCCCATACGCTCGATCGGCCTCCCCCTTCAAGGGGGAGGCGTTGGTGTCGGGTTCGACGGGCCGTGTTCCCGTTACGATCGATCAATTTCCAGCCGTTATTCTCAACTCCGCCGTGCTGCCCCCTGCCGCAAGGCGGAAGGGCGCTTATATCGTCGCGTGGCGACGTTGTTTCGCTCCGACTTGAATCGCGATTGGATAGGCCGAGTCAGACATGTCCACCAAGCGCTGCTATTACGAAACCCTCGAAGTCGAACGCAACGCTGACGATTCCATATTGAAATCGTCCTTCCGCAAGCTTGCGATGAAATTTCACCCCGACCGCAATCCGGGGGATGACACCAGCGAAGTCCGGTTCAAGGAAATCAACGAGGCCTACGAGATCCTGAAGGACAAGGACAAGCGCGCGGCCTATGACCGTTTCGGCCATGCCGCCTTCGAGCAGGGCGGTCCTGGTGGGGGCGCCGGTTTCGGCGCAGGCTTTGCCTCGTCCTTCTCCGACATTTTCGAGGACCTGTTCGGCATGGCCGGACAGCGCGGCCGTGGCGGCCGCGAGCGCGGCGCTGACCTGCGCTACAACATGGAGATCACGCTCGAGGAAGCCTTTGGCGGCAAGACCGCGCAGATCGAGATCCCGGTCTCCGTCACCTGCGAGGCCTGCTCGGGTATCGGCGCCAAGGCCGGCACCAAGCCGAAGACCTGCTCGACCTGCGGCGGTGCCGGACGCGTGCGGCAGTCGCAGGGCTTCTTCACCCTCGAGCGCACCTGCCCTGGCTGCCAAGGCCGTGGCCAGATGATCGAGGACGCCTGCCCGTCCTGCTCGGGACAGGGCCGGGTGACCCGCGAGCGGAATCTGTCGGTCAACATTCCCCCGGGCGTTGAGGACGGCACGAGGATCAGGCTCGCCGGCGAAGGCGAAGCCGGTGTCCGTGGCGGCCCGCCCGGCGACCTCTACATCTTCCTGTCGCTGGCCCAGCACCAGTTCTTCCAGCGCGACGGCGCCGACTTGTATTGCCGTGTGCCGATCTCGATGGTGACGGCGGCGCTCGGCGGCGAATTCGAGGTGCCGACCATCGACAAGGGCAAGACCAAGGTGAAGGTGCCGGCCGGAACCCAGTCCGCCCGCCGATTCCGCATTGCATCAAAAGGCATGCCGGTGCTGCGCTCGCGCCAAATGGGCGACATGTATGTCCAGGTCGTGGTCGAGACCCCGCAGAATCTCACCAAGAAGCAGCAGGAATTGCTGGCCGAGTTCGAAAAGCTCTCCTCCGACAACACCCAGCCGGAATCCGAAGGCTTCTTTACCAAGGTCAAGGATTTCTTCGGTAATCGGGCGAGTTGACTCGTCTTGACCGTTTCGCCTTGGGCCTATACGTCTTTGTGACCATTTTCTGACACGCCGCGGTCACGCGGTCCCGTCCGGTCCTGACATGCCATTGCCATCGTCCGCGCGTGCGTTGAAGAAGCCCCGTCTTGACGACGAGGTGCGCTTTCTAAGGTCGTGGATCGAAAAGCCCCTCCACATGGGCGCGGTAATGCCGTCCGGAAAGCTTTTGGCCCGGACCATGGCCCATTATGTCGATGTCAACTCGGACGCACCGGTGGTCGAGCTCGGGCCCGGCACCGGCGCCATCACCTCAGCCTTGGTCGAGCGCGGCGTCGACCAGAAGCGTCTTGTCCTGGTCGAATACAATCCCGGCTTCTGCGCGCTGCTGCGCGACCGTTATCCGCAAGCCAAGGTGGTGCAGGGCGATGCCTATCGGCTGCGTGACACGCTCTGGAACGTCCTGAGCGCGCCGGCGTCCGCCGTGGTCTCCGGCCTGCCGCTGGTGACCAAACCGATGCTGACGCGGCTGCGGCTCATTCGCGACGCCTTCACGGCGCTCGCACCCGGCGCCCCCTTCGTCCAGTTCACCTACGCGGTGGTGCCGCCGATCCCGAAATCGCTGCCAGGCGTGTCCACAGAGGCCTCGGAACGGATCTGGATGAACCTTCCGCCGGCTCGCGTCTGGGTGTATCGCAAGGACTAATTCCGCCGGCTTCCTCTTTGCGCGGCGGGCTCGTTTCGCCGAACGCAATTGGATTGGATGTCCGCACCCAAAATCCTGGTCATTCCCGGCTCGCTGCGCACCGGCTCGCATAACGCGAAGCTGGCGGCGGTGGCCGCTTATGAATTCGCCCAGGCCGGTGTCGACGTCACCCGCATCTCGCTCGCCGATTTCCCGCTGCCGATCTATGACGGCGATCTTCAGGCCAAGTCCGGCGTGCCCAAGCATGCGGTCAATCTCAAGCGGATGATCGGCGCGCATCATGGCGTGCTCATCGTCACGCCCGAATACAATGCTTCGGTGCCGCCGCTCCTGAAGAACGCGATCGACTGGGTCAGCCGCGTGCAGGATCCGCATGAGGCGCGCGGCGAGGTGTTCCGCAACCGTGTCTTCGCGCTCGCAGGCGCCTCGCAGAATAGGCTCGGCGCTGCCCGCGCGGTTGGGGCGTTGCGGCTGATCCTGACCTCCTGCCACGCCAATGTGATCGCCAGCCAGCTCACGCTCGCCTTTGCCGACCAGGCCTATGACGATATGGACAGGCTCAAGAACCAGGCCGATATCGACGCGCTGAAGGAGATGGTGCGGCAGTTGATCGACATTTCCCAACGCATGATGTGAGGTGACATGACGCCAGCCGAAATCGCCCCAAAAGACCGCCTGATCGCCGCGCTCGATTTGCCGAGTCCGGAGGACGCGGAGGCGATGGTCGCAAGGCTCGGCGACAGCGTCACGTTCTACAAGATCGGCTATCAGCTCGCTTATGCAGGCGGCCTGCCGCTGATCGGCAAGCTCGCCGACAAGGGCAAGAAGGTGTTTGCCGATCTCAAGATGCACGACATCGGCAATACGGTGAGGCGCGGCGTGGAGAGCGTATCCAGGCTGGGCGCGACCTTCGTCACCGTGCACGCCTATCCGCAGACCATGAAGGGCGCCGTGGAAGGCCGCGGCAGCTCCAGCCTGAAGATCCTCGCGGTCACCGTGCTGACTTCCTACAACGATGACGATCTGCATGCCGCCGGCTATCGGCTCGGCGTCTCCGAGCTGGTCGAAGCGCGGGCGCAGCAGGCGCAGGTGCTCGGTATCGACGGCCTGGTCTGCGCGCCGGAGGAAGCAGGCGCCTTGCGCAAGATCGTCGGCCATCAGATGAACCTCGTCACCCCCGGCATCCGGCCGGCGGGCTCGGCGACCGGCGACCAGAAGCGCATCATGACGCCGGGACGCGCGATCGCGGCCGGCGCCGACTATCTCGTCGTCGGGCGGCCGGTGGTGGAAGCCGCCGATCCGAAGGCTGTCGCCGAGGCCATCCAGGCCGAGATCGCGCAGGCATTGGGCTGAACAAACAGGAGAAGAACGATGGCAGCAAAAGGCTACTGGATCGCACGCGTCGACGTTAACAATGACGAGGGCTACAAGCCCTATGTCGCCGCCAATGACGCGATTTTCAAAAAATTCGGCGGCCGCTTCGTCGTCCGTGGCGGCCGTTTCACGACAGTCGAGGGCCAGAGCCGCACCCGCAACGTCGTGATCGAATTCCCCGACTACGAGACCGCGATCACCTGCTACAACTCGCCGGAATACCAGGCCAACATCAAGGTGCGCCAGCCGCACTCCATCGCCGACCTCATCATCATCGAGGGCTATGACGGTCCGTAGCCGTCGTAGGCGCATTGTCATTCCGGGGCGCCGAGGGCGAACCCGGAATCTCGAGATTCCGGGTTCGATGCTCCGCATCGCCCCGGAATGACGCGTGCGTGGCGTGACGACGCTTGTGCCCCTCGGTTGCCGGAACTGCGTCCCGCCGCTACAACGGCCGTGAGAGGATCACACCATGTCCGATATGCGTTTGATTGTTGCTGGAGCCGGCGGCCGGATGGGCCGGGCGTTGACGCGGGCGATTGCCGAGAGCAAAGGCGCGGTGCTGGCCGGCGCGCTGGAGGCGCCGGGCTCCGACCTGCTCGGCAAGGATGCCGGCGTGCTCGCAGGGCTCCCTGCCAACGGCATCATGATCTCCGCCGACCTCTGGGCGATGTCGAAGGATGCCGACGGCATCCTTGATTTCACCGTGCCGGCGGCGACCATCGCCAACGTCGCGATCGCCGCCCAGCGTGGCCTCGTGCACGTGATCGGCACGACCGGTCTTTCGGGCTCCGATGATGCCGTGATCAAGAGCGTCACCAACCGCGCGGTGGTCGTGCAGTCGGGCAATATGAGTCTCGGCGTCAACCTGCTCGCCGCGGTGGTCAAGCGCGTCGCCAAGGCACTCGATCCGAGCTTCGACATCGAGATCGTCGAAACCCATCACCGGATGAAGATCGACGCGCCCTCGGGCACGGCGCTGATGCTGGGCCAGGCCGCCGCCAGCGGCCGCGGCATCGCGCTGGACGAGCATTGCGTGCGCGGCCGCGACGGCATCACCGGCGCGCGCCGCTCCGGCGATATCGGATTTGCCTCCTTGCGGGGCGGCACCGCGGCCGGCGACCACAGCGTGAGCTTTCTCGGTCCGTTCGAGCGCCTGACGCTGTCGCATCACGCCGAGGATCGCATGCTGTTTGCCCACGGCGCGCTGAAGGCGGCGTTGTGGGCGCACGGCAAGAGTCCGGGGCTTTATTCGATGGCCGACGTGCTCGGCCTGACCGACATCTGAACAAAACGGAAAGCAGTTGATGAGCGAACGTCTTCTCGTGCTCGTGCGCCACGGCCAGAGCGATTGGAATTTGAAGAACCTGTTCACGGGCTGGAAGGATCCCGATCTCACCGAGCTCGGCGTGACTGAAGCCAGGGAAGCCGGCCGCAAGCTGAAGGCGCAGGGACTCGTGTTCGACGTCGCCTACACCTCGGTACTGACGCGCGCGCAGCACACACTTGATCTCATTCTCGGCGAGCTCGACCAGAAAGGTCTGCCGACCAGCAAGGACCTCGCGCTGAACGAGCGCGACTATGGCGATCTCTCCGGTCTCAACAAGGACGATGCGCGCAAGAAATGGGGCGAGGACCAGGTGCTGATCTGGCGCCGCTCCTACGACGTGCCGCCCCCCGGCGGCGAAAGCCTGAAGGACACGCTGGCGCGCGCGCTGCCCTATTACGTGCAGGAGATTTTGCCCGCCGTGCTCAACGGCAAGCGCACTTTGGTCGCCGCCCACGGCAACTCGCTGCGCGCGCTGATCATGGTGCTGGAGAAGCTCACGCCCGAAGGTATCTTGAAGCGCGAGCTCGCCACTGGCGTGCCGATCATCTACCGGCTGAATGCGGATTCGACGGTGGCGTCGAAGCTGGATCTGGCATCGTAGCGGCGTACCCAACACTCCGTGTCGTCCCGGCGAAGGCCGGGACCCATAAGCACAGGGAGAGGTTTGGCGAAGACTTGCTGTTATCGTGTCTTCGCGTGGGACTGGCACCACCCACCATCGATAGATCACGCGGTATGGGTCCCGGCCTTCGCCGGGACGACAATGTAAATCTACTGCACCCCCAACTGACCCGCTTCCCAGCCCAGCATCGCCTGCTTGCGGGTGATGCCCCAGTGATAGCCGGTGAGCGCGCCGCTCTTGCCGAGCGCGCGGTGGCAGGGGACGACGAAGGACACGGGGTTCTTGCCGACCGCGGCACCAACGGCGCGCGAGGCCTTCGGGCTTTTGATGTTGCAGGCGATGTCCGAATAGGACACCGCGCGGCCCATCGGGATCTTCAACAGCGTCTCCCATACCCGCACTTCGAAATCGGTGCCGATCATGACCACGCGAAGCGGTTGATCGGGTCGCCAGAGTTTCGTGTCGAAAATGCGCTGGGCGAGCGGGGCGGTGCCTTCGTGATCCTCGACATAGGTTGCGTTCGGCCAGCGTCGCGTCATGTCGGCCAATGCGACCTTCTCCTCACCGTGATCGGCAAAGGCGAGCCCCGACAAGCCGCGATCGGTCGCGATCACGATCGCCGTGCCGAACGGCGAGTGATGGAAACCGTAGCGTAGCGTCAGGCCCGCGCCGCCGTTCTTCCATTCGCCCGGCGACATCGCCTCATGGGTGACGAAGAGATCGTGCAACCGGCCCGGGCCCGAGAGACCGGAGTCGAGCGCCGCATCGAGGATGCTGGCGGAGTCCCGCAACAGGCCCTTGGCGTGATCAAGGGTGAGCGCCTGCATGAACGCCTTTGGCGTGATCGAGGCCCAGCGGCGAAAGAGATGATGCAGCTCATCCGGCGTGACGCCGGCCGCGTCCGCCATCGCCTCGATGGTCGGCTGCGCGCGCCAGTTTTCCGAGATGAAGGCGATCGCCCGGCGCACGGAATCGTAGTCGCGCATCGCGGCGTTCTGGAGGCCCGGCTTGGCCAGGCGCTGGTCATGTATGGCGAGTGTCATCATGACCGGAAATGTAGGGGAGGTGCCTGGCGGAAACCACCCGATTTCCGACCTCCGCTCAGGTCGACGGATTGTAGCTCGGCCCGCGCCGGGCGGCGTTCAGGGCTCCTACCAAGGCTTTGTAAAAACTTGCCTTTTCGTCGGGCCCCAAAAATCCGCCGATCAGGAGCCTGCGGCCGCGCGAGATCAGATAGAGGTGCTCGATGCCGTATTCCTCGTCGACCTCCTGGTCGAGCCGGACCCAGAGCGGGTTGAAGGTCCATTCGGCGACCTGGCCGCGATGGCTGATGCGGCGCACGCGCAACTCGGACGGCGTGACCACAATCTCCTCGCTGGCCCGCGCGGCGCGGAAATTGACCTTGAAGGCCCACCAGATCACCAGCACGTCGAGGCCAAAGAAGCCGAACACCGGCCACGCCCCCATCATCAGGAACGCGATGCCGGTGACGAAGCTGACGACGCTCAAAAACAGCATCACGGCGAGAAAGCCGGTGCGGTTCAGCGAGCGGTGCGGCGTCAGCAGCGCGGAGAAGATCTGCGGCTCGCTCTCGCTTTCAGATCGCTCGCGCTCAATTTCGTTGCCTGTGCTCATGGTCCGTCAGTATATCCCGATCATGGCAAAAATCACCCGCAAGCAGGCCCCGCGCAAAGCGGCCGTGCCGAAGAAAAAGGCGAAGCCCGCCGTAGCAAAGCCGAGGGCAGCCGCGAAGAAAGCGCTCGAGGCCACAAGACCCTGGACGCAGGCCGAGATCCACGAGGCCTTCAGCCGTTTTCGCAAAGCCAACCCGGAGCCGAAGGGCGAGCTCGAGCATCTCAATCCCTATACGCTGCTTGTTGCCGTGGTGCTGTCGGCGCAGGCGACCGACGCCGGCGTCAACAAGGCGACGCGCGAATTGTTTGAGGTCGCCGATACCCCGCAGAAGATGCTCGATCTCGGCGAGGACAGGCTTCGCGACTACATCAAGACCATCGGCCTCTACCGCACCAAGGCCAAGAATGTGATCGGGCTGTCGGCCAAGCTACTCGGCGAGTTCGGCGGCGAGGTGCCGCGCACACGTGCCGAGATCGAGTCATTGCCCGGCGCCGGGCGCAAGACCGCCAATGTGGTGCTCAACATGGCCTTTGGCGAGCACACCATGGCGGTCGACACGCATGTCTTCCGCGTCGGCAACCGCACCGCCCTTGCGCCCGGCAAGACGCCGCTCGAGGTCGAGCTCGGTCTCGAAAAGGTGATCCCGGCCGAGTTCATGCTGCATGCGCATCATTGGCTGATCCTGCACGGCCGTTATACTTGCCTCGCGCGCAAGCCGCGCTGCGAGGTGTGCCTGATCAACGATCTCTGCCGGTGGCCGGAGAAGACGGTCTGAGGCAGTATTCATGCTCCGTCATTCCGGGTCCGGTCCTTCGGACCGTCCCGGAATGACGGTGGTGGGATTTGTGGTTGGACGAAGTTGTTTTGGGGGCATGTCGTGAGTCAACAGGAACAAGTCTCGTCGCCGCCGCCTGCCGCCGCCACACCCGCCGCGCCGCCCAAGCCGGCACAACCGCCGGCCAGCTCGCTCTGGAGCCGGCTCGCGATCCCGTTGTTTGCGGTGATTGTCGCGCTCGCCTTCGTTGCGCTGGCGACGTTGCGCTTCGACGAATGGGTCGGCAATGCGGCGATCCAGACCACCAATGACGCCTATGTGCGCTCCGAGCTGACGCGGCTTGCGAGCCGCGTCTCCGGCGAAGTGTTGACCGTCGCGGTGACCGACTTCCAGCGCGTCAAGGCCGGCGGCCTCCTGATCCAGATTGATCCCGCCGACTACCAGGCGCAGGTCGCGCAATCCGAGGCCGCGGTTGCCGCCGCGCAGGCCGTGCTGGACAATCTCGCCAACCAGGTCGAGCTGCAATATGCGACGATCGCGCAGGCCGAGGCCGCGCGGCTGTCGGCGGAAGCCCTGCAGGTCGAGGCGCGGCAGGAGCAGGAGCGCCAGCAATCGCTGTCGCAAACCGAATCCGGCACGCGGCAACGGTTCGAGCAGGCGGTAGCTAGCTACGCCAAGGCGCAGGCCGACGTGCGCGCGAGCCGTGCGGTGATCGCCGCGCAACAGCATCAGCTCGAAGTCCTGCAAGGCACCAAGAAGCAGCGCGCCGCCGATCTCGAAGCCACCAAGGCGACGCTGGCGAGCGCAAAGCTCAAGCTCGGCTATACGAAGATCGCGGCGCCCTTCGACGGCGTCGTCGGCGAGCGCCAGGTGCAGCCCGGCGACTACGTCAACATCGGCACCAACCTCATCAACGTGGTGCCGTTGCCGAAGGTCTACGTGATCGCGAACTACAAGGAGACCCAGCTCACCCACGTGCAGCCGGGCCAGCCGGTCGAGATCACCATCGACAGTTTTCCGCGCGAAAAGCTCCGCGGCAAGGTCGAGCGCATCGCCCCGGCGACAGGCGCGCAAGTAGCGTTGCTGCCGCCGGACAACGCCACCGGCAACTTCACCAAGGTCGTGCAGCGCATTCCCGTGCGCATCCAGCTCGACGACAGCCAGCCGCTGCTGGCGCGGCTCGTGCCAGGCATGTCGGTCGTCACCAGCATCCACACCGACGGTGCGGGCGCGAATGGCGGAAAATGACGACGCCAGTCGCGGGCCGGTCTCGCGCGGCGATGTCGCGCCACAGCCCTTGTTTGCCGTGGCCGCTGTGCTGCTCGGCTCGTTCCTCGCCAATTTCGACAGCCGGCTGACCACCATTGGCCTGCCTGACTTACGCGGCGCGTTCTCGCTGACGTTTGACGAGGGCGCATGGCTCTCCACCGCCGGCATCGGCTCGCAGATCCTCATCGCGCCGGCGGTGGCGTGGCTTGCGACGGTGTTCGGCCTGCGGCGCGTGCTCGGCATACCGAGCCTGGTCTATGCCGCCGTCTCGCTGATCATTCCCCTCGTGCGCGACTACCCAATACTGATGGCGCTCAGTGTCGTGCACGGCCTGTTGCTCGGGACCTTCGTGCCGGCGACGCTGATGATCGTGCTTCGCAATTTGCCGATCCGCTGGTGGCTGCCGGCGATCTCGCTCTACTCGATCCGAGTCGGCTTCGCACTCGATACCTCGTCCTCGCTGGTCGGCTTCTATGTCGACCATCTCGGCTGGCAATGGCTGTACTGGCAGGGCGTCGTGATCGCACCCTTGATGGGCCTGATGGTCTATCTCGGCACTCCGAGCGAGCCGGTCAATCGTGCGCTGCTGCGCGAGGCCGATTGGGGCGGCATGCTGCTGCTCGGCGCAGCGGTCTCGATGATCTATGCCGGCCTCGACCAGGGCAACCGGCTGAACTGGTTCGGCTCCGGCACGGTGATGGCGCTGCTCGTCGCTGGCGCAGTGCTGTTCGCGGGGTTTCTCGTCAACGAGTCGCTGGTGCGCCAGCCCTGGGCGCACGTGAATGTCTTGTTCTCGCGCAACATCGGCCTGTCGCTGGTCGTGATCCTGCTCTACACGCTGACGAGCCTCTCGAACTCATCGCTGGTGCCGAACTTCCTCGGCAATATCGGCCTGCTCAGGCCCGAGCAGAGCGGCCTGTTGCTGCTCACCTATGGCGCGCTGCCGATGTTTGTGCTGGTGCCGATCTCGATCTGGCTGCTCCGGCATTTCGATGCACGCGTAGTGGTGGTGCTGGGATTTGCCTGTTTTGCCGCCGCCAATCTCTGGGGCACCCAGCTCACCCACGATTGGGCGCGCGAAGACTTCATCGGCATTGTGCTGCTGCAAGCGGTCGGCCAGTCGCTGACGCTGCTGCCGATCATCATCATGGCGCTGTCGAACTCCGATCCCAGTCGCGCGACCTCGTTTGCCGCATATATCCAGATCATGCGGCTCGGCGGCGCCGAGATCGGCGTCGCGCTGATGGGAACGTGGCTGCGCGTCCGCGAGCAGATCCATTCCTTCTATCTTGGCCAGAATCTTGCCGTCGGTGATACCGACGTGGTGCGAATTCTGAAGCAGCTCGCCGATCATTTCGCGGCCCATGGCGCCGGTTCGGCGCCGGCGCGCGCGGTCGGAACGCTCGCAAGCTTCGTCCAGCGCGAGGCCAATGTGCTTGCCTATATCGACGGCTTCTGGCTGTGCTTCTGGCTGGCGATGGTCGCGCTCGGATTCATCGCGCTGATCACCCGCGCGCCGCCGGGCCCGTTCACGCCAGCGCCGTTCGGCTTCGCCAAGATGCTGCTGCGCAAATGCGGGGTGCCGGTGACGTAATTGACGTCACCGCATCGAGCGTGCCGGCTCTATCAGCTCGGGGCGCGATCCGGACAGGCGCTTGTGCATGTGGACCATGAAGGCCATGCCGAAGATCGGCGTCGCCAGATTGACGATCGGGATCGAGACGAAGGCCGCGATGATCAGGCCAGCGGTGAAGATGGTCGCGGCATTGTCGCGCCGCATCGCCTTGGCTTCCTCGGGCGAGCGGAAGCGCATTGCAGCGAGCTCGAAATATTCGCGGCCCAGCAGCCAGGCCGTGGCGAGGAAGAAGATCAGGAAGCCCGCGCCGGCCAGGAACACGAACGGCAGCGCGATCAGATAGACCAGGATCGTCAGCAATGCGGTCTTGACGCCCTCGTAGATCGCCTGGCTGAAAGGCAGCGCAACGCCCGGCTGCTCGGCGGGATAGTATTCGCGCTCGACATGTTCGGCGACATCGTCGACGAACAGGCTCGCCACCAGCGATGTGATCGCCGGCATCAGGAACACCGCGCCGAACACGACGCCCAGGCCCGCCGCGATCGAGACGATCCAGGCCAGAACTTCGAGCGACGAGTGCCAGCCCGGCCCGAGCAGGCCTTCCAGCCAAGTCTCACCATAGGTTGCAAACCAGCTCAACAGCCGCTGCAAACCGATCGCCAGCACGGTGATCAGCACCAGGGCAACGCCGATCGATCGCCACAGGATCGAGCGCATCGGCGGCGAGATCATTTGCGACAACGCCTTCACGGCGGCATCCAGCATGGGGCACCCTCTCACGAAATCACCCGTGAGAGGTAGACACCTGAAGTCGCTTCGGCAAGGGATGCTGACCCGTCGCCGCCTGCCTCTCCGCCTTGGCGGATCGCTTCACCGCAAAGGTGTCGCGCGGCGACGGCATCGTGTGTCGCTGTCGGTCCAGGGGAGCCCTGCAGTTGCAATTTTAAATCGAATTCCTTGGCATCGAATGGTCGGGGCTGCTGACAGATTCCGTGCCGATTTGAGCCGTTCGAAGATTTTCCCTGCCAAACAAGGGCTCTCTTGAAAAAATATCGCGCAATGCCTGAACCAATTTCCATTTGAGATTACACCTATAGTTGAGATGCGACAATCTGCCTTCCAATCACAAAAGGAGGAAGTCATGACAGGCCCGACCAAGCGTGTGGCGCTGGCGAATAGCGCACGGAAATTGCCGAAGGGAGCCAAGCTCGTCGGCGCGGCCGATCCCAAGCAGGAAATCGAGATCAGCGTCCGCCTGCGGGCGAAGCGCAACGACGACGAGCAAGTGATGGCGCTCGGCGCGCAACCGCCGCGCGAGCGGCAATATCTCTCGCGTGCCGAGTTCGCCGACCAGATGGGCGCCGATCCCGCCGACGTCGCCCGGCTCGACGATTTCGCCCATCATCACGATCTCAACGTCAAGAGCGTGCACCTGGCATCCCGCACGGTGAAGCTGACCGGCACGGTGAAGGCACTCAGCGCGGCCTTCGGCGTCAAGCTCAACAAGGTCAGGTACGAAGGTGCGATCCATCGCATGCGCAAGGGCAGCGTGCAGATCCCGGCCGATCTCCAGGATATCGTCATCGGCGTGCATGGCCTCGACAACCGGCCGGTGGCGCAGCCCCACTTCCGGCGCAAGGTTCCCAAGAAGGGCGCGTCCTCACGCGCCGCGCAGGGCGGCAGCTTCTCGGTCGATCAGATCGCTCAGCTCTACAATTTTCCGGGCGGCGAGACCGGCGCCGGCCAGTGCATCGCCATCATCGAGCTCAACGACATCGACCAGGAGGGCCATCCCACGGGCGCCGGCTACAAGACGTCGGACCTGCGCACCTTCTTCAAGAAGGCGGGAATTCCGATGCCGAAGATCGCTCCCGCGAGCGTCGACGGCGGCGCCAACAAGCCCGGCCATTCCGACGCCGACGGCGAAGTCGTGCTCGATATCGAGGTCGCCGGCGCGATCGCGCCGGGCGCCAAGATCGTGGTCTATTTCGCGCCCAACACCACCAACGGCTTCATCGACGCGGTGAAAGCCGCAGTCCACGACACCGCGCGAAAACCCTCGGTGATCTCGATCAGCTGGGGCGGGCCGGAAGACCAGGAAGGCTCGCAGCAATTCGTCGACGGCCTGAACGAGGCGATCCGTGATGCCGCCGCGATGGGCGTCACCGTCTGCGTCGCCTCCGGCGACAACGGTTCGGCTGACATGGGCGAGGATTGGGACGGCATGCCGCATGCCGACTTCCCGGCCTCGAGTCCGTTTGCCCTTGCGTGCGGCGGCACCAATCTGAAAGCGCCGAACGGCCACATCAACGAGGTTGTCTGGAACGGCGGGCTGCAGGGCGGCGCGGGCGGCGGCGGTGTCAGCGTCGTGTTCGCGCAGCCGAAATACCAGGCCCACGCGCATGTGCCGAAATCGCCGACGCACCAGCACGGCCGCGGCGTGCCCGATATCTCCGGCGATGCCGATCCGGCGACCGGCTACCGGATCTTTCTCAACGGCGTCGGCACCACGATCGGCGGCACCAGCGCGGTGGCGCCGCTGATGGCCGGACTGCTCGCCCGCATCAACGAGGCCACGACCAAGAAATTCGGCAAGACGGTCGGCTTCATCAATCCGCTGATCTACGCTTCGCATGCGCAAGGCGTGTTCCGCGACATCACGGTCGGCCATAACGACATCACCGGCGATCTGCACGGCATGTACAAGGCCGGCCCCGGCTGGGACGCCTGCTCCGGCCTCGGCGTCCCCAATGGCGAAGCGCTGCAGAATCTACTCGCGGCGTGAGTTTCTATTGCCACTCCCCGCGTGCGGGGAGTGGCAGAGGAGCTACTCATGTCGATGCGCATGCTTCCGCGGCTTCGCCTGCTTGCCTTCCCCGGTCGGGATCATCACCACGCGGCCGTAGCGGACGCCGCGTTCGGCGATGATGTGGTCGGCGAAATGCTTGACCTCGGAGGCGTCGCCGCGCAGCGCCGTCATCTCCATGCAATTGTTGTCATCGAGGTGGACGTGCAGGGTCGCCAGCGCGAGGTCGTGATGGCCGTGGAATTCCTGCACCAGGCGCTTTGAGAGATCGCGCGCGGCGTGGTCGTAGACATAGACGAGGCCGGCGACGCAAGGGCCGGTCTGCGCGCTGTCCTCGGTGCTCCGTTGCAGGCCCGCGCGCGCGAGGTCGCGGATGATCTCGCTGCGGTTCTGGTAGCCGCGGGCTTCCGCCGCGGCGTCGATCTCCGCCAGCAAATCGTCCTCGATCGTGATCGTTATTCGCTGCATCAGATCCTCTCCGCGTGTACCGCCGAATGAACCTGTTTTACATGGATTTTGTCACCCTCACAGCCGTGTCGTACGAAGCCGCAGCGCATTCCCGACCACGCTCACCGACGACAGCGCCATCGCGGCCGCCGCGATGATCGGCGACAGCAGGATACCGAACGCGGGATAGAGGATGCCGGCTGCGATCGGAATGCCGGCGGCGTTGTAGATGAAGGCGAAGAACAGGTTTTGGCGGATGTTGCTCATGGTCGCCTGCGACAGTTTTCGGGCGCGGACGATGCCGGTGAGATCGCCCTTGAGCAGGGTGACGCCGGCGCTCTCCATCGCCACGTCCGTGCCGGTGCCCATGGCGATGCCGACTTCGGCCGCGGCCAGCGCCGGGGCGTCGTTGACGCCGTCGCCGGCCATCGCGACGCTGCGGCCGGCCTTTTGCAGTTTTGCCACCACCGCGCTCTTCTGGTCCGGCAGCACTTCCGCCTCGACGTCGGAGATGCCGAGCTTGCGCGCGACCGCCTCGGCCGTGGTGCGGTTGTCGCCGGTCAGCATGATCACCTTGATGCCCTCGGCGGCCAGCGCCTTCAAGGCCTCCGGAGTCGAAGCCTTGACCGGATCGGCGATAGCGAACAGGCCTGCGAGCGTGCCGTCGACGGCCATGTTGATCACGGTCGCGCCATCGCCGCGCAGCCGCTCGGCTTCTGCGTCGAGCGCCTTGGTGTCGATGCCAATCGAAGCAAAGTATCGGGCATTGCCGAGCACGATGGTTTTGCCGTCGACCTTGCCGGTGGCGCCCTTGCCCGTCGGCGAGTCGAATTGCTCGACCTGGCCGAGGGCAAGCTGCTTCTCCTTCGCCGCGCGGACGACGGCGTCGGCCAGGGGATGCTCGCTGGCGCGCTCGACACTGGCTGCCAGCCGAAGGACGTCGTCCTCGGCAAAACCAGTGGCCGGCACGATCGCGACCACCTTCGGCTTGCCCTCGGTCAGCGTGCCGGTCTTGTCGACCACGAGCGTGTCGATCTTCTCCATCCGCTCCAGCGCCTCCGCGTTCTTGATCAGGACGCCGGCCTGTGCACCACGTCCGACGCCGACCATGATCGACATCGGGGTTGCGAGCCCGAGCGCGCAGGGGCAGGCGATGATCAGCACGCTGACGGCGGCAACCAGGCCGAAGGCGAGCCGCGGCTCCGGTCCGAACCAGGCCCAGGCGGCGAAGGCGACGATGGCGACCGCGATGACGGTCGGCACGAACCAGCCGGCGACCTGGTCAGCCAGCCGCTGGATCGGCGCGCGCGAGCGCTGTGCGTCCGCGACCATCTGCACGATCTGCGACAGCAGCGTCTCGCGCCCGACCTTGTCGGCACGCATGATGAAGCTGCCGGACTGGTTGAGCGTGCCGGCGATCACTTTTGCGCCGGTCTCCTTGGTGACGGGCATGGATTCGCCGGTCACGAGGGATTCGTCGAGCGAGGAGCGGCCTTCGAGAATGATGCCATCGACCGGCACCTTCTCGCCGGGGCGGACGCGCAAGCGGTCGCCGGCATGAAGCGCGTCGATCTCGACCTCGTGCTCGCTGCCATCGGCGTCGACACGGCGCGCGGTCTTGGGCGCGAGCCGTAACAGCGCCTTGATCGCGCCCGACGTCGCATCGCGCGCGCGCAGCTCCAATACCTGGCCGAGCAGCACCAGCACGGTGATGACCGCGGCCGCCTCGAAATACACGGCAACCGCGCCTTCGTGACTTCGGAACGTGGCGGGGAAGATCTGCGGCGCCAGCGTTCCGATCAGGCTGTAGACATAAGCAACGCCTGTGCCCATCGCGATCAGCGTGAACATGTTCAGATTGCGCGTGACCAGCGACTGCCAGCCGCGGACGAAGAACGGCCAGCCGGCCCACAGCACGACGGGCGTGGCGAAGACAAGCTGGATCCAGTTCGACAGCGCCGGATCGATCCAATTGTGCGGGCCCGCGAGATGTCCGCCCATCTCCAGCACCACGGCCGGCAGCGCCAGCGCGCCGCCGATCCAGAACCGCCGCGTCATGTCGGCGAGCTCCGGATTGGGTCCGGTCTCCAGGCTTGCGACCTCCGGTTCCAGCGCCATGCCGCAGATCGGGCAGCTTCCCCGGCCGACCTGGCGGATCTCCGGATGCATCGGGCAGGTGTAGATCGTGCCCGCGGGCATCTCGGGCTCGGGCGCCTTCTCCTTGGCGAGATATTTTGCGGGATCGGCGGCGAATTTGGTGCGGCAGCCGGCCGAGCAGAAATGGAAGGTCTCACCGTGATGATCGAAGCGGTGCTTGGACGTCGCAGGATCGACCGTCATGCCGCAGACGGGATCGCGGACTTTCGTCGGCGCGCTTCCGTGGTCGTGGTCATGATGATGAGCGTGACCTGCATGATTGCCGTGATGGTACCCGTGTGCGGCGTTTTTCATGGTCATGCTCCGGTCTTGCACTTATACCCCAGGGGGGTATATAGAGGCCATGCGCACAGACATCAAGGCATCTGTCGGAAAACGTCTCGGCCGGATCGAGGGTCAGGTTCGCGGCCTCTCGAAAATGGTCGAGGAGGACCGCTACTGCATCGACATCGTGACGCAGATTTCCGCAGTGCGCGCCGCGTTGCGCCGGGTCGAGGAGAGGTCCTGAAGGACCACGTCGCCCATTGCGTCGAGCACGCGATCGCCAGCGGCGACAAGGCGGACCAGCGCGAGAAGATCGCTGAGCTGATGGCTGTGATCGGCCGGGCGGAGCGGTAGGCTTTTCACGCACTCCGCCATTGCGAGCGCGCACAATACCTCCCCGATGTCGTCCTGGCGAAGGCAGGACCCATTACCCCAGGGAGCAGTTTGGCGAAGACTAGAAGTTGAACTCTCTGCCGGTACCAAGACCGCCCGCAATCGATAGATTCCGCGGTATGGGGTCCTGGCTTTCGCCAGGACGACATTGGAGCTATGCCGCCCTCTCACGCACCCGCGCCCGTCGCGTCGGGCGGTACATCGCGATCTTCTTCAGCAGCAGAAAATGCTCCGAGACGGTCACGCGTTCCACCGTCTCCGCAGGTTGCGCGATCACTTCTTCAGCCGGAACCGGCGCCTCTTCGTCAATCGCCTCAGGAACGAGCGGCGGCGCACGGAACGTTTCTGGAAACACACTGAAGGTGCCGGCTACCTCCTCGAGCGGCTTCTGCTTGTCGGCCCAGTGCAGGGCGGTGTAGTCGAAGCCGTGCACGATGGTGGGTTTGACGACTTCGAAATAGGGCGAGATGTCGAAGTCGCGGGGCATGTAGAGCGAAGAATCGCGGATGTGCAGGATCTCGCGGCGGGCGGCGCGGCTGCCGGCCTTGGTGATCTTCGGCAGGATCGGATAGCGCACCGCGTCGAAGGCCTGCGCGATCAGCGCCGAGCAGATGATCTTGGTGGGATCACCCGAGCCGATCGCGATCATGCGGCGCCGCCAGCGCTGCGGTATCGGCAGCGGAAACAGAAAGCGCATCAGGTCGACGATGTTCTTGGTGTCGTAGCCGAAGCCGATGCGGTTGATCGCATAGCGGCAGACCGTGGTGCGGTCCTCATGGGACAGCCCGACCGGGCGGCAGAGGCGGGTGTGATAGGGAAAATATTTCGACAGCGGCGCGGAGGTGACGCCTTCGCCGATATTGGCCTCGATCAGCACGTGCGGTTCGCCGTCGGGCTCCTCGGCACCCTCGATCGGGCCGACATAGAGTGCGGCATGCGACCAGGTCGACTGCGTCAGGTACTTGATGATGCCGGAAATGCGGTTGTTGCCCTCGACCAGCAGCACGTCGCCGGACTCGATGACGCCGCGCAGATGCTCCGGGTCGCTCGGCGTAAACGGCTCATACCCCGGCACCTCCTTCGAGAGGTACGCGGCAATGAGCTTGCCGGCTGAGTCTAGGACGGTCCCCATGTCGAACTCCCCACGGCCTTTTCCGACCGTCTTTTTCCTTCTCTTATCATGGTCCAAACGTCTTGCAATTCGGTTCATCGCTCTGTGAGGTCAAGCACGATTGATTCACCATGATAGTTGCCGCGCAACACCGGATGCGGCAAGGTTCGCTAGCTGTTCCCGTTCGCCGCAAGTCTCCGGAAACCATGACATGACTATCACGCGCCGCAGCTTCCTATCGGCGTCGGCAGCCTTTGCCGCAGTGCCGGTCCTGCGCGCAACCGCCGCTACCCTGCCCCGCGAGGCTGACATTGTCGTGATCGGCGCGGGTGCGGCGGGAATCGCCGCGGCGCGGCGCGTCATGGCGGCCAATCGCAAGGTCGTGGTGGTGGAGGCGGCGTCGCAGATCGGCGGCCGCTGCATCACCGATAGCACGACCTTCGACGTGCCGTTCGATCGCGGCGCGCGCTGGATGCACAATCCCGAGACCAATCCGATGATCCGGCTGGCGCGCAGCGCCGGGCTCGATGTCCTGCCGGCGCCGTCGGGCCAGAAGATGCGCATCGGCCGCCGCAACGCGCGCGCCGGCGAGACCGAGGAATTTCTGGCGGCGCTGGTGCGGGCCAACCGCGGCATCGACGAAGCCGCGCGCGGCAAGCTGGATACATCTTGCGCATCAGTGCTGCCCAAGGATCTCGGCGATTGGGCCGGCGCGGCGGAGTTCGTGCTCGGTGCAAGCTTTGCCGGCAAGGATCTGAGGGAACTCTCGGCAATCGACAAGGCGCGCGCGCAAGACCGCAATGCCGCGATCGCCTGCCGCCAGGGCCTGGGCACGCTGATCACGAAACTCGGCGAGCAGGCGCCGGTCGCGCTGTCGACGCCGGCGAGCCGCATCGTCTGGAGCAATCGCGACGTCAGCGTGGAGACGCCATCCGGGAAGATCACTGCGCGCGCCGCGATCATCACGGTCTCGACCAACGTGCTGACCGCGGGGGCGATCAAGTTTGCGCCCGATATCCCGAAGCGCACGCTCGATGCCGCGTCAAAGCTCGGCCTTGGCAGCTACGATCACATCGTGCTGCAACTGCCCGGAAACCCGCTGGGGCTGTCGCGCGACGACATCCTCATCGAGCAGAGCAATTCGACGCGCACGGCGCTGCTGTTCGCCAATATCGGCGGCTCCTCGCTGTGCTCGATCGATGTCGGCGGCGCATTCGGCCGCGAGCTCTCGGGGCAGGGCGAGAAGGCGATGATCGCCTTCGCCAAGGAGTGGATCACAAAACTGTTCGGCAGCGAGGCTGCCGCGGCCGTGCAGAAGACCAGCGCCACGCGCTGGAATGCCTCGCCCTTTGTCATGGGCGCGATGTCGGCGGCCTCGCCCGGCGGCCAGCTCTCGCGAAAAATTCTGGCCGAGCCGATCGGCTGCATGTTCCTTGCGGGCGAAGCCAGCCACGAGACACTTTGGGGCACCGTCGACGGCGCCTGGGAAAGCGGCGAGCGCGCCGCGGATGCGGCCTTGCGCAAGATCGGCGCGTTGAAGGACGAACCGGCTGATGTCCCGACGCAATCGACCAAGCGCCGCCGGACGACGCAACCGCAGCGCAATTGAGCCGAGATATATTCGGTCGTCGTCCTGGACAAGCGCAGCGACGGGCAGGCGCGTAGCGCTGTCTGGCAGCGGAGCGCAGATCCAGGACCCATTACCACAGGGAGAAGTTTGGCGAAGACTTGTGGCTACCAGCTCGCGCGGCAAACGCTGACCGGGGTAATGGGTCCTGGCTTTTGCCAGGACGACCACGGATAGAGTTATCGCAGCACCCCGTCCAGCACGGCAGCCCGGCAACAACCGCCATCGCGATCAGCACGTAGCAGATGCCGCGGAATACCGTCTCGCTGGCGCGGCCGAACAGGGATGCGCCGAAGGCGACGCCGATGGCGTAGACCGGGCCGACGACGAGCGAGAGCCCGAGCGACTCGCGTGAGATCAGGCCGGTGGTCGCGTAGCTGACCATCGAGAAGAAATCCGACGCGCCGAAGAACAGCAGGATGTTGGTGCGTTCGACGATCGGGGCGATCGGACGGCCGAGCCAGTAGCCGACGATCGGCGGGCCGCCGGTCTGCGCCAGTCCGCTACAAAAGCCCGACAGGCTGCCGATGCCGACCGACAGCCAGGCGTGGTCCTTGCCGCGATAGCGCCAGCCCGACAGCAGCAGCAGAAGCAGTGCTGCGACGAAGCACGAGATGATTCAGCGCGTGGTGACGGGCTCGAGCACGCTGAGGAAATAGGTGCCGACGGGCACGCCGACCAGCGCGCCCAGCACGATCACGGCGGTGGCCTTGCGGTCTGCCTTGCGCCACGCGTCGGGAACGAGCGGCGCCGCCGCGACGAAATCGATGACGAGGAGCAATGCGGCGACGAGCCGCGGCGCAGCGACGCTGCTGGCGAGCGGCATGAAGATCAGCGCCGAGCCGAAGCCGGAGAAGCCGCGCGCCGTGCCCGAGACGAAAGCGACGGCGCAGAGCGCCATCGCGATGGTGAGGCTGACGTCCTTCGGAAGAAGGTCGGTGAGATTCATGCTCTATGTTTGGAGCATGATGTTGTCCGAAAACCGCTTCACACTTTTCGGCATCATGCCCTCAAGGTGCCGCCCGTCTTCTTCGTGACTTCCGCCACGATCTTCGCGGCGACGGCCTCGATCTCCTGGTCGGTCAGCGTCTTCTCGCGGGGCTGGATCGTCACCGCGATTGCGATCGACTTCTTGCCGTCATCGATGCCCTTGCCTTCATAGACGTCGAACACGTTGACGCCGGTGATCAGCTTCTTGTCGACGCTCTGCGCCGCGCGCACGATGTCGCCGGCCTTCACGGTGCGATCGACGATGAAAGCGAAGTCGCGCGAGACCGGCTGGAATGCCGGCAACTCGATCGCGGGTTTCGCGCGGGTCGGCTTCTTCTTCGCCTCGGGGACACGGTCGAGGATCATCTCGAACACCATCAGCGGTCCGTCGGCGCCGAGCGCCTCGAGCGTGCGCGGGTGCATCTCGCCGAAATAGCCGAGCACGTTCTGCGGGCCGATCTGGATCGTACCGGAGCGACCGGGATGCAGCCATCCCGGACCACCGGCGACGATCTGAAGCGCTTGCATCGGCGCGCCGGCGGCGGCCAGCACCGCGAGCGCGTCGGCCTTGGCGTCGAACAATTCGGCTTGGGCCGAATCCGACCAGTGCCGGCCGAGACCTTCCGACGAGGCAAAGCCACGGCGAACGCCGCTCGCCGCCGTGAACTGATCCTGCGGACGGTCGCCCTTGAAGACCTGGCCGACCTCGAACAGCGCGACATCGCCAAAGCCGCGATCGGCGTTGGCCTGCGCCGCCGCGATCAGGCCCGCCAGAAGGGTCGGGCGCATGTCGGAAAGGTCCGACGCGATCGGGTTGGCCACTTCGAGTTCACGCTGGCCGCCGCCGAACAACTCGGCCGCGGGCTTCGTGATGAACGACCAGGTCACGGCCTCGATCATGCCGCGGGTCGCGAGCGCCCGCCTGGCGCGGCGGGTGCGGAGCTGTATCGGCGTCAGCACGGATTTGCGCGCGTCCTCGCCGCGCTCGAACGGCGTCTCCGGAACCTTGTCGATGCCGTAGATGCGGATGACCTCCTCGACGATGTCGGCCTTGCCGTGCACGTCCGAGCGCCAGGACGGCACCGCGACCTTCACCACCGGGCCAGGGCCCGCCATCATGAAGCCGAGATGGGTGAGGATGCGCTTCATCTCCGGCTGCGGCACCTCAATGCCGGACAGCCGCTTCACCTCGGTGACCGGAAAATCGATTACGCGGTCGTCGCCGAAGGCCTTGCCGACCACGACGTTCTCTGACGGCGCGCCGCCGCACATGTCCATCACCAGCTTGGTCGCGAGCTCCAGCCCCGGCACCATGAAGGCCGGATCGACGCCGCGCTCGAAGCGGTAGCGTGCATCTGAATTGATGCCGAGCTTGCGGCCGGTCTGGGCGATGTTGATCTCGTTCCACAGCGCCGATTCGATCAGCACGTCGGTGGTGTTCTCATCGCAGCCCGAGGCCTCGCCGCCCATGATGCCGGCAAGCGATTCGACGCCATGGTCGTCGGCGATGACGCAGATGTTGGCGTCGAGATTGTAGGTGCGGTCGTCGAGCGCCAGCAGCGTCTCGCCGTCGCGGCCCCGACGCACCACGAGATTACCCCTGACCTTCTTCGCGTCGAACACATGCAACGGTCGCGCGCGGTCATAGGTCATGAAGTTGGTGATATCGACCAGCGCGTTGATCGGACGCAGCCCGATCGCAGTCAGCCGCTTTTGCAGCCATTCCGGCGACGGGCCGTTCTTCACGCCGCGCACCAGCCTGAGCGCGAAGCCCGGACACAGCGCGGCGTCCTCGACCGTGACTTTCACGGGACACGGGAATTCGCCCTTGATCGCCTTGATGGTCGGATCTTTGAGTTTGCCCATATCGGCTGCGGCAAGATCGCGCGCGATGCCATGGACGCCGGTGCAGTCTTGCCGGTTCGGCGTTAAGTTGATCTCGATCGCGGGATCGCCGAGGCCGGCCCATTCGGCATAGCCGGCGCCGATCGGGGCGTCCGCCGGCAATTCCATGATGCCGTCATGGTCGTTCGAGATTTGCAGTTCGGCTGCCGAGCACAGCATGCCGCGGCTCTCGACGCCGCGGATGGTGCCGACCCCGAGCGTGATGTCCTTGCCGGGAATGTAGGTGCCGGGCGGTGAGAATACGCTGACCAGACCGGCGCGCGCATTCGGCGCACCGCACACGACCTGCACGGGCGCGCCACCATCGCCGGTATCGACCATGCAGACGCGCAGCCGATCCGCATTCGGATGCTGCTCGGCGGAGATCACCTTGGCGATGGAGAACGGCTTCAGCGCCTTCGCCTTGTCCTCGATGTTCTCGACCTCGAGCCCGATCATGGTGAGCTTGTCGGCAAGCTTGTCCAGCGGCTCGTCGGTGTCGAGATGATCCTTCAGCCAGGAGAGGGTGAATTTCATGGCTGCTTTTTCTCCACGGAGACGGTCTGCTCCCTCTCCCGCTTGCGGGGGAGGGTTGGGGTGGGGGCTCTCTCCGCAATGGCAGTGGCGATTGTTTCGAGAACGCCGACGCGATTTGTCGTCAAGTCGTGATTGCTGAAGCGGAGGATTTTGAAGCCTCGCGCTTCGATGATGGCGGAGCGATGTGCATCCGCGCGCTCACCTTTGTCGGAGAAGTGCTGGCCGCCATCGAGCTCGATAACGAGCTTTGCCGCATGGCAGATGAAGTCGGCGACGTAGCGCTCGATCGGCACTTGACGACGAAAAACCACACCGTTCAGTCGGCCGGCGCGCAGCTCCGACCAGAGGATGCGCTCTGCATCGGTCGAATTGCGCCTGAGCGCGAGCGCATTGGCCCGTAGCTTGGACGATATTTTCCAGTCCGAATGCTTAGGATCGACCATTGGCAACCCCATCGAGGAGACACCCTCACCCCAGCCCTCCCCCGCAAGCGGGGGAGGGAGTTCGACCTGTCGAGCGGACAGAGAATACGTACCCATGGGATAAACGCTGCGCGCTCGCTCTATCCGTTCCCTCCCCCGCAAGCGGGGGAGGGGCAGGGAGAGGGTTCTCTCCGCGGAGGGAACGGAGAAAGTCTTCGCTAGCTCACGTCCGAGCTGTGCCATCACGAGCTCAGCCCTCCCGCGAGTGTGGGCACTTCCAGCGGCTTGAAGCCGTAATGGGACAGCCAGCGGACATCGTTGTCGAACAGCTGGCGCAAATCGCTCATGCCGTATTTCAGCATCGCGATGCGGTCGATGCCCATGCCCCAGGCGAAACCCTGGTACTCGTCGGGATCGATGCCGCAGGCGCGCAGCACGTTCGGGTGCACCATGCCGCAGCCCAAAATCTCGAGCCAATCCTCGCCCTCGCCGAAGCGGATCTCGCCCTTGTCGCGGCGGCACTGGATGTCGACTTCGAGCGACGGCTCGGTGAACGGGAAGAACGACGGCCGGAAGCGCATGTTGATGTGGTCGACCTCGAAGAACGCCTTGCAGAACTCGTGCAGGATCCATTTGAGGTGGCCGAGATGCGAGTGCTTGTCGATGACGAGACCCTCGACTTGGTGGAATTGCGGCGTGTGCGTCGCATCCGAATCGATGCGGTAGGTGCGGCCCGGGCAGATCACGCGGATCGGTGGCTTCTGGCTCAGCATGGTGCGCACCTGCACGGGCGAGGTGTGGGTCCGCAGCAGCATGCGCGAGCCGTCCTCCTTCGGATGGAAGAAGAAGGTGTCGTGCATCTCGCGCGCGGGATGGCCTTCGGGGAAGTTCAGCTTGGTGAAGTTGTAATCGTCGGTCTCGATATCGGGACCTTCGGCGACCGAGAAACCCATGTCGGCGAAGATCGTGGTCAGCTCGTCCCAGACCTGGCTCAGCGGATGGATGCGGCCGGCCTCGGCCGGCGTATCGCGCAGCGGCAGGGTGACGTCGATGGTCTCGGAGGCGAGCCGTGCGTCCAGCGCTGCCGACTTCAGGACGTCGCGCCGCGCGGCGAGCGCTTGCATGACCTTGTCCTTGGCGAGGTTGATCGCGGCACCTTGCGTCTTGCGCTCGTCCGGCGACATTTTTCCGAGCGTGGCGAGAAGCGCGGAGATCGAGCCCTTCTTGCCGAGGGAAGCGACGCGGGCGGCTTCGAGGGCGGCTTCGTCGCCGGCGGCGGCGATCTGGTCGAGGATGGATGTTTCGAGGCTGGCAAGGTCGGACACGGTCGGATCCTTAAGCTTTCAAAAGGCTGCCGGGTTGTGGCCGCAGCCGGGCCGAAACGTCAAGCCGTATGCAGCGTGAAGACTGCCGCGGGCATGTTATCTGGACGCGTTTTCTTGACGCGAACCGGGCCCCGTTTCGCTCGAAAACGCTATGTTGAACCGACTCGTCATGGCTGGCACCAACCTGAAATCGAAGGAGAGGACGATGCGTCTGCGATCCTGCCTGGCCGGTCTGGCCCTGGTTCTTCTGGGAGGCGTCGCTCACGCCGCGGAGGAGTGCCCGGCCAAATCCACGTCGATGGACGACATCGTCGCCGTCCTCAACGCAGCGCCGGGCTGCGACCGTGCCATGAAGCTGTTCGAAGCCTGCGCATACGGCGCCAGCGGCGACGTGCAGTTCGGCGAAGTGGTCGAGAAGAAGTGCGAGGCTGATTTTCTTAGGCCTCTGAAGCCGCCGCAGAAGCTCAGCTATCAGCGCGAGTTGCGGGCCTGCGACCGGAAATACCGGAACAAGTCCGGCACAATGTATCTCTCGGCCACAGCCTTCTGCCGGGCGGAGGTCGCCCAGCGCTACTCGCGAAGCGCGCTGAAGGCCGGGGGAGCCGGCCGTTAGCGCTTGGCTTTACTTCAACGCCTTGGCTCAGGCGGCGAGAGCGGCCTTGGCCTTCTCGGCGATCGCTTGGAACGACGCGGGTTCGTTGATCGCGAGATCCGACAGCACCTTGCGGTCGACCATGATGCCCGACTTGGCCAGGCCGTCGATAAATCGGCTGTAGGTCATGCCGAACGGACGGACAGCAGCGTTGAGGCGCTGGATCCAGAGCGCGCGGAAAGTGCGCTTCTTGCGCTTGCGATCACGGAAGGCGTACTGCTGGGCCTTCTCGACGGCCGGCTTGGCGGCGCGGATGGTGTTCTTGCGGCGGCCGTAGAAACCCTTGGCGGCCTTGTAGACTTTCTTGTGCTTGGCGTGGGCGGTCACACCGCGTTTGACGCGAGACATGACAAAATCCTTCAGAGATGACTTGGTTTTCGGATCGCCGCGTCAATCGCGGCGCAGGTGGCAGTGATCGTGGACGCGATCAGGCGTTCGGCAAGAAGTACTTCTTGACGTTGTCGCCGTCGGTCTTGAACAGCACGCGAGTGCCGCGGAGCTGACGGATCTGCTTCTTCGTCCGCTTGATCATGCCGTGACGCTTGCCGCGCTGGGCGTGCATCACTTTGCCGGTGGCAGTCACCTTGAAGCGCTTTTTGGCGCCCGATTTGGTCTTCAGCTTGGGCATTTTGCTCTCCTATGGCCACAACAGAACGCCGCCCGTGAAGGCGGCTGGCCGTCCAAATGCTCGTTAGAGCGTTGATTGTGCTCAGGTTTTTGCGAACTAGCGCGAAACCCGCACGGACATCGCCACGGCAGCCCTTAAATCAGCCGGGCGATGAAGGCTGGGCTTATGGCAGAGCGAGAGCCAAATGGCAACGGTGAACCGCCAGAACCGGCCCGCCGACTATTTGAGATCGCCACATGTTTCCCCGCCTGGAGCTGGACCCAAATGGCCGATTTCCCGCGATTCTCTAACCGCTTGCCGCACCGCCTGGCGCTCCTTGCCGTGCTCGCCGCAGCGGCGCTGCCGTCAACCGCCGACGCCCGCAGAGGCGGCTATAACGGCGTCTGGAATGTCACCTTCGCCACCACCCGCGGCAATTGCAGCTCGGGCTACAGCGTTCCCTTCACCGTGATCGGGAATCGGGTGTCGTCCGCCGGCGGCGGCCGGGTCTCGGGCAGGGTCAATCGCGGCGGCGCCGTTGCGGTCCGCGTCTCGGTCGGCGCGTCCCACGCCAGCGGCGGCGGCCGGCTTGCCGGCATGGCCGGTGCCGGGTGGTGGAGCGGCATCATCTCCGGCGACCGCTGCCGCGGCACCTGGCAGGCGACGCGGACGTAAGGGACCGATCGATCACCATGGTGACGGTGCGCCCCCTCTCCCGCTTGCGGGCGCTTGCGGGAGAGGGTCGGGGAGAGGGTATCTCCGCAACGAAGAACCCCCCGAGAGGCGAGAGCCCTCACCCGCGCCGCCCAGGCGCGCGGTGCGCTGCCGAACGCCGCGACTTCTCCCGCAAGCGGAAGAGGTGAACAACAAAAACGGCCCGCCGGATGTCCGGACGGGCCGTTGAATTCTCAGGCCTCAAACGGCCGGCGTCAGCGCGGTGCCAGCACCATCACGACCTGGCGGCCTTCGAACCTCGCGTCCTGCTCGACCTTGGCGAGTTCGGCGACGTCCGTCTTGATCTTGTCCAGAAGCTTGGTGCCGATCTCCTGGTGCGCCATCTCGCGACCACGGTAACGCAGCGTGATCTTGACCTTGTCGCCCTCTTCGAAGAACCGCAGCATCGCGCGCATCTTCACGTCGTAATCGTGATCGTCGATCATCGGCCGGAGCTTGATCTCCTTGATCTCGACGGTCTTCTGCCGCTTGCGGGCTTCGGCGGCTTTCTTCTGGGCGGAATACTTGTACTTCCCGTAGTCCATGATCTTGCAGACGGGAGGCGCGACGTTGGGCGAAATCTCGACCAGATCCATGCCGGCTTCCTGGGCCATGCGGATCGCGAGAACGGTCTCGACCGTTCCCTTGTTGTCGCCGGTCTGATCGATCAGCTGGATCTGCGCATTGCGGATATCGTCATTGATGCGCGGCCCGTCTTTGGCGGCAGGGGCCGGGGCTCTATTGGGACGGCGAATGGGTGGTTCTCCAAAGTTGTGAAGGAAGCAGCTATTTTGAAGGAAGAAGCGTTTGCCGGCAAGCAGGTCGCGTGTGTCGCGGTCGAAAAACCCTCAAATGCGAGGCTTTTTGGTCACGCCCATCGGCACGGTGCTCGACATAGACACCTTGTTCTCGTTCCGCAAGCGTTCCAAAACGTCAAGGTTGATACCCGGTTGCGCCGCCGGGCCGGCCCGGAGAGCTCAAACGGCACAGCCAGAGTAAATGTTCCATGACCAATGCGATTCCCGAAGCCGTGCTCGATTTCATCGAAATGGGTGAGGGTGCCTCAGTACGCAAGATCGCGGTGCGCAGCCGCACCGGAGCGGGGCCCGGCCTGTTCTGGCTCGGTGGCTTCAAGTCGGACATGCAGGGCACCAAGGCCGTAGCGCTGGATAATTGGGCCAGCGAGCGCGGCCGGGCCTCGGTCCGGTTCGACTATTCCGGCCACGGCGAATCCGGCGGCGATTTCGCCGACGGAACCATTGGGCGCTGGTTGGAGGAGAGCCTGACGGTGTTCGAGCGCTGCTGCGACGGCCCGCAGGTCGTGATCGGCTCCTCCATGGGCGGCTGGATGGCGCTGCTGCTCGCGCGCGAGCTGAGGAAGCGGCAAGAGAAGCAGCAAGCCAAGACGTCGCTGGCGGGCCTGGTGCTGATCGCGCCGGCGCCCGACTTCACTGAGGAGCTGATGTGGAAAAACTTTTCGCCCGAGGTGAAGCAGGAGATCGAGACCAAGGGCTTTTGGTTGAGGCCATCCGAATATGGCGACGGTTCGCCCTATCCGCTCACGCGGAAGCTGATCGAAGAGGGCCGCAACCATCTCGTGCTCGGCAGCGCCATCGATCTCGGCTGCCCCGTCCGCATCCTGCAAGGCGCGCAGGATCCCGATGTGCCGTGGCAGCACGCGTTTGCGCTGACGCATCGCCTGCCGGCCGACGACGTCGTGCTGACCATGATCCAGGACGGTGACCACCGCCTGTCACGCCCGCAGGACATCGCGCGCATTCTCGCCGCGGTGGCGGAGATCGGGTGAAACTGTTTCCAAGCCTGACGGTGTCATCATCCGCCTTGTGCGCCTGACTCTCTATGGCGTGAGCGTTACCGCTTCGACGGATTGGCCATCGGCTTTCGCTGCGCCAGTGCCGCCACCGTTGCGGTGCCGATCGGGCCTTGTTCGTCATAGAGCCAGCATTCGCCGATCGCGACGCCGTCGGTGGCGTGGTGATTCACCACCTCAAACCCGATCCAGTTCGTCGCCGGCAGCCGGTGCAGATAGATCGTCACGTCGCTGTTGATGTAGCCGAGCCCCCTGTCGCCGGCATTGGCAAACGGGCTGGCGAAATCGGCGCCGGTCGCGACATGGACGAACGGCGTCATCGGCACGCCCGCAACCAGCTCGCGCACTTCGCTCATCCAGAGCCGGCGCGGACCGAGCGAGCCCATATGGCCGACGATCGGCCGCGTCGTCCATTTGCCGTTCATGCCGAGCCGCGGATCGGTCGGCTTTGGAATGTCGGCCGGCTTCGGCGCGTCCCAGTTCGGCGGCGACCAGACGTTGCCGTCGGGATTCTGCGTCCGCCGCAGCAGCTGGCAGGAGGCGCGCGCCATGCTGACACCGCTGGAGAAAAACTCCGCCTCGACCACGCGGATGCGCATTCCATCGCGCACCAGCCGCGTCGTCACTTGAATCGGCTTGTCGATCGTCGGCAGCCGAAACATGTCGACGGTGAGCCGCGCCGGCACGAATTCGGGACCGGAATGGCGCTCCTCGATGGCGAAGCCGAGCAGGCCGATGATGACGCGTCCGTGCAGCGATTTCGGATCCCACGGGCCGTTGGCAGCTTCCGTCGGATGGAATGTATCGCCGTCGCGGGTGAAGAAAGGCGTGTTTGTCATGGCGCGCGACCTTGAAGGAACGCGCGCGGAAATCAAGGTCCCACAACCCTCTCCATGAACACGCTGTCAGACGACGGCGGCTGGATTGGGGACGATTTGCTGGCCGAGCTGGCGAGCCAGTCGGTGCAGAATGCGGTGCTTGGTTTCCAATACCCTCGCCTCGTATTGAGCCACACCTGTCTCGACGAAGTCGAGGCCTTTGACCATCACGCGCCAGAAGAGTGTGGCTAGTTTTCGCGCGAGGGCCTTGTTCGCCGCCAAGCCGCCGCGCCGTGCCGCCATGCGCCGGTAAAAGCCGCCGAGCGCGACGTATTTGCTGCGGGCCAAGGCACGGGCCATCACACAAAAGATCTGGCCGGCTCGGTTGCGGCGCCGTTTGACCGAAGCCTTGCGTTTGCCGCTTTGAGCGCTTCCGGGAGCAAGCCCCAACCACGAGGTGAAGTGCTTTTCAGTCCGCCACTTGGTCAGATCCGTGCCAACTTCACCGATGAGCTGCAAAACGCTGTACTCGCTATGGGCGGGCAGCGTCGTCAAATCCTTGGCGCCACAGATCTGTGCGAGGATCTCCCGCAGATCCGCGATATCCGGCGCATTGACGCCCGGCCGCGTGCGCGGTTTTCCTGTCTTTGTCGAAGCGGCCGGTGGCGGCACCTTCGCGTCCGGCATCTGGCGAAGGACGACCGCAATCTGGCGATCGCAGGCGGCGATGAGGCCTTGATAATGGTCCCAGCTTTGAACGGCCTGCGCGAGGGCGAACAAATGTTCTTCGGCCCAGTCGCCGCGCAGCGATTCGACGACGCGCTCAGCTTTGACGTTGCGGATTCGAATATCGCATAGACCCAACAGGACCTGCGGATCGCGTTCACCGGCGAGGATGGCGCGGATCACGGTCAGACCGCTCGCCCCGGTCAGAGAGCTGATGACTTCGTGCAGTTTGATATTCATCCGCTCCAGCGCTTTTTGCATGTGCTGGACATGTCCGGCGGCCGCCGCGATGTGGTCCCCGCGAAGGCGCAGATAGTCCTGCAGACGGCGGATATTGGCCGGGGGAACAAAGCCCGCCCGCAGCAAGCCATGCGCATGCAGCGTGGCGCCCCACTGGCAGTCTTTCATGTCGGTCTTGCGCCCCGGAAGATTGCGCGTTTGGCGGCCATCGACCATCACCACCTCCATGCCCGCAGCTTCCAGAACCCCATAGAGCGGCAACCAATAGACCCCGGTCGCTTCCATCGCGACTGAGCGCACCTGATGTTCGGCCAAATAGTCGCGCAGCGCATGCAGCTGCGAGGTCACCGTGCCGAACAGCGCGGGTGGCCCACCCGCGATCGACACATGCATTTTCTCACTGCCGACATCAACAAAGGCTGCACGCGGATCCAGCACCGCCAATTCACTCATTCAAGCCCTCATGTCCTTCTGCTGTCCATTCTGGTGCGAAGCCCCGCCAAGAGCCCAACCGCGCTTTGAGATTGCAAACCTCTCCAACGGGAAGCGCAATGCTCGCCAAAATGTGCAATCGCCAGCGATCGGAGCCAACCTCATGGCCGGGCAACCAAGTGCACCAGAGGATCATGCGGCCACACTGCTCCAGGCGGAACCCCGCAGCCACGATACCGTGTTCATGGTCCGTGTGCAGCGCCGGTTTCGGAGCTGGGGGCTCATGGTGAGGAGGCGCGAAGCGCCGTCTCGAACCATGAGGGTTGGGTCGAAGGGTTAGGAGGCGAGCTCCCACTCTTCGCGCACGCTTTCGTCGCGCTCGTCGGCAATCGCATTCGTCTTGATTGCTGTGAACGCTTCATCTGACAGCAACTGCGCCAGCGCCCACACCGCAGCACCCCGCACCAGCGGACTTGAATCATCGAGCAACCGCCGCGCCTCTTCCGCCAGCGCCGCATCGCCGGAGTTGCCGATCGCGATCAGCACGTTGCGCAGAAAGCGGTCGCGGCCAATGCGCTTGAGCGGGGACTTCGTGAACAGTGCGCGAAAGGCTGCATCGTCGAGACGCGCCAGTTCAACGAGCGTTGGCGCGCGCAACTCGTCACGTGCGGCGAGCTTTGCTTCACGGCCTTCCTGCGCGAACTTGTTCCAGGGACAGGCGGCGAGGCAATCGTCGCAGCCATAGATGCGGTTGCCGATGGCTTTGCGAAACTCCTGCGGGATCGGTCCCTTGTTCTCGATGGTGAGGTACGAGATGCAGCGCCGCGCATCGAGCTTGTAGGGCGCGGGGAACGCGGCGGTCGGGCAGATGTCGAGACACGCCTGGCAGGAGCCGCAATGATCGATCTCGGCGTCGTCGCGCGGCAGCTCGAGCGTGGTGTAGATCGCGCCGAGAAACAGCCAGGAGCCGAATTCGCGCGAGACGAGATTGGTGTGCTTGCCTTGCCAGCCCAGCCCCGCGGTCTGCGCCAGCGGCTTCTCCATCACCGCCGCGGTGTCGACGAACACCTTGACCTCGGACGGCACGGTCGCAACCAGCCAGCGCGCCAGCGCTTTCAGCCGCTTCTTGATGAGATCGTGATAGTCGTCGCCCTGCGCATAGACCGAGATCGCCGCGCGCGTGCGCTGTTGCAGGATCGCAAGCGGGTCCTGGCCGGGACCGTAATTGACGCCGAGCATGATCACGCTGCGCACGTCCTGCCACAGCCCGCGCGGATCGATGCGACGCTCCGGCTGTGCCGCAAGCCAGTTCATGTCGCCATGGCCGCCCGAGGCGATGAATTCGAGAAAATGTTTTCCGGCGTTTTCGATCGTGCCTGATGCGGTGATGCCGATGCAGTCGAAGCCGAGTGCGCGAGCTTGCGCCTCGAGCGCAGCGCGCAGCCGATCCATGTCTGTGCCGGACTTATTCAACGATGCATCCACATTTGACGTCGTCATGGCCGGGCTTGTCCCGGCCATCCACGTCCTCGCGTAGCATTCATGGAAAAAGTAAGAACGTGGATGCCCGGGACAAGACCGGACATGACGGCCTCAATCAGAAATCCAGGTCCACATAGGTCCGCGACGCCGGCACGCCGGCCAGCCATTCGCTCAGGAGCGGACGGAACGACGGGCGGGATTTCACCCGCGCGTACCATGCCTTTGCTGCGTCGTCCTCGCTCCATGGCACGTCGCCCAGATAGTCGATCGCCGAGAGATGCGCCGCGGCGGCGAGATCCGCGTAGGTGAGCCGGTCGCCGGCGAGGAAGTTACGCGTCTGCGCCAGCCAGCCGATATAGGCCAGATGATAGCGCACATTGGCTTTCGCCGCGCGCATCACGTCGGCCGAGGGTGCGCCGCCGCCGTTTTCCTCGCTCATGAAGCGCTTGTAGATGCGTTCGGTGACGAGAGGGTGCGAGACCTCCTCGAAGAACTTTTCGTTGAACCAGGCCATCAGCCGGCGCACTTCGACGCGCTCGCCGATCGTCTCCGGCATCAGTCGTTTGGCGGCCATCTCGGCGCCATAGGCCTCGTCGAGATATTCGGCGATGATCGCCGCACCCGGAATCGGCGGCTGCTCCTCGTCCACCAGGACCGGCGTGGTGCCTGCCGCATTGAGCAGCAGAAACGCCTCGCGCCGTTCCCAGCCGCGCTCTTCGACCAGGCGCAGCTCAAGCCCGTATTCGCCCACGATCAGACGAATGAAGCGCGAATGTGGACAGAACGGATGATGAAACAGCGTAAACATGAAGCCTTTGACTATTTGATGGTGCTTAACAATCCATCAATGTTTGTGCGGCGCCACACTAGTCCTTCAAAACCGCGAAGCAAGGGTGCGATGCCGCATTTTGCGATTGCGGCAAAGGGGCGAATAGGCGAGAAGAGCCCCGCTTTTTCCAGCGGAAATGGACCGTAAATATGTCAGATGCAATACGGGCAGTGATCCTCGGCATCATCGAGGGTGTGACCGAGTTCCTTCCCGTTTCCTCGACCGGCCACCTCCTGCTCGCGGAACGTTTCTTCGGCCTCGGCGAAGGCGCCTTCTGGGATTCGTTTACCGTTCTGATCCAGCTCGGCGCGATCCTTGCGATCGTCGTATTGTACTTCAAGAAATTGTGGGACGTTGCGATCGGCATGTTCACCGGCGACGTCTATGCGCGCCGCTTCGTGATCGGCGTGCTGGTGGCGTTCCTGCCCGCGGTCGCCGTCGGTCTCGTCGCCGGCAAATACATCAAGAGCATGTTGTTCAATCCGTGGGTGGTGTGCTTCTCGCTGATCGTCGGCGGCGCCATCCTGTTGTGGGTCGACCGGCTCAATCTCAAGGCGCGCGAATATGACGCCACCAGGTTTCCGCTGCTGATGTATCTCTATATCGGCATTGCGCAGTGCGTAGCGATGATCCCGGGCGTGTCACGCTCCGGTGCCAGCATCGTCGCCGCGATGTTCCTCGGTGCCGACAAGCGCGCGGCGGCGGAGTTTTCGTTCTTCCTCGCGATCCCCACCATGATCGGCGCGTTCGCCTACGACTTCTACAAGAACCGCTCCGAGATGACGATGGACCACATGGGCATCGTCGTGATCGGCTTCGTGGTATCGTTCATCACCGCGATCATCGTGGTGAAGACCTTCCTGGAATACGTCACCCGCCACGGCTTCGTGGTGTTCGCCTGGTGGCGGGTCATCGTCGGCACGCTCGGCCTGATCGCGCTGGCGCTGGGACGTTAACCTCCGAAAACTAGCTGACGCGCCTCAACGCAATATAAGCTTTTGATCGGTAGGCAGTTTCCAGAGCACGGCGGCGCGCCCTGCAAAGGAGCTGAACCATGACCCTCGTCAGCGGCTGGGGGCGCTTCCCGGTCGTCGATAGCGAACTCCTGCGACCGCGGTCGTTCGAGGCCGTGGGCGAAGCCGTCGCCGGGTGCGCCGGCGCTGTGGCGCGCGGCAATGGCCGTGCTTATGGCGACGCGGCAATCGGCGCCAGCCGGACCGTCGCGATGACCGGGTTCGATAGGGTCAGGTCGTTCGATCCGGCGACCGGCCGCATCCGTCTCGAAGCCGGCGTGCTGCTGTCGGACCTGATCGACACCTTCGGCCCGCGCGGCTTCCTGCCTTTCGTCGTTCCGGGCACGCGGTTCGTGTCGATCGGCGGCGCCATTGCCGCCGACGTGCACGGCAAGAATCATCATTGCGAGGGCGGCTTCGGCCGTTATGTCGAGAGCGTTTTGCTGCGCACCGGGCAAGGCGAGGTCATCGAGGCCTCGCGCGAGCAGAATTCGGATGCCTTCTTCGCGACCATCGGCGGCATGGGCCTCACCGGTGTCATTCTCGAAGCGACGATCCGGTTGCGGCCGGTCGAGACCGGCTGGATCCGCGAGCGGGTGATCTCCGCGTCCGATCTCGATGCCGCGATGCGTGCGCTCGATGCCGGCGATTCCGCGACCTATTCGGTGGCGTGGATCGATTGCGCGGCGGGCGGCAGCAATCTCGGCCGCGCGCTGATCTATCTCGGCGAGCACGCGAGTGCGGATGAGCTTGCCGACGGTGCCGATCGATTTCCCGTCGGCAAGGATCCCGGGCTCGCCGTGCCCGTCGATCTGCCGTCGATGACGCTGAACCGCTACAGCATCCGCGCCTTCAACGAGCTTTACTATCGCATGGGCGCGCGGCGTGCCGGCCGCAGCCATCTGGTCTCGCTTTATCCGTATTTCTTTCCGCTCGATAGCATCAGCGCCTGGAATCGCATCTACGGCCGGCGCGGCTTCCTCCAGCATCAATGCGTGATCCCGGAGCAGGGCGCGCGCGATGTGCTCGGCGAGATCCTCGACCGCGTTTCGAAGCGCGGCGATGCCTCCTTCCTCGCGGTGCTGAAGAAGCTCGGCCAGGGCGACGGCATTCTGTCGTTTCCATTGCCCGGCTACACGCTTGCGCTGGATTTCCCGCTGAAGGGCGACATCCTGAATTTCCTCGACGAGATCGATCGGCTGGTCGTCGCCGCCGGCGGGCGGCTCTATCTCGCCAAAGATGCACGCCAGTCGCGCGCGACGTTTGAGACCGGCTATCCTGCCCTGAAACGCTTCAGCGCGATCCGCAGATCGCTCGACCCCGCCGGAAACATCCGGTCAAAACTTTCACAGCGTTTGTTTGATGAGGTTTAAGCCATGACTTCGCGCAAGACGGTTTTGGTGCTGGGTGGCTCATCCGATATCGGCCGCGCCACCGCGCGCGCTTTTGCGAAAGCGGGATATGACGTTCAGTTCGCAGGGCGCGATGTCGCCGTGCTGGAGCCTGACGCCGCCGACCTGCGCGCCCGCTACAATGTCGAGTGCAGCATCTTCAAGTTCGACGTGCTCGACACCGCATCGTTCGACGGCTTGGTTGGCGGTCTTCCCGCATTGCCGGACGTCGTCATCTCCATCGTCGGATTGCTGGGCGCGCAGGAGAACGCGCAAAGCGATCTCGCCCACGCCACGACGATCATGCGCTCGAACTACGAAGGGCCGTCGCTGATCCTCGGCCTGTTCGCGGAAAAGTTTTTGGCGCGCGGCAACGGCACGCTCGTCGGCGTGTCATCCGTTGCGGGCGATCGCGGGCGCGCCTCGAACTATGTCTACGGGTCGGCCAAGGCCGGCTTCTCGGCCTTCCTGTCCGGCCTGCGCGCCCGCGCCAGCAGCAGTGGCGTTCACGTCGTCACCGTGAAACCCGGCTTCGTCCGCACCAAAATGACGGAAGGCATGAAACTGATCGGCCCGCTCACCGTCGAAGCGCCGGTGGTGGGCGATGCGATCCTTCAGGCCGTCGAGCGGAAGACGGATGTCGTCTACGTCAGCGGCAAATGGCGCCTCGTGATGTTGATCATCAAGACGCTGCCGGAGGCGATCTTCAAGAAGCTGAAGTTCTGACGTTGTTGCTGCGGGTGTCGCGGCTCGTCATGCCCGGCCTTGTGCCGGGCATCCACGTTCTTGGTGACCGCGTTAAGAAAAGACGTGGATGGCCGGGACAAGCCCGGCCATGACGACGTGGAGACGGAAGCCCTTACGCGCTCTTGCGCTGGAACTGCCCGGCGGCGCGAAAACGCCAGAGATATTGCGGGGCGATCGCCTCCAGCGGATCGGCGATGATGCCGAGGCCTTCCAGCGTCAGCCCAGCGGCCTTCGCCGCCTCCGAGACGACATTGTCGCGCTCGAGCAGCGTGACCTGGTCCGGGGTCAGCTTCATCGCGCCCGGTGCGAATTGCAGGAAGTTGGCCTTGAAGCGGGCGAGGGAGAACGGCAGCGGGATCAGCGCCCGTTTGCGGTCGGCGATGGCCAAAATGGCCTCGATGATCTCGCGCATGGTCAGCACATCCGGCCCGCCGAGCTCGTAGGTGGCGCCGGCCTTGGCCTTGCCGTCGACGGCGTCCGCGATCGCGGTCGCGACGTCGCCGACATAGACCGGCTGCATCTTTGTCTCCCCGCCGATCAGCGGCAGCACCGGCGACATCCGCGCCAGCGCGGCGAAGCGGTTGGTGAACTGGTCCTCGGGCCCGAACATCACCGACGGGCGGAAGATCGTGGCCGACGGCACCGCCGCGAGCACCGCCTGCTCGCCGGCCGCCTTGGCGCGGGCGTAGCGCGAGGGCGACTGCGCGTCGGCGCCGATCGCCGAGACATGCACCATCCGGGCACCGGCGGCCGCGGCCGCCTTGGCGACCGTCTCGGCGCCCTTGGTCTGGACGGCGTCGAAGCTCTGCGCGCCGCCCTCAGTGAGGATGCCGACCAGGTTGATCGCGACGTCCGAATCACGCATCGCCGCCTCGACCGAGGCGGGGTAGCGCAAATTGGCCTGCACGGTGTGGACCTGCCCGACCTTGCCCGAGGGCTGGAGGAAGCCGGCCAGTTCCGGCCGCCGCACCGCAACCCGGATCCGGTAATCGCGCTTGCACAGCGCGCGGACCACGTTGCGGCCCAAAAACCCCGATCCGCCGAAAACCGTGACGAGAGTTTCCAGATTCGATGCCATGGGGTCCAATCCTGCGGGAAGAGTGCGTCTCGTCAGGCTTGTATCGGGCCGGTTTGCGATGCGCAATCCGCAACCCCAAGCACGGCACAAGCATGAATTGACAAGCGCGTCACCGAACCTTAGTAACCGCCTCCGTGCCCCAACCGGCATGCCCAGGTGGTGGAATTGGTAGACGCGCTGGCTTCAGGTGCCAGTGGCTTAACGGCCGTGAAGGTTCGAGTCCTTTCCTGGGCACCATCTTTTCTCTCATCCCCGTATGAGACGGCGATTTCGCCGAATTCGCAGGCGATTGGCGCCGGTGTTCGGCTGCTCCTCCACCCGAATTAAGCCGCTTTTAGCGGATGCTCCCCTAGGCTCCGATCGTCCATTTCCCTGCTCCCGGCCTCCCCAGCCTTTGGGCCGGTCATGTTGCGGTCAGTAAAGCGTTTTCGAATGGAGCAGCCTGCCTGGAGCGCTCAGGCCGTCCGGTTCTCCCTCCGCATCGCAGAGCCCAGCGAAATAAAGACGCGTCAGGCGCTTGCTGCGGCCTATCCGGAAACCGTCTGGGAGGCGCTTCGCAATGATGCTCCCGCGCATCTGACCCACCGGCAGGCGCCGGCGCTAGCAGGCGAACTCTATCGCGTTTGGGTGGACGGCGAGAGCCGCGCCCGGAGTATTGCCATGGTGCACACGCCGAGCAGGAAGCCTATTGGGTGGGTGTGCTCGGAAGCGCCGCACGGCAGAGCATGTCTCTTCAGGCTGGCCTAAGGGTTCGCAGCCTACCTCGAAATAGGTAGGTGAGTTCTCCCTAAGAGGCATAGGAAAGCGTGCAGCCGAACGAATAACACTGCTGCGTAAGAGCAAGTGTTCGCCTGCGAGCTCACCATCACAAGCGAAAGTCGAGCGAATTTAGAAGCGGGGCTCTCAACCAGTTGCGGTGGCGGGCACACCAAACCGACAATCGAAGGCGGCGGCGATGATCATGCGACCAGCGACCTCATCAACGAGGTGCAGATCCCGGTAGCCGTGTCTGCGAAACGAAGCCGGCGGCGGGTTCGATGGCCACGTCGCTCACATACTCTCAATTGGATGATCCGGCTGGTGTGCGATGTCGCGGAATGCGGGGCAACATGCCATCGCGAGCCGCTGACCTATTTGATGGTCCAGCAAGATTTGCGACGGAGAAATACGATGAGCATCTTTCAGCAAATTGCGAAAGTCGCGACTATGGGAGCCTTCGCGGTCCTGCTTGCCGTCCCGATCGCAGCGGCGGAGCAAGGCGGACGATACTGGGTGCCGAAGACGACAAGCGCCGGCCCATACTGGAGACCGTCAGCCCCGTATTCCGAGCCAACAACAATGACGCCGGCTGCTCCATCCTCTGAATTGATGACGCATGCAGCCCCGCATGGGCGATGGCTAGTGAAAAACTCGACCAAACGGCTCGCTGCTAAACAGTCGCGGACGCGATCCTCTCTCGCTGCAATGGCCCGGATCGCCCCCGTTTCCAAAACGCACCGTTTGATCCTGCAGGTCAACACCCATGACCCGGCCGCGATGAATCTCGCGTTGAACAACGCGACGAACGTTACGGAACATTATAGGGAGCTCGGGGAGGAGGTGAAAATCGAGGTGATCACGTTCGGGCCTGGCCTGCATATGCTTCGCGACGACACGTCGCCCGTGAAAGCTCGAATTGAGCAGATGGCGCTGAGCACGCCGGAGGTATCGTTCAAGGCTTGCGGTAACACCCAGGAAAAAATGCACCAAGCCGAGCACAAGGACATACCGATTGTTTCTCAGGCGCAGGTAGTAAAGTCAGGCGTGGTGCGCGTGATGGAACTGCAGGAGACGGGTTGGACCTACGTAAAACCGTGACCAGCTACTTCCGGTCTACCCATGGTGAGCGGTCGCTCTCAGGATAGGCGCCTTCGCGCCGCAACTGGCCTACTTCCGCTTGTCCGCGGCCACGGACGTCGCTCTTCGCCAGCCTTCATTTGAATGATGACGAGACAGTTGAACTCAACCACTCTCCACCGAAAGGCGTGTATGAGGTCGGGAGAGATGAGCACTTGTCCAGCATGCGGCAATGCATCAACTGCCAAATTGTTCGAAGTGACCGCAGATCAGGCCTCTCGATCCTTCGTCAATCCGCGCCAGTATCCGGATCGCTCTCGAAAATTAACACGCCACCTGTCGCTTCTCTGGGGCCGCGACACATGCGATATCCGCAAATGCGCAGATTGCGGATTCGGTTTTGCAGATCCGTTCGTCGCGGGTGGCGCTGAGTTTTATAACCTGGCCGCGCCGCACCCTTCCTATCCAACCATGAAATGGGAGTATGCAAGGACAATCGAAGAGCTCGACGGCCTGAGCACTGCCGGAAAAACTGCGATCGATGTCGGGGCGGGGTTTGGGTATTTTCTCGATCACATCAAGGACAAATTCTTTCACGCGTCCGATGTTTACGCTGTCGACTACAACGAAACGGCGCAATTGGCATTGCAATCGAAAGGCTACAAGACCTTTTCGGTCGACTTTCGAGAGGATGGCTTCACCCCCATGAAAGAGGCCTTCGACATCATCTTCATGTTTCAGGTGTTCGAGCATATGGACCGAGTGGATGACGTCTTCGCTCGATTGGAATACCTTCTCAAGGCGCAAGGCTCTGTCTTCATCGCCGTGCCAAATGAGATCCGAACGCACTACATGGAGTGCCATGGATCGCTCATAGACATGCCACCGAACCACATTGGCCGCTGGACGAAGGAAGCGTTTGATGCCGTATGTCGGCGACACGGCCTGCAATTGAGCATTTGCGAGCGGGAACCATTCAACCTCGTGAAGTTCCTCAGGGAAGACATCGTGGACAGCTTTTTGCGCAGAGCAGAGAAACCGGGCAGCGTCAGTGAGTTCGTGCGCGGCCTGCCGCGAAGCAAAGCGCAGCGGATTGGGCAAGCTGTGATCGCACTTGCGCTTTCACCGTCACGCTTGCCGGCATGGGCCTGCGCGGCCAGGAACTCATCGACGTTGGGGAGTGCGCTCTGGGTGAAGATCGACAAAGGCTCGTGACGGGCTGCCACGAACAAGGCACCGCGCTTTTGGAGGGGTAGCGGCCCGACGCGACCAGTTTTATTACAAAGTTTTCAAGGGCTTCGCCGAGATCTGCACTTACCGCCATGCCGCGTGTCTCCGCCAGTATTTTGCATCAAGCGGGAGTTGGCTCGGTCCCATCCCGATTAAGTCCCCTTTAGCGAATGCTCCCCTAGGCTCCGATCGTCCATTTCCCTGCTCCCCGGCCTTCCCAGCCTTTGGGCCGGTCATGTTGCGGTCAGTAAAGCGTTTTCGAATGGAGCAGCCTGCCTGGCAGTACGATCGCGGCACGCCCGAGCCGTCGGCGATGCCGGCGGCTGCCCGGACGCTGCTCATCGATCTCGAAGGTGCGCTGCTGCGCTCCGAGCTGCTGATGGAAGCGCTGTTCAGCAGCCCCGGCCGCATGCTTGCCCGCTTCGGCGCGGGCGGACGCCCGGGCATGGCGGCGCTCACGGATATTTTGGCGCACGCCAAGATCGACTACGCCCATCTGCCCTATGATTCCGACGTCCTGAACCAGGCGCTGGCAGCGCGGGCGCGGGGTGAGAAGATCTATCTTGTCGCAGGCCGCTTCGCCCATCATGCCGCGGGCATTGCGGCGCATCTCGGCTTCGACGGCGTCGTTGCGCCGGCGGACCTCATCGCGGGCGGCAGCCTGGCGTTCGATCGTGCCTCGATCGAGCGCATCGAGAGCCGCGGCGGCAGACGCGCCAGCCTGACGACGTGGGCGAAGGCGCTGCGCGTCTATCAATACGCCAAGAACACGTTGGTGTTCGTGCCGGCGATCACGGCGCATCAGATGAATTTTGCGACGCTTGGCCATGCGCTGCTGGCGTTCCTGGCGTTCTCGGCCTGCGCGTCGGGCGCCTATCTGATGAACGATTTGCTTGATCTTGCAGCCGACCGTCAGCACCCGACCAAGCGCCATCGCGCGCTCGCGGCCGGCGACTTGCCGATCTCCTCGGCGCTGCTCGCGATCCCAGCGCTGTGGCTGTTCGCGGTCGCGGCCAGCCTCTGCATCTCCGCAATGTTCCTCGGCGTGCTCGCCGCCTATCTCGCCACCACCATCGCCTATTCGCTCGTGCTCAAGCGCAAGATGCTGGTCGACGTGGTGACGCTCGCCGGCCTCTATACGCTGCGCATCCTCGCCGGTGCCGTCGGCGTCGGCGTGGTGCTGTCGGAATGGCTGCTGATCTTCTCGCTGTTCGTGTTCACCTCGCTGGCGCTGATCAAGCGCTTCAGCGAGCTCAGCATGCGCGAGGATGCGGGGCTGTCCGATCCCTCCAACCGCGACTACAGGATCACCGACCTGCAAATCATCGCCGCGATGGCGGCCGCGAGCGCCATGAACGCGGTGACCGTGTTCTCGCTCTACGTGTCCTCATCCGCTGTGATGCCGCTGTACAGCCGTCCCTGGATGCTGTGGCTGCTCAACCCGCTGCTGCTGTACTGGTTCGGCCGGGCCCTGATGATGGCGCATCGCCGCGAGATGCCGGACGATCCCATCATCTACACCTTCCGCGATGGCGCCAGCCGCATCACCGTGGCGGCGATGATCTGCATCATGCTGGCGGCGATCTGACGGCCTTGAGGGCCTATCCGGCGCTTGCGCGGCCTGCCGCCAGTGGATACATCGCGGGCTATCCGATTAGCCTAATATGCCGACGCACCGATTCGATTGAGGTTTTGAAGCGCCATGACCGTACGCCTGCACCGCGGCGACCTGCCCGACCTGTCCCGCTACACCGGAGCGGTGGCGATCGACACCGAGACCATGGGGCTGAACCCGCAGCGCGACCGGCTCTGCGTGGTGCAGCTCTCGCCCGGCGACGGCAGCGCCGACGTGGTGCAGATCCCGAAGGGCCACACCGACGCGCCGAACCTGAAGGCGCTCTTGGCCAATCCCGCGATCACCAAGATCTTTCACTTTGCGCGGTTCGACGTTGCGGTGCTGTACCAGACCTTCGGCGTGATGACCGGGCCGATCTACTGCACCAAGATCGCCTCCCGCCTGACCCGCACCTATACCGACCGCCATGGCCTCAAGGACCTCGTGCGCGAGGTGCTCAATGTCGACCTCTCCAAGCAGCAGCAGTCGAGTGACTGGGGTTCCGACAGCCTGACCGAGCCGCAGCTCGCCTACGCTGCCTCCGACGTGCTGCACCTGCACGGCTTGCGCGAGCGGCTGGATGCCATGCTGGTGCGGGAGGGTCGCACGGCGCTGGCGAAAGCCTGTTTCGACTTCCTGCCGACCCGCGCCCTGCTCGACCTCCAGGGCTGGGGGGAAGAGGACATTTTCGCGCATTCCTGAAGCCTTCGGCAGCAGTTAGGCTAAGGCTGCCGCCCCGTTTCGGACACAGTCGTAACGGCCTGTCGCAGGCTGCTGCATATTTTGGCGGTGCCGGGTACAATGGGGCACCCTCGATCGGAGCCTTCATCTGGAAAGCTCGCGGCGCCTTTGGAGCAGCTCTTGGAGCAGCGGTGAACTCGGCCCAGTATCAAACCTATGACGCCGCGCTTGCGGCGCGGTTTGCCCGCGCGGCGCGTCACAGCCGCCTGGTACGGATTCTGCGCATCGCGGTGCCGGTGACGGTGGTTGTGGCCATGGCCTCGATCGTCGCCGTCTCGACCTTTCTCAACCCCTTCAGTATGATCCCTGTGAAGGTCGACTCCGGAAATTTGGTGGTAACAGGCACCAAGATCACGATGGAATCGCCGCACATGTCCGGTTTCACGCCGGATCAGAGGCCCTATGAACTTTGGGCCAAGACCGCGACGCAGGACATCACGGATCCCGACCATGTCGATCTCTCGGACTTGCGTGCGAAAGTTCTGATGGAAGACCAATCGACCCTGTTCCTCGATGCCCGCACCGGCAGGTTCGACAACAAGCAGCAGCAGCTCGACCTGCACAAGGACATCTTCCTGCGCACCTCGACCGGCTATGAGGCGCGGCTGAACTCGGCCTTCGTCGACATGGGCAAGGGCACCGTCAGCTCGGACGAGCATGTCGACGTCAAGCTGACCAACGGAACGCTGACGTCGGATCGGCTGCGAATCACGGAAGGCGGCGATCTCATCCGCTTCGAGGGCAATGTGGTGATGCATCTGGACAAGCTCGGCGACGACCCCGGTGCCGCGCCCGCCGAGCAGCCCGCGCCAGCGCCGCCCGCAAAGACGCGCGCGCCCCAGAACAAGTCTGCCAATTCAAGATGATTTTCATGACGAAGTTTTTCCCGCGCGGTGCATGCAAGGCTGGCGTGAGCGCCGGTGCGCTCGTCTTTGGCGCCGCGCTGCTCGCAGCCGGCGCAGTGCTCGCGCAGAGCACGATGCAGGGCGTGCCCAATGCGATGCAGGGCTTTTCGCAGAACCGCGATCAGCCGATCCAGATCGAGGCTGCGTCGCTCGAGATGCGCGACAAGAAGAAGGAGGCGACCTTCTCCGGCAATGTGAAGGTCGTGCAGGGCGACACCACCATGACCTCGAAGACACTGGTGGTGTTCTACGAATCCGGTGGCGACAAGCCGGCGACGCCGGGCCCGGGCGGCGCCTCCTCGATCAAGCGGCTGGAAGCGCGCGGCAATGTCGTGGTCACCCAGAAGGACCAGGTGGTGACCGGCGAGACCGCCGTCTTCGACCCCAAGACCAACCTCATCACCATGCTCGGCGGCTCGGGCCAGGTGGTCCTGACCCAGTGCCAGAACGTGCTGCGCGGCGACCGCCTCATGGTGGATATGACCACCGGCGTCTCGCGGGTGGAATCCGATGGCGGCAGGGGGGTGCAGGGCCTGTTCATCCAGTCCCAGGGCGGACAGAGCGGCAAATGCGGGACGCCCACGGCCCCTGGCGCCGCGGCTCCGCCTTTGCAACTGCCTGGCGCAAGTAAACAGAAGTAAATTCAATGGCTTGGGTCGGATGCTCCCGATCCGAGGTTGAAGCTTGCCCGGCGAGACTGTATCTAGCGCAAGGGCTTTCGAGGCGGGGTCTGCCGCTTATTGGGCGTGTTTCACTGGGCATGAGACATCCCTTCACTCATGCTGCGTCGGCGAATCGTGAGGCCGGCGCGGCAGATCGCGCGAATGCCGCGAAAGGCTAGAAGGCGGGGATGGTCGATCTATTCAGCATGTTCCGTCGGCGCCCCGCCAAGCGCGGCCGTCCAGGATTTGCGCGTCAGGACATCACCGCGCTCGGTGACAGCGTCGGCGGTCTGGTGACCAGCCCGGTCCGGGACGCACCCCCCATTGCCCGTGAGCCGGACCAGTTCCGCGCCGAGCCGCCGCGTCCGCGCCAGCCACCGGCTCAACCGGCCAGAGCAAGTGCCAAGGCAAGTGCCAAGTCCAACGGCGCAGGCGGGCCGCAACTCTTGAAGCGGCCGGGCTTCCTGGCTGTGCATAGCGTGGAAAAGAGTTTTGGCAGCCGCCAGGTGGTGCGCGGCGTCAGCATCTATGTGCGCCGCGGCGAAGCGGTCGGCCTGCTCGGTCCGAACGGCGCCGGCAAGACCACCGTGTTCTACATGATCACCGGCCTGATCAAGCCCGACCGCGGCGCGATCGAGCTCGACGGCCACGACGTGACCAAGCTGCCGATGTATCAGCGCGCGCGGCTCGGCATCGGCTATCTGCCGCAGGAAGCCTCGATCTTCCGTGGCCTCACCGTCGAGCAAAATATTCGCGCCGTGCTCGAAGTGGTCGAGCCCTCGCGCAAGAAGCGCGAGGCGCAGCTCGATGCGCTGCTCGACGAGTTCAACATCACGCGCCTGCGTAAATCGCCGTCGATCGCGCTGTCCGGCGGCGAGCGGCGCCGCGTCGAGATCGCGCGCGCGCTGGCGACGCGTCCGAACTACATGCTGCTCGATGAACCTTTCGCCGGCATCGATCCGATCGCGGTCGGCGATATTCAGGACCTCGTGCGCCATCTCACCAATCGCGGCATCGGCGTGCTCATCACCGACCACAATGTGCGTGAGACGCTCGGCCTCACCGATCGCGCCTATATCGTCTATGCCGGTGAAATCTTGACCGAGGGCAACCCGGATGAGATCGTCAATGATCCGGACGTTCGCCGCCTTTACCTTGGCGAGGAATTCCGCCTCTAGCCCGTTTTTCGAATTCGTCAAGACGTGTACATCGGGCTTAGACTAGGGTAAGCAAAAATCGGACCAACTTTTTGGATCGGTTCTTGCTTCATGGCGCTTTCGCAGAGATTAGAGTTCCGGCAATCGCAGTCGCTGGTCATGACGCCGCAGTTGATGCAGGCGATCAAGCTGCTGCAATTGTCCAATCTCGATCTCACGACCTTCGTGGAAGAGGAACTCGAGCGTAATCCGCTGCTGGAACGCGCCAATGACGAGCCGCCGGCGGGCGAAGCCCCGGCCGAGGCCGGTCAGTTCAACGATTCCGACGGTGGCCATAACGACGAGCCGGGCGGCGGTCCGGGCGAGGCCTTCGAGCCCGGCCAGGAAGAATGGATGAGCAAGGATCTCGGCACCCGCGCCGAGATCGAGCAGACCCTGGACACCGGTCTGGACAACGTCTTTTCCGAGGAGCCGGCCGAGGCGGCTGCGCGCAACGCCCAGGATGTGGCGCCGACCACTTATACGGAATGGGGCGGCGGAGCTTCCGGCGACGAGGACTACAATCTCGAAGCCTTCGTCGCGGCGGAAATCACGCTCGGCGATCATCTGGCCGAGCAGCTCTCGGTTGCCTTCACCGGGTCCGCGGAGCGCATGATCGGTCAGTACCTGATCGACCTCGTCGATGAGGCGGGCTACGTGCCGCCGGATCTCGGCCAAGCGGCCGAGCGGCTTGGCGCATCGCAGCAGGACGTCGAGCACGTTCTGGCGGTGCTGCAAAAATTCGACCCACCCGGCGTCTGCGCGCGCAATTTAAGCGAATGCCTGGCGATCCAGCTCCGCGAGCTCGACCGCTACGACCCGGCGATGCAGGCGCTGGTCGAGCATCTCGATCTGCTCGCCAAGCGCGACATCGCCGGCTTGCGCAAGGTCTGCGGCGTTGACGACGAGGACATCGCCGACATGATCGGCGAGATCCGCCGGCTCAATCCCAAACCCGGCATGAAGTTCGGCTCGTCGCGTTTGCAGACCATGGTGCCGGACGTCTATGTCCGCCCGGGTCCGGATGGCGGCTGGCATGTCGAGCTCAATAGCGACACCTTGCCGCGCGTGCTGGTCAACCAGACCTACTACTCGCAACTGTCGAAGAAGATCGGCAAGGACGGCGACAAGTCGTATTTTACCGATGCTCTGCAGAACGCGACCTGGCTCGTGCGCGCGCTCGATCAGCGTGCCCGCACCATCCTGAAGGTTGCGACCGAGATCGTGCGCCAGCAGGACGGCTTCTTCACCCATGGCGTGGCGCATCTGCGGCCGCTCAATCTCAAGGCCGTTGCCGACGCCATCCAGATGCATGAATCCACGGTGTCGCGCGTCACCGCCAACAAATACATGGCGACCAATCGCGGCACGTTCGAGCTGAAATATTTCTTTACCGCCTCGATCGCCTCGGCCGACGGCGGCGAGGCGCATTCCGCCGAAGCGGTGCGTCACCACATCAAGCAGCTGATCGATTCGGAAGCACCCTTGGCGATCCTGTCCGACGACACCATCGTGGAACGGTTGCGCGTCTCGGGCATTGATATTGCCCGCCGCACGGTCGCGAAGTACCGCGAAGCCATGCGCATTCCCTCGTCGGTGCAACGCCGTCGCGACAAGCAGAGCGCTCTTGGTAACATCCTCTCCACTGCAATGTCCGATCGCTCCCGCAACACCGAGCCGGCCTGATTGCGCTGGCGCCAAATCGCGCTACTCTCAATGTTCCATCGCGACCGATCCATGCGGGCGCATGATCCGGAAAACTGTGCGGCGGTTTTCCGGACAGATCATGCGCAGACAAGAACCTAAGGCGCGACGACCCTCAACCGCGCCTTGGGCCCTCAACCAAGCGAGGCATCACATGACCCTCCGGATTTCGGGAAAGAGCATCAGCGTCGGCGAGGCCCTGCGCGGCCGCGTTGCCGGGCGAACCGACGAGGTCTTGCGCAAATACTTCGACGGCAACTATTCCGGCCACATCACGCTGAGCAAGGACGGGTTCGGCTTCCGCACCGACTGTGCGCTGCATCTCGATTCGGGAATTACGCTGGAGGCCGATTCGAACGCCCCGGACGCCTATGCCAGCGCCGACCAGGCGCTGCTGATGATCGAGAAGCGGCTGCGACGCTACAAGAGCCGGCTCAAGGACCGCTCCGCCCGCAAAACGCACGTCGCCGCGGCGCTCGCCGCGCTGGATGCCACGAGCTACGTCCTGGAGGCGCCATCCGAGGGTGAGGACGAGGTCACCGGCTACAGCCCCGTCATCATCGCAGAGGCAACGACCTCGCTGAAACCGCTCTCAGTCAGCGAGGCCGTCATGGAACTCGACCTGAGCGGGGCCCCCTGCCTGGTATTCCAGCACGGTTCGAGCGGCCGGGTGAACATCATTTACCGCCGGGCGGACGGCAATGTCGGCTGGGTCGACCCGCCGGCGGGCAAGCCGGGCGACAAGGCCTGATGGCTTTGGGTGACGCCTTGGGCCGCCCCGCCGCCCTTAACAATGACCGGGGCAAAGCCGCACGCGGGAGTTGGCACCGGGATTGCGTTGGAGTAGAAGCGCCCCACATCAGGACCGGGGCTAAGTCCGCCTCCTGCTTCACCTTCTTGACGCCGGCCCGGCTCGGCTCTCGCCAAGCTAGCCAATTCGGAACCTGACGGTTTAATTCACCTCGGAAAACTTTCATGCCGATTACCGATCTGGTCGCGCCCGAGGCGATTCTCCCGGCATTGAAGGTCAACAGCAAGAAGCAGGCGCTCCAGGAACTGGCAGCCAAGGCTGCCGAGCTGACCGGGCAGAACGAGCGCGCGGTCTTCGAGGTGCTGTTGCAACGGGAGAAGCTCGGCACCACCGCTGTCGGCTACGGCGTAGCCATTCCCCACGGCAAGCTGCCCAAGCTGGAAAAGATTTTTGGCCTGTTCGCGCGGCTCGATCGCCCGATCGATTTCGAGTCGATGGACGGCCAGCCGGTCGATCTGGTCTTCCTGCTGCTCGCGCCGGAAGGCGCCGGCGCCGACCATCTCAAGGCGCTGGCACGTATCGCCCGCCTGCTGCGCGACCAGGACCTCGCCAAGAAGCTCCGCGCCTCGCGCGACGCCCAGGCGATCTATTCGGTGCTGGCGCTGCCGCCCGCGACGGCGGCGTAATTTCGGCTTTCCGCGTCGCCCGCTGCGCCGCAGGCTTGGCGGATCATTCGCGGCATCCGCTTGCCTCTATCACTCCGGCAGTCCCGCGCGCCGCAGTCCTTCGCCATATCGCCAAGCATCGTCCGGACGCCGGTAGGGACCGTAGATGGCCTCCAAGTTGGACACGCGCTCGTCGGGATTGATCTGGAGCAGCCGGGCCACCGTCTTTTGCGCTGGCTCGAGCTGGCCGGCGAATGCATCCGCCGAGGCGCCGATGCGCAATGCCGGCAACAGTTTTGGCGTGCCGCGCAGGGCCGCCTTGGCCCAGGATGAGGCTTCGTCGTAGCGGCCGGCGAAGAAGTGAGCGTGTGCCGTCGCCGCCTGCATCAGCGGCATCAGCGGATCGACCGGGCTGAGGCGCATCGCGTACATCAGGTGTGCAACGGCCGCTTCAGGCTCGCCCATCCAGCTCTTGATGAAGCCGGCGAAATAAGACGCCCACATCAAATTGGGATTGACCTGAAGCGCCTGGTCGATGCACGCGGCGCCGGCGTCGAGATCGCGGACGACATAGGCCAGTGCTCCGGCACTGGTTGCCAGCGCGAGTGCGTCGTCGCTGCCGAGGCGAATTGCATTCCGCGCCAGCCGGTCGGTCTCGGCAATGTCCCGCGCGAGATCGTCGGTCGGCCATCGGTTGGTTCTGTCCTTGACGTAGCAATAGGCGGCCATGCCGTAGGCGGCAGCGAACTCCGGATCGAGCTCGATGGCACGCTTGAACAGCCGCAAGGCCTCGACATTGGCCTCGCGGATGGTGAAGCGGTAGATCGCCGCGGTGCCGCGCAGATAATACTCGTACGCGCCCAGGCTTTCGGTCGGCTTGCGCTTGGCGCGCTCGATCGCGGAGTGCTCGAGCTTCGGCACCAGCAACCCCACTACCTGCCGGGCGATCCGGTCCTGCAAATCGAAGACGTCCTCAAGCGCGCCGTCGAACCGGTCTGCCCACAGATGCGCGCCGGTCGACGCATCGATCAGCTGCGCGGTGATGCGGACGCGGTCGGCCGATTTGCGAACGCTGCCTTCGAGGACGAAGCTAACGCCGAGTTCGCGGCCGATCTGCTTCACGTCAACGGAGCGGCCTTTGTAGGTGAAGCTGGAATTGCGCGCGATGACGAACAGGGAGCGAAAGCGCGACAGCGTCGTGATGATTTCCTCGACGACGCCGTCGGCGAAATATTCCTGTTGCGGGTCGCCGCTCATGTTCTGAAACGGCAGCACCGCGACCGCTGGTTGAACTGGAAGCGGAGGCGTTTCGCTCGCCGCAACCGCATCCGGAGCCGGTGGCTCCGTTGTGACGGAATGCTGCGTACCGGAGCTCAACGGGCCGGCAAACCGGTAGCCGTATTTGGGCAAGGTCTCGATCCATCGTTCGCCGCCAGGCTCTTTGCCGAACGCCCGGCGCAGCGCCGCGATCTGGACCGGCAGATTGCTCTCCTCGACGATCAGGCCGCCCCACGCTGACTTGATCAGAGCGTCCTTGGAGACCGGGTTCCCCGGGCGCTCCACGAGCGCGCGCAGCACCGCGATCGCGCGCTGGCCAAGCGCGACGGGAGAGCTGCCGCGGAACAGGATCGCGGCGTCTGCATCAAGTCGGAACGGACCGATGATGTAACTCGTGGCCATGGCGCGGTGCTTAAGAACTTTTTCAGAACGATGCCATGACTTTCGCCATCGCGGGGCGCAGATATCAACGACCACAATCTCAAGGTTATCTAGCCTGGCCGGATTCCGGCTGCAAAATCAAGCAGGTGCGACGCATCGTCTCAGTCTCAACTGAGACAAGCGAGGTCGCCACGAGATCTTCGTGCGCCATGGCCGCACCGGAAGACGACAGAAGGAAATGCCCAATGGCACTCGCACTCAACGACACGGCGCCGGATTTCGAGGCGCAGACAACCGAAGGCGAGGTTCGGTTCCACGATTGGATCGGCGATTCCTGGGCGGTGCTGTTCTCTCACCCGAAGGATTTCACGCCGGTCTGCACCACCGAGCTCGGCACTATGGCCGGCCTCAAGAGCGAGTTCGACAAGCGCAACGTCAAGATCATCGGCATCTCGGTCGATCCGGTCGAAAATCACACCAAGTGGAAGGGTGACATCCACAAGGCGACGGGCCACGCGGTCAACTATCCGATGATCGGCGACCGCGATCTCAAGGTCGCCAAGCTGTTCGGCATGCTGCCGGCCTCGGCCGGCACGACGTCGGAAGGTCGTACACCGGCCGACAACCAGACGGTGCGCTCGGTCTTCGTCATCGGACCGGACAAGAAGATCAAGCTGGTGCTGACCTATCCGATGACGACCGGCCGCAACTTCCAGGAAATCCTGCGAGTCATCGATTCGCTCCAGCTCACCGCAAGGTTCCCGGTTGCGACGCCCGCCGATTGGATGCCCGGTGAGGATATCGTGATTGCCGGATCGGTCTCGAACGAGGATGCCGTCAAGCGGTTCGGCAGCTTCGATACCGTCCTGCCTTATCTGCGCAAGGCCAAGCAGCCATCGGCCTAACGCGTCGCGCGGCGATCTGGGTTCGGCAAGTTTCAATTCTAGAGCGTGGCCCGCGAAGAGGCCACAAGCCAGGCGGGGCAATGCAGCATCAGTTTCAACAATCGCGGCCGACGCTCAGGCGCGTCCTGCTCCTCAGCACGGCCTTCACCGGCGTCCTGGCACTTGGCGTCGCGGGCCATTCCGACCGCGCCCTCGCATCGTGCGCCGTCTCGGCGTCACCGAACGTCGTCTCCTGCGACACGACGGTGACAACCGCCACGGGGAACTTTGATGCGGCATTGACGACGTCGAACGACTACAGTCAGGTGTTCAACACTGGCGGCGCCGTGACCGCCGGGGTCAATGCCGGCCAGGCGGTCAGCGGACAGGGGCTCTGGATCGTCGCGGCCGAACTCGGTGCTCCCATCACCTTCACCAACAACGGCGCAGTGCTGGGGCCAGGCGACGGGCTCAAGCTCGCCTCCAATGCTGGAAACATCACCTATTTCGGCAATGGCAGCGTCAGCGGCACCACCGCAGGCGTCGGCGGCCTCGTCATCATGGTAACTGGCGCCGGCTCCATCACGGTCGGCACGAGTGGCGCGCCCGTTGCGGCAAACTTTTCCGGCAGCTCCGCGCTGGTCGCTCAATCGGGTGCCGGCGCGACCGACGTCTTCCTGAATGGCGGCAGCCTGACGGCAACAGGCGCCGCCGGGGGCGGCTTGTCCCTGATCAATGGCAGCGGAAACGTCTCAGCCACGCTGACCGGCAACACGACGATCGCCAATGCCAGCGGTGCCCCAACACCACTTTCGGCATCGGTGCGCAATCGACTGGCGGTGATGTCAACGTCACGTCGAACGCCAATATCGGCAGCGCCGGTGCAATGTTCGGAGCCGGCATTCAAATCATCGCAGGCGGTGGAAATGCTCATCTATCCCAAACCGGCGGGGCGATCTTCGCCAGCACGACCGGGTTGCTTGCAGTGGGTGGTGACGCGGTTTCAATCAATACGAACGCAGGCAGCTCGATTACCTTGTCCGGCGGAACTGGTGTCACGGCCGCCGCGAATGCCGGCGCAATCAACGTCACCACCGCCGGCACGATCAGCGGGGCGGATCAGGGCGTCGATGCGCGCATCTTCAGCGGCGCCAATACCAGCGATGTCACCGTCGTTGTGAACGGCAACGTCACCGCGAATCTCGTCGGTGTCATAGCGGCCACGGGTGGCACCGGTAACGTGAATGTCTCGGTCGGCGCTGGCGCCACTGTGCAAGGCACGACCACCTTCGGCGTGGGAGTTAGTGGTAACGCCACCAATGCGGTCACGAACAGCGGCGCGATCATTGGCGATACCGGACTGGTGACGGTACTCGGCAGCACCACGGTGACGAATGCCGGCAGCATCACCGGCACCGGCGGCAGCGCGGTGAACCTCGGCGGCGCCAACAACCTCTTTGTCATGACCGGGCCGGCCGCGACGCTCACGGGCCGGGCGGTCGGCAGCGGCACGGACACTTTCCGCTTCGCCGGCGCCGGAAGCAACAGCTTCGACGTCAGCCAGATCGGCGCCGGCTGGGCGCTGCTCGACAAGACCGGATCGTCCATCTGGTCGCTCACGGGCACGTCCACCTATGCGGGGCCGGTCACGGTCAACGGCGGTACGCTGGCGGTGAACGGCGATCTCTCCTCGGCCGGCAGCCTGACGGTGAATGCCGGCGGCACGCTCGGCGGCAGCGGCATCGCCGGCGCCGTCGCCATCAACGGCGGCACGCTGGCGCCGGGCAATTCGATCGGCACGCTGACGACGGCGAGCCTGACGATGACCGCGGCCTCAACCTATCTGGTGCAGGTGTCCGGCGCCGCCTCCGACAAGACCCTCGTCACGGGCATCGCCGGCATCAATGGCAAGGTCGTAGTCGATCCGCTGACGCGGCTGTCGGCGACGACGACCTACACGATCATGACGGCGGGCACGGTGATCGGTACCTTCTCCGGCGTCGAATTCCTCACCGCGACCAGCTTCGCCCGCAATGCGCGGCTGAGCTATGTCGGCAACGACGTGCTGCTGACGCTCGATCCCGGTTCGCTGCTGTCCTCGCTGCCGGGCAATGCCAGCATCAACCAGCGCAACGTCGCTGCGGGGATCGACAATGGCCTGTTCGGTGGCGGCGCGCTGCCGGCCGGCTTCAATGCGCTGTTCGCGCTCTCGGGCCAGCCTCTGCTCAATGCGCTGACGCAGGCCTCGGGCGAGACCGCGACCGGCACGCAGCAGACCACCTTCAATGCCATGAACATGTTCATGGGTCTCTTGACCGATCCGTTCGTGGCCGGGGGCGGCGATCCGCGTTCGTCCAACGGCGCGTCGGGCTACGCCGCTGACGGCAGCGAGGCGCTCGCTTATGCCGGCCGCAAGCGCACGGGTGCCGAGCGCGACGCCTATGCCGCCATGTCTCGCAAGGCGCCGCCGCAGGGCTTCGAGGCGCGCTGGAGCGTATGGGCCGCAGGTTTTGGCGGTTCGCAGACCACCGACGGCAACGCAACGCTCGGTTCGAACACCGCCACCAGCCGCATCGCCGGCGCTGTGGCAGGAGCCGACTACTGGTTCTCGCCCAACACGGTGGCCGGCTTTGCGCTCGCCGGCGGCGGCACCAATTTCTCGGTGGCGAACGGCGGCACCGGCCGCTCCGACCTGTTCCAGGCCGGCGGCTTCGTACGCCACAATGCCGGCGCGGCCTATGTCACGGGCGCGCTGGCCTATGGCTGGCAGGACATCACCACCGATCGCAATGTCACCATCGCAGGCGCCGATCATCTCCAGGCGCGCTTCAACGCCAACGCGTATTCCGGTCGGCTCGAAGGCGGCTATCGCTTGGTCACGCCGTGGATCGGCGGCATCGGCGTCACGCCTTACGCCGCAGCCCAGTTCACCACCTTTGACCTGCCGGCCTATGCGGAGCAGGCGATCACCGGCAGCAACACCTTCGCTCTGAGCTACGCTTCGAAGAGCGTCACCGACACCCGCAGCGAGCTCGGCCTGCGCACCGACAAGTCGTTCGCGCTCAACGACGCGATCGTCACGCTGCGGGCGCGCGCCGCTTGGGCCCACGACTTCAACGCCGATCGCAACATCGCCGCCACCTTCCAGGCGCTGCCCGGCGCGAGCTTCGTCGTCAACGGCGCGGCGCAGGCGCACGACACGGCGCTGACCACCGCGTCGGCGGAGGTGAAGTTCGCAAGCGGTTTGGCGCTCGCTGCCACCTTCGAGGGTGAATTCTCGAACGTCACGCGCAGCTACGCCGGCAAGGGCATCCTGCGCTACGGGTGGTGAGACCGGCAACGGGGCGAGGTCGGAGCCGTACGACTTCGGCCGCTTCCAAAAGCAAAACGGGCACGCCTTCGTGTGAAGGCATGCCCGCTTGAAATTCTATTCGTGCGACGTGCGCGTGCTCAGTGCACGCTCACCGCTTGCAGCTCGTTGCTCCAGGCGTTGGCGATCGCGGCTTCGCGGCTGTCGGTCAGCATGATCGGCGTGCCGTCGGCGGCATGGAGCGCGAAGAGTTTTAAACCCGGCGCGATCTTCGGCGCTTCCGGAAACAGGCCCGGCACATCCTCGGAGCGGATCTGCTTTACATAGGCGATATGGCCTTCGCCGAGGGTTGCCAGCGTCTCCGGAGAGACATTCTTGGCTTCGTATTCGAACGCAACGTGACCTTCACTCATGGTCTCGACTCCTCTGGGAAACTAAGCGGTCGAGTCCGCTACTCGTTCCATTATTCGTGCTCATTGATAGCGATTGTCTTAACGATCCTCTCCGGTTCCGGCCGGGCAAGATCGATCGCCAGCAATCCGTTCTTCAGATCCGCACCCAGCACCAGCATCCCCTCCGCCAGCACGAAAGTACGCTGGAAGTGGCGCGCGGCAATGCCGCGATGAATGTATTGCCGGGTCTTGTCGTCCTGCTGCCGCCCGCGGATCACGAGCTGGTTTTCCTCAATTGTTACATCGAGTTGGTCGCGGGTGAATCCAGCGACCGCCAGGGTGATGCGCAATCGTTCGGGTGCACCGTCCGACCGTTCGCACCTCTCGATATTGTACGGAGGGTAACCGTCGGCGCCTTTGACGACGCGATCAAGCACGCGCTCAATCTCGTCGAAGCCCAGAAGGAACGGACTGGAAAGCGTGGGAACACGAGACATAGTTTACAAAGTCCTCTCGAAGCGACTTTGGTGCATCAGGGCCCGTAGAGGCACCCCTTGGTCAGCAATATGGGCATATCCCCGTGTCGGTTCAAGCACCTAGCGGGGCCCTGCACAGCCGTCATTTCCCGCATTTGACGCGGCTTGCTTTCACGCAGGCGTTTCCACATCGTCGTGGCCGGGCTTGACCAGGCTTGTCCCGGCCATCCACGAACCTTCGCTCGGCACGAAGAACGTGGATGCCCGGGACAAGCCCGGGCATGACCGAGTTTGCCTTGCGATTTATCTCAATGAAAACAGACCCCCGGCTACTGTGCATGGGGTTGTTTTCGATATTTTTTATTTAAGCGGTTCCGAAAGCCTCAGGCCTCGATCCGAGTCCGCCCGTCACCGCTGAAAAGGTGCAGCTTCGCCCGCACCGCCGCGACACGGATTTTTTGGCCGATCGGCGGCGCCTCGGAGCCGGGAATCCGGACGATGATCTCGCCAGGCGGCAGCTCGCCGGGATTGGCGGCGATGCGCTGCTCGTCCTGCTGACGCGCGCCGTAGATGAAGGTCTCCGCGCCGACGCGCTCGATGGCTTCCACTGTGAGCGGCAGCGCGACGCCGCCGGCCGGTGTCTGGTCGGTGATGACGAAATCTTCCGGGCGGATGCCGAGGATGCCGGCCTCGGCTGCACCGCCGTCGCCGAGCTGCGATTTGATCTCGTCCGAGCGCGTCGACATCAAATTCATCGGCGGGGCGCCGATGAAGGAGGCGACGAAGGTTGTCGCCGGCCTCTCGTAGATTGCGAGCGGATTGCCGACCTGCTCGACCTGGCCGCCATTCATCACGACGAGAACGTCGGCGAGGGTCATTGCCTCGAGCTGGTCGTGGGTGACGTAGATCGACGTGGTGTTGAGCCGGCGCTGCAATTTGCGGATCTCGACCCGCATCGCGATGCGCAGCTTGGCATCGAGATTGGAGAGCGGCTCGTCGAACAGAAACACTTTTGGCTGGCGTACGATGGCGCGGCCCATGGCGACGCGCTGGCGCTGGCCGCCGGAGAGCTGGCGCGGCTTGCGCTCCAGCATCGGCGTGAGCTCGAGCACGCGCGCCGCTTCCTCGACGCGGGTCTTGACCTCGGCCTCCGCCATGCCGCGGTTGCGCAGGCCGTAGGCCATGTTGTTGAAGACGCTCATATGCGGATAGAGCGCGTAGTTCTGGAACACCATTGCGATGTCGCGATCGGCGGGCTCGACCTGGTTGACGACGCGGCCGCCGATGTCGATATCGCCGCCGGAGACGGTCTCCAGGCCCGCCACCATGCGGAGTAGCGTCGACTTGCCGCAGCCGGAAGGGCCAACCAGTACGCAGAACTGGCCATCGCCGACATCGACGTCGACGCCTTTGATCGCCTCGAAGCCGCCGGGATAGGTCTTGCGGACGTTGCGGAGGGTGACGTTAGCCATGGGTTGCACCGGCGAATAGCGAGTAGGGAATGGCGAATGGGGATTGGTTGGGACGCAAGGCAGATGCAGCGACCCCATTCGCTACTCGCCATTCGCTATTCGCCATCTTCACTTTTCCGTCTCGACCAGTCCGCGCACGAACAGTTTCTGCATGGCGACGACGACGAACACCGGAGGCAGCATCGCCAGCACGGCGGTCGCCATCACGACCGGCCATTCGGTCAGCGCATCGGTGGTGGTGATCATCTTGCGGATGCCGACCTGGATGGTCTGCATGTCGTCACGGGTGGTGATCAGCAACGGCCAGAGATACTGATTCCAGCCGAGAATGAAGAGGATCACGAACAGCGCCGCCATGTTGGTGCGCGACAGCGGCAGCAGCGTATCCCAGAAGAAGCGGAAGGGACCGGCGCCGTCGATACGCGAGGCTTCGAGAAGCTCATCCGGCACGGTCATGAAGAACTGGCGGAACAGCAGCGTCGCAGTGGCCGACGCGATCAGCGGCAGCGACAGGCCCGCATAGCTGTCGAGCATGTGCAAATCGGCGACGATCTTGTACGTCGGATAGATGCGGACCTCGACCGGCAGCATCAGCGTGATGAAGATGATCCAGAAGATCGGCATCCGGAACGGAAAGCGGAAATAGACGATGGCATAGGCCGAGATGATCGAGATCGCGATCTTGCCGACCGCGATCAAGAGCGCCATCACCAGCGAGTTCAGCATCATGTTGCCGACGGGCTCGCGGGTCGAGCCGCTCGTGCCGACGAAGATGGTCTGGTAGTAGACCTCGAAGAAATGGCCGCCCGGCAACAGCGACATCTGCCCGTTGGCGATCAGCGCGTTGTCCTGGGTCGAGGCAATGATCGCGATGTAGACCGGAAAGGCGACGATTGCGATCCCGATCCACAGGATGATGTGGGCGACATAGCGCCGAGAGCCCTCTTCCTCGACCATCAGTAGGTCACCTTGCGTTCGACGAAGCGGAACTGGATTCCCGTCAGCACGATAACCATGACCATCAGGATCACCGATTGCGCCGCGGAGCTGCCGAGATTGCCGCCGAGCAGGCCGTCGGAATAGACCTTGTAGACCAGCGTGACCGTCGATGTCCCGGGCCCGCCGCGAGTCATGGTGTCGATGATGCCGAAGGTGTCGAAGAAGGCGTAGACGATGTTGACGACCAGCAGGAAGAAGATGGTCGGCGACAGCAGCGGGAAGGTCACGGTCCAGAACCGACGCATCGGGCGCGCGCCGTCGATCGCGGCGGCCTCGAACACGCTCTTCGGGATGGCTTGCAGGCCGGCGAGGAAGAACAGGAAATTATAGGAGATCTGCTTCCAGGCGGCGGCGAGGATGATCAGCGACGCGGCCTGGTTGCCGTCGAGCAGCGGATTCCAGTCGACGCCCATCGCACGCAGATAGCGCGAGAGCACGCCGAGCGAGGGATGCAGCATGAAGATCCAGAGCACGCCGACCACGGGCGGCGCGACCGCATAGGGCCAGATCAGCAGCGTGCGGTAGAGCATTGAGCCGCGCAGCGGCTTGTCCGCCATCACGGCGAGCAAGAGCGCGAAGGACAGCGACGAGACGGCGATGGCGAACGAGAAGAAGAACGTCCGGACGATCGCCTCGAAATAGGCGGGGTCCCTGAACAGATCGAGATAGTTCTCGAACCAGACGAAGCTCGTCGAGAGACCGAAGGCGTCCTGGAGCAGGAAGGATTGAATCACCGCCTGCGCGGCCGGCCAGTAGAAAAAAATCAGGACGACCGCGAGCTGCGGCGCAACCAGCGCGTAGGGTAATAGCTTTGCTTGGAAAATGGCTTGCTTTTGCATGATGTCAGCAGAAGCGGCAGGCCGGTCGCGGCCTGCCGCTCATCGCCTTACTTCACGGCGGTCTTTTCGAACTGCCGCAGCATCGTGTTGCCGCGTTCGACGGCGGCGTCCAGCGCCTGCTTGGCGGTCTTCTTGCCGGCGAGCGCCTGCTCGATCTCTTCCGACCAGACGTCGCGGAGCTGAACCATGTTGCCGAGCCGCAGACCGCGGGAGTTTTCAGTCGGCTCCTTGTTGGTCAGCTCGAGCAGCGGCGTCTCCAGATAAGGCTGGTCCTTGTAGAAGCCTTCTTCCTTTGCCTTGGCGTAGGCCGCCTTGGTGATCGGCAGATAGCCCGAGGCCTTGTGAATATACACCTGGCGTTCGGTGTCCGAGAGGAAGGTCAGGAATTTCGCGACGCCCTTGTATTCGTCGGCCGCCTTGCCGCCCATGACCCAGAGCGAGGCGCCGCCGATGATCGAGTTCTGCGGTGCGCCCTTGACGTCCGGGTAATAGGGCATCGGCACGGCGGTGAAGGCGAACTTGGCCTGCGCCTTGACGTTGCCGAAGAACGCCGACGAGGTCAGGTAGATCGGGCATTCGCCCGACGTGAAGCGGCCTTCGCCGGTGTTGGTGCGGCCGGCATAGTCGTAGGTCTTGTCCTTCTGCAGCTCGACCAGCTTCTCGAGATGCTTGACCTGGAGCGGTCCGTTGAACTCCAGCACGGTGTCGAAACCGTCGAGGCCGTTGGCCTTGCTGGCGAGCGGCACGTTGTGCCAGGCGGAGAGCTGCTCGAGATTGACCCAGGTGACCCAGGAGCCGGAGAAGCCGCAAGTGGCGTGGCCGGCGGCCTTCAGCTTCTTGCCGGCTTCGAACACTTCAGGCCAGGTCTTCGGGATCTCGACATTGGCTTTCTTGAGCTCGTCGAGGTTGACCCACATCACGGTCGACGACGAATTGAAGGGGAACGACAGCATCTCGCCCTTCGAGGTCGAGTAGTAGCCGGTGATCGCGGGCAGGTAGGCCTTGGCATCGAACTTCTCGCCGGTCTCGGCCATCAGCTTGTAGACGGGCTTCACCGCGCCGGTCGCGGCCATCATGGTCGCGGTGCCGACTTCGAACACCTGCATGATGTGCGGAGCGTTGCCTGCGCGGAACGCCGCGATGCCCGCGTTCATCGTGTCGGCGTAATTGCCCTTGTAGGTTGGGATGACCTTGTAGTCGGTCTGCGCCGCGTTGAAGTCGGTGGCGAGCTTGACGATGACGTCGTTGTTGGCGCCGGTCATCGCGTGCCACCACTGGATTTCAGTCGCGGCCCATGCCGGCGAGGCGCCCAGACCAACCGTGGCTGCAACAGCGGCAGCCGCACCAAAGTGTCGAAGAGCCATCTAGAAACCTCCCTTGGGCCGTCAAAAATGATCGCTTGCGCTAGCAGCGCCATATGACGTTCACATGACTGTGTAAGCGGCCGAAATGAAAGCGGCAAGCACTGGAAAAGGGAAGCCGTCAAATAGGCGAAGGCGGCGCGGGCAGCCTCATCCGTTCGCGGTGCAGCATGAGCATTGGCGACAAGTGCAGCGCTGCCGCGAAAGCGGAGTGTGCAGGGAATTCGATGCGGCCGCAGATTAGCCTCTCCCGCTTGCCGGAGAGGCCGGCGCGTAGCGCCGGGTGAGGGCTCTCTCCGCTTGGGGATTTGTCCCATCGCAGAGACACCCTCTCCCCGACCCTCTCCCGCAGGCGGGAGAGGGAGCGCCCCTGCGTTGACGCTCGATCTTTGTCCTATCTCAGCGCTTGCGCTCGGGCCCGCAGACCGTGCCTTGCTCCACCATCGCGTCGATCTCGGCCCTTGAGTATCCGAACTCGCCCAGCACCTCGGCGGCGTGCTGGCTGAATTTCGGCGGCAGGCGGCGCAGGCTCGGCTTGCTGCGATCGAGCCGGATCGGCGAGGCGACGCCCTTGTACCAATCCTTCTCGATGATGTCGCCGCGATGGATGGTGTGCGGGTTGGTCAACGCCTGGTCGATCTTCTGCACGGGGCCTGCGGGCAGGCCCGCGGCGAGCAGGCGATTGCACAGCGGCTCGGCCTCGTGCTGGCTGAACACGGCGGCGAGCTCGGCGCGCAGCGCCTCGCGATTGGCGATGCGGTCCTTGTTGCGGGCAAAGCGCGGATCAGTACCTAGCTCGGGCTTGCCGATCTCCTTGGCGAGCTTGCGGAAGGTGCCGTCATTGCCGACGCCGATGAAGATGTTGTCAGTCTTGGTCGGGAAGATCGCATAGGGCACGAGATTGGGATGCTCGTTGCCAGTCAGGCCAGGCGGCTTGCCATGCATGAAATAATTCGCGGTGTGCGGATGCATGATGGCAAGGCCGGTCTCGTACAGCGTCGTCTCCAGGAACTGGCCCTGGCCCGAGCGCTGCCGCTCCGACAGCGCCATCAAGATGCCGATCGCCGCATAGAGGCCGGTGGTGATGTCGACCAGCGGCACGCCGATCCGCATCGGGCCGCTCTCGGGCGAACCGGTCGCCGCGATCATGCCGGTCATGGCCTGGATGATGGCGTCATAGCCGGGATTGCCGCCGCGCGGGCCGTCGGCGCCGAAGCCGCAGATCCGGCAATGCACGAGGCGCGGAAATTTTTCGCGCAGCACCTCGTTGCCGATGCCCCATTTCTCCAGCGTACCGGGCTTGAAATTCTCGATCAGGACGTCGGCCGTCTCCAGCATCTTCAGCAGCACAATGCGGCCGCCCTCGGAGGCGAGGTCGAGGCCGATCGAACGCTTGTTGCGGTTGATGCCGACGAAATAGGCCGCGTCTTCCTCGTGGAAGGGAGGGCCCCAGTCGCGCACCTCGTCGCCCGCCGGCGGCTCGACCTTGATCACGTCGGCGCCGTGGTCGGCGAGAATTTGCGTGCAGTAAGGGCCGCCGAGCACGCGCGTGAGATCGATGACGCGCAGTCCGCTCATTGCGCTTGTGGCGGCTTCAGAACTCATGCCTTCGCTTCCCCTGTGTCGATCGTCGACCACAGGCCTAGCGAGGTTCGTCCACGCCAGCAATGGCTTGTTGCGTGGGGCGTCATGCGGGGCGCGCGCCGCATCCCGCGGCGTGGCAAATCAATCGGAATAGCCGGCCCGAGCGGGATCTCGGGCCAGCTGATCCGCTTGACGGTCAGACGACCGTCAGGCGGACGTCGACGTTGCCGCGGGTGGCGTTGGAATACGGGCACACCTGGTGAGCCTTCTCGACCAGCGCCTCCGCTTCGGCACGGGCAAGGCCCGGTAGCGAGACGGCAAGATCGATATCGAGGCCGAACCCGCCTGCCGCGCGCGGGCCGATGCCGACGGTCGAAGTGACGGAGGCGTCAGCCGGGACCTTGGCCCCGCCTTGCGAGGCCACGAACTTCATCGCGCCGATGAAGCAGGCGGCATAGCCGGCCGCAAACAGCTGCTCGGGATTGTTGCCTTCGCCGCCGCCGCCGCCGAGCTCCTTCGGCGTGGTGAGCTTGACGTCGAGCGCGCCGTCGAGGGTTGCAGCATGGCCGTCGCGGCCGCCGGTGGCTTTTGCGCTGGTCTTGTAGAGGACATTCACGGACATTTTCGTCTCCTCGGGTTTCCGGATGGGGTACGGTATGTATTGCAAACAATTAGATTGTGCGCAATTGAAATTGCGATGCCTCACATTTAATTGTTCGCAATTGAATACGCGGCCGCCAGGTCCCAGAATGACGTGAAGAATCTCGTGGGATTGAACATGGCACGGAAACAATCGGCGGCGGATGCGCCGCTGCGGCTCGACAACCAGATCTGCTTCGCGGTCTATTCGGCCACGCACGCCTTCAACCGCGTCTACAAGCCGCTGCTGGACCGGCTCGGCCTGACCTATCCGCAATATCTGGCGATGCTGGTGCTGTGGGAGCGCGACGACGTGCCGGTCAAGGACATCGGGGAGAGGCTGTTCCTGGATTCGGGGACATTGACACCCCTGCTCAAGCGGCTCGAGGCCGCCCATCTGGTCAAGCGCACGCGCTCGAGCGAGGACGAGCGTCAGGTGTTGATTGCGCTGACCCCGCAGGGTCACGCGCTGAAGGAAAAGGCGCGCGCGGTGCCGCAGTCGATCCTGGCGGCATCGGACTGCTCGGTATCGGAACTGGTCGCAATGAAGGACGAGATCGTCGCGCTGCGCGACCGGCTCAATGCGGTGATCGGGGAGTAGGGGATTTCGTCGCAGCCCGCCTCCGCCCTGCGGGCCTCATCGGTCCGCCTTCGCCCTACGGGCTTCGCCGGACACCACGCTTTGCCCCTCGGGCTCTGCGCGGCTGCGCCACGCGTAGCCCGAGGGGCGAAGCGTGGTGGAGCCAGGCGGGATCGAACCGCCGACCTCTTGCATGCCATGCAAGCGCTCTCCCAGCTGAGCTATGGCCCCTTAACCGTCCGACGCGCCGTGGGCGACGCGCCGGGAGAGACCCAGAACCACAGTTCTGGGATTATCTCAAGTCTCTTCATCACCTCCGACATCACCAATGATGTCGGTCACGTCCTCATCGCCCTCTTCGTCGTCGGCAATGAACGTCGAATCATCGTCATCGTCGTCATCGATGGTCTCGTCGGCCTCGATATCGTCTTCCGATTCGGGCACGACGGCCTTGACCTTGCCGGTGTTCTCCTCGGCATCGGCCTCCTCGAGCGACACCGTCTCTTCGGCTTCCGCCGGCTCCGGCGTGGTGTCCTGGGCCGGGGCGTGCCGCGGCTCGGCGCCGCGCGCCGCGCGGGCCGGTGCCACCGGCGCAATCGGCACCACCTCGCCGGTATAGGGCGAGATCACTGGGGTCTTGTTGAGATCGTAGAACTTCTTACCCGTAGTCGGGCAAATGCGTTTGGTTCCGAGTTCGGACTTGGCCACGGCAGAGGAATCCTGGGAATGTCTGAAAAGCGGTGTTTCACTTGGCTAGTTGGCGGCCCGCTGTCAATAGCGCATTACGGGAGAACGACATGCCGGTGACGGGGCACAGACCATATGGTACCTGCGCCCCAGCCTCTGAGGCGCATCTAAGGACACAATCTTGACCCATTCCGACCAACCGAGGCCACTCCAGTCTCGCGCCAGCGGTCCCCTGACCGGGAAAGTACGGGTGCCCGGGGACAAGTCGATCTCCCATCGCGCCCTCATCCTGGGTGCGCTTGCGGTTGGCGAGACCCGGATTTCTGGCCTGCTGGAGGGCGAGGACGTCCTGAACACCGCCAAATCCATGCAGGCTCTGGGCGCTAGGGTCGAGCGCACCGGCGATTTCGCCTGGTCCGTGCGCGGCGTCGGGGTGGCTGGCTTTGCAGAGCCCAAGGCGCCGCTGGATTTCGGCAACTCCGGCACAGGCTGCCGATTGGTCATGGGCGCCGTTGCCGGCTGCCCGATTTCGGCGGTTTTCGACGGTGATGCCTCGCTCCGCACCCGTCCCATGCGCCGGATCCTGGATCCGCTCGAAAAAATGGGCGCCAAGGTCGTTTCCGAAGGTGAGGGCGGCCGTCTGCCGCTGACCGTCCAGGGCGCGCGCGATCCGCTGCCGATCATCTACAAGACCCCGGTCGCCTCGGCGCAGATCAAATCGGCCGTGCTGCTGGCGGGTCTGGCCGCGCCGGGCACCACGACCGTGATCGAGACCGAAGCCAGCCGCGACCATACCGAATTGATGTTGAAGCATTTCGGCGCCGACATCACCTCGACGATCGAAGGTGCTCACGGCCGCCGCATCGCGCTGGTCGGTCAGCCTGAATTGCATGGCGCCACCGTCGTGGTGCCTGCCGATCCGTCCTCGGCGGCGTTTCCGATCGTCGCAGCCCTGATCGTCGAAGGCTCCGATGTCGTCTTGTCCGACGTCATGACCAATCCACTGCGGACCGGCCTGTTCACCACGCTGCGCGAAATGGGCGCCTCGATCGAGGAAAGCGAAGTTCGCGGCGATGCCGGCGAGCCGATGGCGCAGCTGCGCGTCCGCGCCTCGAAGCTGCGCGGCGTCGAGGTCCCGCCGGAGCGCGCACCCTCGATGATCGACGAATATCTGGTGCTGGCGGTGGCGGCCTCCTTTGCCGAAGGCACCACCATCATGCGCGGCCTGCAGGAACTGCGCGTCAAGGAATCCGACCGGCTCGAAGCTACCGCCGACATGCTGCGCGTCAACGGCGTGAAGGTGGAGGTCTCCGGCGACGATCTGATCGTCGAAGGCCGCGGCCACGTCCCCGGCGGCGGCCTCGTCGCCACCCACATGGATCACCGTATCGCGATGTCGGCGCTGGTGATGGGCTGCGCGTCCGATCAGCCGGTAACCGTCGACGACACCGCCTTCATCGCCACCAGTTTTCCGGATTTCATTCCGATGATGCGTTCGCTGGGGGCCGAGTTTTCATGAGGCCGCCGCCATGAGCGCAGGCTTTGACCGCGACGCTCTGCTGGATGCTTTCGACTCCATCGGCCGGGCTGCGGCCGATGCGGGAGCCAAGCTTCAGATTGCGGTCTATGGCGGCTCCGCCCTCATGCTCGCCAGCAATTTCCGCTTTGCGACCGAGGATGTTGACGTCTCGAAGCTTGAGCACCCGCTGCCGGATTGGCTCGAGAGCGCGACAACGGACATCGCTGCAAGGAATGGTTGGGACCTCAACTGGTTCAACGACCAGGTCGCCTTTCATCTCAGCCCGCTCGCAGACCGTGCTGCCGACCATCTGGAATTTGGGACCTTCCCGCGCGACGGAACGACGCCGGGGCTTGAGGTCTCGGTGCCCTCCGCCGCATATTTGCTGGCGTTGAAATTGAAGGCATTTCGGGTCACTGATCCCGTTCGCGGCGAGACCGAGCGGCTGGATATCTTGAATTTGATGAAAGTGGTTGGAATCTCGGGAGCAGACGAAGCCATCGCGTTGCTGGGCCGGTATTTTCCAGTGAGCGCGGCGTCCTCGGAAAAGCAGCGCTTCCTGCTGAAGAACATGGATCTGGAGGGAGGAGCGGATGCGCCCGAATACCCTCGCTGAAGCCGTCGATCGCATTTGCGCCGGCGCGCCTCAGGACACCACGTTGGCCGAATTCCTCGACACGTTCGATCTGGCTGGGACGAGCCGCGCTCAATACGAGACGATCGAAGACGAGCCAGTATTGACGCGGAACGATCGGCTCGATGCCCTGGTCGGCGCGATCGCGGAATATCTGGCAAAACAGCGTCGCCTCGGCCAGGTCCCGGCATGGGTATGCGATCCGGCGCGGCGCCTTGCCGAGCCGTGGTTCACCGCATCGTCCCCGTCCGATGCGATGCGCGAGTATCTTACCTATGCGAGTCCCGCCGAATTCGCATCTCGCAACATCTTTACCGAAGAGCGGCCATTGCGACGCGCCCGCGGGCCCCACACAGCCAAGGTTTGAGTGACATGATTATCGCCATCGACGGGCCCGCGGCCTCGGGCAAGGGTACGCTCGGCAAGCGGCTCGCGCACCATTACGGCTATCGTCACCTCGACACCGGCGTGATCTATCGCGCGGTGGCCTACGCCCTGATGCAGTGCGGTCACGATCTCCGGGATGAGGCGGCCGCAGTCGCGGCAGCCCTGGAACTCGATCCCGAAAAGTTCGGCAATTCCGCCCTGAAGACGCAGAAGGTCGGCGAGGGCGCCTCCATCGTCTCGGCGATCCCGCGGGTTCGCGAGGCCCTGGTCAACTTCCAGCGGCAATTCGCCGCCGATCCGCCCGGCGCTGTGCTGGATGGTCGGGACATTGGAACCGTGATCTGCCCCCACGCCGATGTGAAGATTTTCGTCGTCGCAGACCCCAGGGTCCGCGCGCGCCGCCGTACCATGGAAGCCAAGGCGAGGGGCGAGGAGGCGGACGAGGCGGCCGTGCTCGCCGATATCATCCAGCGGGACGAGCGCGACAAAAACCGTCCGATCGCGCCCTTAAAACCCGCCCCCGATGCTTACTTGCTAGATAACTCCCAACTGGATATAGAAGGCGGCGTCCGGGCCGCCATCGACATTATCGAGGCTGTCCGAGCGGGCCGGCCGCGGGGTTAAGCCTCGGCCGTCATTGGAGGAAGCGCCCGCTCCCGCTCTTTGAGGTCGATACCTCGGTCCCTGTTTCGGGACCGGCGCGATCCAGGTTCCGGACAAAGATTCTCACGTATCGAACGCGCGGGCCTCAGCCGGCCCGCTTCCGCTGTTCCGGTGCAAGCCGGGGCAACGAGCGGTCGCTCGAAGGCTCTGCGGACCTTCCGACACTGCGCGCCCGATACGCCCATGAACCCAACGGCCGGCAACACATCCGCAACTGGAGAACAAATGGCTTTGACTTCTGCTGATACCTATAGCCCCTCGCGCGATGATTTCGCCGCGATGCTCGACGAGTCCTTCGCTGGTGGCAACCTGCAGGAAAGCTCCGTCGTCAAGGGCAAGGTGGTTGCAATCGAAAAGGACATGGCCGTCATCGACGTCGGCCTGAAGACCGAGGGCCGCGTCGCGCTTCGCGAATTTTCCGGCCCGGGCCGTGACAGCGAACTCAAGGTCGGCGACGAGGTGGAAGTGTTCCTCGATCGCATCGAGAACGCCCTCGGCGAAGCCGTGCTGTCGCGCGACAAGGCGCGCCGCGAAGAGAGCTGGGGCAAGCTCGAGAAGGCGTTCCAGAACAACGAGAAGGTCAACGGCGTCATCTTCAACCAGGTCAAGGGCGGCTTCACCGTCGACCTCGACGGTGCCGTGGCCTTCCTGCCGCGCTCGCAGGTCGACATCCGTCCGATTCGCGACGTTGCGCCGCTGATGAACAACTCGCAGCCGTTCCAGATCCTCAAGATGGACCGCCGCCGCGGCAACATCGTGGTGTCGCGCCGCACGGTTCTCGAAGAGACCCGCGCCGAGCAGCGCCAGGAACTGGTGCAGAACCTCGAAGAGGGTCAGGTCATCGACGGCGTGGTCAAGAACATCACCGATTACGGTGCGTTCGTTGATCTCGGCGGCATCGACGGTCTGCTGCACGTCACCGACATCGCGTGGCGCCGCGTCAACCATCCGACCGAGGTGCTGTCGATCGGTCAGACCGTGAAGGTCAAGATCATCAAGATCAACCACGAGACGCACCGCATCTCGCTGGGCATGAAGCAGCTGCTGGATGATCCGTGGCAGGGCATCGAAGCCAAGTACCCGCTGGGTGCGCGCTTCACCGGCCGCGTCACCAACATCACCGACTACGGCGCGTTCGTCGAGCTCGAGCCGGGCATCGAAGGCCTGATCCACGTCTCCGAGATGTCGTGGACCAAGAAGAACATGCACCCCGGCAAGATCGTGTCGACTTCGCAGGAAGTCGAAGTGCAGGTGCTGGAAGTCGATTCCGTCAAGCGCCGCATCTCGCTCGGCCTCAAGCAGACCATGCGCAACCCGTGGGAGGTCTTCGTCGAAGGTCATCCGACCGGTTCGACGGTCGAGGGCGAGGTCAAGAACAAGACCGAGTTCGGTCTGTTCCTGGGTCTCGAGGGCGACGTCGACGGCATGGTCCATCTCTCCGACCTCGACTGGAAGCTTCCGGGCGAGCAGGTGATCGACAACTACAAGAAGGGCGACGTGGTGAAAGCCGTGGTGCTCGATGTGGACGTCGAGAAGGAGCGCATCTCGCTCGGCATCAAGCAGCTCGAAGGCGACCCGTTCGCCGAGCCGGGCGATGTCAAGAAGGGCGCGGTCGTGACCTGCGAAGTGCTCGAAGTGAAGGAGAGCGGCATCGAGGTGAAGATCACCGGGACCGACTTCAGCACCTTCATCAAGCGCTCGGAGCTCGCCCGTGACCGCAACGACCAGCGCGCCGAACGCTTCGCCGTCGGCGAGAAGGTCGATGCCCGCGTGATCCAGTTCGACAAGAAGGCCCGCAAGGTCCAGGTGTCGATCAAGGCGCTCGAAGTCGCCGAAGAGAAGGAAGCCATCGCGCAGTACGGCTCCTCCGATTCCGGTGCGACGCTCGGTGACATCCTCGGCACCGCGCTCAAGAACCGCGACAAGTAAGCGAAACGCCTGTTTCGCAAGTATCAAAGCCCCGGCGCGAGCCGGGGCTTTTTTTGTTGCAGGATGCTCCACCGGGACGACACTGAAACCTCCGATGGAGCGTTTAAGTCCCCGGCAAAACCGGCTATGCATGCGTCGCTTGCAACGAGGACTTTTGGCTTGAGGCCCGACACCAACCTTTCGTCCGCGCCGTTCGGCGCGTTTGCGCCGAACGCGGCGCAGGCCGCGCTCATTCGCCTCGCACGACAGTCGGGGCTGAAGCGCGGCGCGTTTCGTCCCTGGCTGTCGCGGCTGGTCGATCTGCTGCGGGGCGGTCCGGTTGACGCGAATTATCAGGGCGCCTCGTTCCGCTTCTACCACCAGCGCAGCGCGACCGAGCGCGGCGCGCTGTTCAACCCCGACTACAATCTCGACGAGCTCGACTTCCTGCGCCAGCACACGCGAGCGGGCGGCGTGTTCGTCGACGTCGGCGCCAATGTCGGCACCTTCGCACTGGTGATGGCGCGCCAGGTCGGGCCTGCGGGCAAGGTGGTTGCGATCGAGCCGCATCCGACCACCTTTGGACGGCTCTCCTTCAACCATGCCGCATCGCGCGCGACACAGGTGCGCCTGGTGCAAGCGGCTGCAGGCGATAGCGATGGCGAGCTGATGATCGAGACCGACGGCGGCAATCTCGGTGCCAGCCACGTCGTGACGGGCGCGGCCAGCGCCGAGGCGATCAAAGTCCCGTCGTTGCGGCTGACGCGGATCCTCGACGAGGCCGGGGTCACGCGGGTCGACGCGCTCAAGATCGACGTCGAAGGTTTTGAGGACCGCGTTCTGATCGGCTTCTTCCGCGATGCGCCGCCCTCCTTGTGGCCACGCGCGGTCGTGATCGAGCATCTGTCACAAAACGAATGGCGCGAGGATTGTATTGCTGACATGGTCGCGCGCGGCTTTGCGGTCGTGCGCAAGACGCGGAGCAATACGTTCCTCTCCCGCTGACCGCGAACGACGGAGGTTGCGATGATCGATCACATGGGCTTCCCGGTGTCCGACTATGAGCGCGCCAAGGCGTTCTACACCAAGGCGCTGGCGCCGCTCGGCTACGGCCTGATCATGGAGGTCACGCAGGAGCAGACCGGGCACGATCCGGCCGCAGGCTTCGGCGCGGACGGCAAGCCGGATTTCTGGATCGGCGGCGAAGGCGTACTGAACAAGCCGGTGCATGTCGCCATCCTCGCCAAGGATCGCGCCACGGTCGATGCCTTCTACAAGGCAGCGCTTGAAGCCGGCGGCCGCGACAACGGTGCCCCGGGCATCCGTGCGCATTATCATCCGAACTACTACGGCGCCTTCGTGCTCGATCCCGACGGTCACAACATCGAGGCCGTCTGCCACACCCCGGAATAAACCGGCTGCGACACGCCACGGACGAGGAACATCGACGCGGCATCATCGTTGTTGTTCTCTGGACAACTCAGGTCGATGATGCCCATGCCGATCGAACCGCCCGACATTCCGCCGACGACGCCGGGCACACCGACAGAGCCACCGGCCGGAATTCCGCCGGGCAATCCGCAGCCCGAAATTGCGCCGCCGGTGCGCGAGCCGGGCGAATCACCGCGGCCGGAGGAATTACCTGGCCGCATTCCCGAAGAGATTCCATCGCGCGGACCGAACGGGCCGCTCACACCAAACCCCGCGACGGACGCCAATCCGTCGCAGGACCACATATGAGGCGATTGCAACCTGCCTCTGAATGCGCAATGAACGTCGATGTTCTGATGTGATTTGCGTGCAGAAATAAATCGGGCCGCGACCTCTTCGCCCGCCACAATCCGGCCTAACGCGTAGCTGTTCATCACGCTTCTTCGTCAAAGAACCTTCCGGGGAATCTCATCACATGACCAACCTTCGCTTCGTGCTGCTTGCCACGACGGCTCTGACCGCGATGCAATTCGCAAGCTCCGCATCGCATGCGCAAAGCGCACCGCCGCTTGTGGTCGCGCAGGCCCAGCCGCAAGAGACGGGCCCTGACGGAAAACCGAAGCAGCCTCCGAAGGGACCGCCAGCGGCTGCACCGCCTGCGGCGCCCGCGCGCCCGGCCGCACCCCGCCCGCGGCTGCACCACCCCACCCGCCCGCTCCGCCTCCGCCAGCCGCCGCGCCGTCGCGCCCAACTCCGCCGCCGCCCCCACCGCCCCTGCGGCACGCCCGGCTCCGCCCCGCCGCCCCCGCCTGCGGCACGTCCGGCTCCTCCGCCGCCGCCACCCCTGCCGCTCCGAAGCAGCCGTCGCCGCCTCCGGCCGCGGCTCCGCAGCAGCACGCGCCGCCTCCGCCTGCGGCTCCTCAGCAGCACGCACCGACGCCACCGCCTCCGGTTCCACCCGCAGCTCGTCCAGCTCCGACGCCGCCACCGCCCGCAGCGGCTCCTCAGGCACGTCCCGCGCCGGCGCCCACAGCGACGCCCGCCGCGCCGGCGGCGCGCCCCGCTGCGCCCGCTCCGGCGACCTCACCTGCGCCGACAACGACACCAGCGCCGACGGCGACTCCGGCCCCGGGCAGCACCCCTGCGGTGCCTCCCGGACGCCCCGGTGCGCCGCCTCCCGGCCGTCCTGGTGCGCCTCCGCCAGCTGCCGGATCGCCATCACCAGCTCCCGGTGCCACGCCGGCTCCGACGGCTAGCCCGGCACCGGGCGGCACACCGACGCCGCCTCCCGGCCGTACGGGTCCGGCATTGACGCCCGCTCCCGGCACAACCCCGGCCCCGACCGCGACGCCGACCCCCGGCGGCGCGGCGACCCCGGCGCCCGGACGTCAGGGCGGAACGCCTCCTGGAGCCACACCTCCTGTCGGCGCCGCGGCACCAACTGTCGTGCCTGGCACGCCAGCCGCAGCGCCACCGCCCAACAGGGCGCAATACGCTCCGCCGACGGTTACGCCGGCCTTCCGCGCAGCGCCCACGGTCGTAGCACCGCTGCCGCCGCCGCCGCGTCCGCCACAGCGTGACTTGACGCCGCTCGCGATCGGTGCGGGCGTGGTGGCGGGCGCCGTGATCGGCGCGACCATCGCCGACCTCCATAACCAGCGACGCGAGGTCGTCGAAGGCGGCCGCACCGTCTACACCGAGCCGGACCGCATCATCATCCGCGATCCGGGCGGCCAGGCATACGTCCGCGGCAACGATCTCTATCGCTTCCGGTATGGCGCCCGCGACATCCGCACCGACACTGTCGGCGGCGAAACCCGCACCGTCGTGATGCGTCCCGATGGCAGCCAGGTGATCACCGTGGTCGGCGCGGACGGTTCGTTGCTGCGGCGAATCCGCAGGGACCCGGGCGGGCGCGAGCTCGTCATCATCGACAACAGCTACCGCGATCCGCGGTCGGTCGGCGGCTTCTATGTCGACGTGCCGCCGCCAGTGGTCAACATTCCCTACGATCGCTACATCGTCGACGCGCAGGAGGCATCGCCGGACGTGATCTATGAGACCATGGAGGCGCCGCCGGTGCAGCGGATCGATCGGCGTTACTCGCTCGACGAGATCCGCTACAGCCCCAATGTTCGCATGCAGATGCCGAGCATCGACGTCAACACGATCAACTTCGAAACGGGATCGTGGACCATCCCGCCGGACCAGGCGGCCCGGTTGCAAGGGATCGCCGACGGCCTCAACCGTGCGATCCAGCGCAACCCGCGCGCCGTGTTCCTGATCGAGGGCCACACCGACGCGGTCGGCAACGAGGTCGACAATCTGTCATTGTCGGACCGCCGTGCGCAGTCCGCGGCCGAATTGCTGACGCAGCAGTTCGGCGTGCCGGCGGAGAACCTGACCTCGCAGGGCTACGGCGAGCAGTATCTGAAGGAGCAGACGCAGGGGCCGAGCGTGATCAACCGGCGCGTTACTGTCCGCAACATCACGCCGCTGCTCAACGGTGGCCAGGCCTCACTGCCGCCGCCCCCGCCCGGCACCGCGCCGCCGCGCTGAGGCGACACCCACAAACGCAAAATGGCCGGGAGCGATCCCGGCCATTTTTGTTTGCTCTTGTAGCCTGGATGGAGCGAAGCGAAATCCGGGATCTATCGGCCCGGTGAGAAAGTACCGGATTGCGCTTCGCTCCATCCGAGCTACGAAAGCAGCGTCAACCCTTATCGTTCTCGAGCCTGAATATCTGCGAGCCTTCGCTACCCGACAACAGGCCCGTATCCGTGTAGAGCTTCAGCTTCGTGCGCGTGTCGGCGATGTCGAGATTGCGCATGGTGAGCTGGCCGATGCGGTCGGCCGGGGTGAAGGGCGCGTCCTCCACCTTCTCCATGCTGAGCCGCTCCGGCGCATAGGTGAGGTTGGGGCTTTCGGTGTTGAGGATCGAGTAGTCGTTGCCGCGGCGCAATTCGAGCGTCACCTCGCCGGTGACGGCACGCGCGACCCAGCGCTGCGCGGTCTCGCGCAGCATCAGCGCCTGTGAATCGAACCAACGGCCCTGATACAACAGTCGGCCGAGGCGCATGCCGCTGATGCGGTACTGCTCGATGGTGTCCTCGTTGTGGATGCCGGTGACGAGGCGCTCATAGGCGATGTGCAGCAGCGCCATGCCGGGCGCTTCATAGATGCCGCGGCTCTTGGCTTCGATGATGCGGTTCTCGATCTGGTCGCTCATGCCGAGGCCGTGGCGGCCGCCGATGACGTTGGCTTCGAGCAACAGCGCGACGGGATCGGCAAAGGTCTGCCCGTTCAGCGCTGTGGGCTGGCCTTCCTCGAAGCGCACCACGACCTTCTCGGCCTTGACGTTGCAGTCGTCGCGCCAGAACGGCACGCCCATGATCGGGTTGACGATCTTGATGCCGCTGTCGAGGCTCTCCAGATCCTTTGCCTCGTGCGTGGCGCCGAGCAAATTGCTGTCGGTCGAATACGCCTTCTCGGCGCTCATCTTGTAGGCGAAGCCTTGGGCGGTCATGAACGCCGACATTTCGGCGCGGCCGCCGAGCTCGTCGATGAACTGCTGGTCGAGCCAAGGCTTGTAGATGCGCAGGCCCGGATTGGTCAAAAGGCCGTAGCGATAGAAGCGCTCGATGTCGTTGCCCTTGAAGGTCGAGCCGTCGCCCCAGATGTTGACGCCGTCTTCCTTCATCGCCGCGACCAGCATTGTGCCGGTGACGGCGCGCCCGAGCGGCGTGGTGTTGAAATAGGTGATGCCGCCGGTCGAGATGTGGAACGCGCCGGACTGGATCGCGGCGATGCCTTCGTGAACAAGTTGCGTGCGGCAATCGACGAGCAGCGCTTTCTCCGCGCCGAACTCCATCGCCTTGCGCGGGATCTCGTTGTAGTCGGCCTCGTCGGGCTGGCCGAGATTGGCGGTATAGGCGTAGCAGCGCGCGCCCTTCTGCTTCATCCAGAGCAGCGCCGCGCTGGTGTCGAGACCGCCGGAAAAAGCGATGCCGACTTTCTCACCCTTGGGCAGGCTTTTCAGGATCGTGGTCATGGCGCTTCCAATCGGGTCTCAAGGGCTGATGTCATTTGCGGGTTGACCGCGCGAATATCAAATTTCGCGGGGCTCGGCACGCATTTAATGGCTCAGATCGACGGCGCCGGGCCTGTCTTGCCGCCGAACAGGCGCTGGCGGAGGCGGTAGGCCGGCCAGGCCAGCCGGGTCAGCGCGGCATCGACGGCTTCATCCGAAAACCGCGTCCGTGGCCAGCGGTAAATCAGCGCAAACGCGAGCCAGATCACGACGAAGGTCACGAGGCCGGCGATCGAGACGTCGGTAAAAAAGTGTCCGCCGAAGGCCATGCGCAGCCCGCTGGTCACCGCGCCGAACATCACCGCGCCGGCGTAAGCGAGCGGCCGCCATGCCGGCGGGGCGAGGGAGGCCGGCGCCAGCGTCCAGAACGCGGTCGCGCCCTCGCCGGAGAAGAACGAGCAGTTGCGTCCGCAGCCGCCGCGGGGATCCCACCACGGCACGAACTGCTGGTCTCCGGCGAACTGCGTCACCACCACGGGACGCGGCCGGCCCCAATAGGACTTGAAGGCGAGATTTGTGAGGATGCCGGCCGACAGCGTCAGCGTGATCAGCAGGAACATGATCGCGCGCCCCGATACCATCAGGGGCCGGTCGGGACGGATCAGCTTGACCACCAGCGCCACCAGCGAGGGCAGCGCGAACGCCCAGGCGATCCACATCGCCGCGTCACGCGCAAAGCCGGCATAGCCGTTCAGCTTGAGCGGAAAGGTTTTTGTGGCGGGATCGAAGAACAGCGAGGTGAGCTTGATGTCGAGTTCGGGATAGAGGCCGAAGACGACGCCGATCAAAAGCCACAGCGCCAGGGCGATGAAGAGTCCGGTCCGGTTCATGGCGCGCGGTTTAGCGGAGGTGAGGCGAGATGAAAACCCTCACAACGGTCATTCCGGGATGGTCCGAAGGACCAGACCCGGAATCTCGAGATTCCGGGCTCGATGCTTCGCATCGCCCCGGAATGACGACGCGAACTACCGCGCATCCGGCCTCGATTGCGACGGCAGCGGTGGAGGCGGCTTGCGCAGGGGCGGCGGATTGCGCCAGGCGCCGGCATTGCGGCCGGCGATCAGCCAGTAGACGACGCCCGCGACAATGCCGGCACCCGTCATGATCTCCAGGTGACGCCGCACGATGCCCTCGAACTGCAACGTGTCGGAATGAAAGGGAACGAGGCCGAGATAGCAGGCAAGCCCCACGATGCCGCCGCCCACGGCATAAGCGAGCGCGCTGCGGATGTAGAGTGCCTCGGCGATCGCGGCGATCACCGCCGCAGGCACCAGCGCAAAGCCGGAGACGAAGATGAAGCCGAATCCGAGCAGGATGTCGATCACGCCTTGATCGACGGGACCGGCGCCGAGATCGGCGAATTCCGGAAACAGCAGCGCGCCGACGATGATCATGCCGCCGACGAAGCAGGCGGCGAGAAAGCCGATGAAGATGACGACGAGCCGGCCGATCAGTGCCATCGGACAAATCCACCTTCGAAGATGCGCATCAATGGCCTCGCCGCGTGATGGCCAGGCTTGTCCCGGCCATCCACGCTCTTCATGTTCCGGACAAGCACGTGGATGCCCGGCACAAGGCCGGGCATGACGACCTCAATCGCATCAATCCGTCATCGCCATGGCGCGCAGCGCCTGGCGTTCACGCACGGAGAGCTTTTCGGTCTCCGACTTGAGCTGGCCGCAGGCGGCGAGGATGTCGCGGCCGCGCGGGGTGCGCACCGGGGAGGAATAGCCGGCGTTGAAGATGTATTCGGAGAATTTTTCGATCTGGTCCCAGTCCGAGCATTCGTAGGCCGTGCCGGGCCAGGGATTGAACGGGATCAGGTTGATTTTTGCGTGGATGCCCTTGAGCATCTTCACCAAGAGCTTCGCATCGTCGAGCGAATCGTTGACGCCCTTGAGCATCACATATTCGAAGGTGATGCGGCGCGCGTTCGACGCGCCGGGATAGTCACGGCAGGCCTGCAACAATTCCGCAATCGGATATTTGCGGTTGAGCGGCACGAGTTCGTTGCGCAGCTGGTCGCGCACGGCATGCAGGGAGATCGCGAGCATCACGCCGATCTCGTCGCCGGCACGGACGATGTTCGGCACCACGCCCGAGGTCGACAGCGTGATGCGGCGGCGGGAGATGCCGATGCCTTCATTGTCGCCGACGATCAGAAGCGCATCGCGCACCGCGTCGAAATTGTACAGCGGCTCGCCCATGCCCATCATCACGATGTTGGTGACGCGACGCGTGCCGTCCTCGCGATCGGCCCAATCGTTGAGGCGATCGCGCGCCACCATCACTTGGCCGACGATCTCGCCGGCGGTGAGGTTGCGCACCAGGCGCTGCGTGCCGGTATGGCAAAAGGAGCAGTTCAAGGTGCAACCGACCTGCGACGAGACGCAGAGCGTGCCGCGATCATTCTCGGGAATGTAGACGCACTCGACCTCATGCGCCCTCTCGGCATTGTCGCCGCTCGGCAGCCGCAGCAGCCATTTGCGGGTGCCGTCGTTGGAGATCTGCTCGGCCACGACTTCGGGCCGGTCGACGGTGAAATGCTGTGCGAGATCGGTGCGGATATTCTTCGAGATCGAGGTCATCTCGTCGAAGTTCCGGGCGCCGCGGAAATAGATCCAGTGCCACAATTGCTGCACGCGCATCTTGCGCTGTGCGGGCGCCACGCCGATCTCGCCGAGGCGATCGGCAAGCTCTGTGCGCGACAGGCCGACGAGCGACGGTTTTGCCGGCGGCACATAGGTTTCGAGTGGAGTCTTCTCCACCAGGATTGCGTTATGCGGCTCGGTCGTCGGTTGCATCGAATGGACCTGGAATTTGTTTTCGTCGTTCCGGGATGGTCCGAAGGACCAGACCCGGAACCTCGAGATTCTCAGGTGCGCAATTGCGCACCATAGTTCGATGCTACGCATCGCCCCGGAATAACGGAAGGACCTTGGAACCGTCCCTATATAGCAACCGGAACGGCCGATTGCGACCTTGATCGCGCGCAGCCTTAACGCCTGCAGTCCTGCGAGATCCGGTCCAGCGCCTGGGCGAGGCCCTTCAGGGAAAAGGTGTCGATCGTCTCCGTCCCCTTGGCCGAGACGCCCTTGACCACGAGATCGGCGGATTTGCGCATGGCCTCGACCATCCGCTCCTCCTCGGCCGCGTTCTTGATCCAGAGGCCGTCGCCTTGAGTGTACATCGCGTAGGCGGCGCCGCCGACCTCGGCCGTCGATTCCGCGCCCGGCTTCAGAGCATAGCCGATCATGACCGAGACCTCGTGATTGACCTTCTCGGACGGCCGGCTCGAGACGAAGGCATAGGCGGGGTCACGCGGCCGATTCGGCGGGTTGGTCTTCGAGGATGACGGCTTTGCCAGCGCGAAGCAGACTTTCTTGCCGTTGGGGGTCGCCGAATAGGCGCCCCAGGTGCCGAACTGGCCGATCAGCGTCGGCTCTGCACCACCCGCAACCGCCGCGGGCGGGGCCACCGGCTTGCTCTCGGGCTTTGCGGCCGTTTTGGCCGCCGGCGCAGCCGGCTTCGGTGCGGCCTTCGGCGCCGGTTGCGCCGTCTGTGCGTGCGCGGAATCGATGATTCCCCACGCCGCCACGCCAATCATCAAAGCCAAAGATAGCACCCGCCACATGCTGGAGTGGTTCCCTCAATATTGTGACTGGAAGATGGCCCGGCCGCGATTTGTCCCCGGGCAGGGATAGCCGGGAAAGTCCAATTTGGGAAGGCAGTTAGCGGGACGGGCGCGGCTATCCCCTTGCGCGCGCGGCGCGCTGCTCGGCCCATTGCGCCTCGGTCCAGCGCAACAGGTCCTCGGCGCCGGAACTGCGCAAATGCGCGCCACCGTCGATCACCACCATCTCGCCATTGATGTAGCCGGCACGGTCCGAGACCAGGAAGCTGGCGAGATCGGCGAGCTCGCTGTGCTCGCCGGTGCGGCCAAGCGGATTGCGCGAGGTCCAGCCTTCATCACGGCCCTCGGGGCGAAGTTGCTCGGAGGCGCCGGCGGTCGGGAACGGGCCCGGCGCGATCGCGACGGTGCGGATGCCCTTCGGCCCCCACTCCACCGCGAGGCTTTTGGTCATCGCCAACACCGCCGACTTCGCCATCGCCGAGGGAACTGTGAAGGCGCGGCCGGTGATGGTCGAGGTCGAGAGGATCGAGAGCACGACGCCGGCGTGCTTGTCCTCGATCCAGCGCTTGCCGGCGGCGAGCGTGCAATACATCGCGCCATGCAGCGTCGGCGCGAGAATCGCGTCCGCCGCGCGGGACGATAGATGCTCGCTCTGCGCGATGAAGGTCGCGGCGGCGTTGTTGACGAGGATATCGAGCGGCGCCTCGCGCCAGATTGCGTCCATCATGCTCTCGACGGCGGCGCCGTCGCGAATATCGCAAGCAATCGCCGTGACCTTGCCGCCGGTCTGCGCGCGCATCTCCGCGGCCGTTGCTTCCAGCCGGTCGAGCTTGCGGGCGCAGATCACGAGCTCGGCACCGAGTGTGAGGAAACGCCGCCCCATTGCCGCGCCGAGGCCCGAGCCGCCGCCGGTGACGAGGATGCGCTTGTTCCTCAGTAAACCTGTTTCAAACATCGTTTGAATCCTCCCGTTGGCGTACTCCGTCATTACGGGCGCAATGACGAGGATAGGCGGACGCGTGGTCTTAGACAAAGAAACCGGATTGTCGCCCGTGCCTAAATCCGGCAGAAACGGCCAAACTATAATTTGGTCGAAACGCCAAGTGCCGTCTCAACACGTGCTCTCAAGAAGGTGCCGCCATGAAAGCCATCCTCTGCTCGCAATATTGCCAGCCCGACGATCTCGTGCTTGCCGACGTGCCGGATCCGGTGGCGGGGCCGGGCGAGGCGGTGATCGCGATCAAGGCGGCTGCGCTGAACTTCTTCGACATCCTGATGATCCAGGGCAAGTACCAGATCAAGCCGCCGTTCCCGTTCTCGCCCGCCGCCGAAGTCGCGGGCGTGATCGAGAGCATCGGTCCGGGCGTCACTGACGTGAAGGTCGGCGATCGCGTGGTGGCTTCCTGCGGTCACAACGGCGCGCGCGAAAAAATCGCGCTACCGGCGGCATCGATCGTGAAAATTCCCGACAATCTCGACTACGACCGCGCCGCCGGCATCATCATCATCTACGGCACCGCGCTGCATGCGCTGGAGGATCGGGCGAGCCCGAAGCCGGGCGAAACGCTCGCCGTGCTGGGTGCCGCCGGCGGCACAGGTTTGGCGGCCTGCGAACTCGGCAAGCTGATGGGCTTGAAGGTGATCGCCTGCGCCTCGTCGGACGAGAAGCTTGCCTTCGCGAAAGCGCATGGCGCCGAGCTGACGCTGAACTACGGCAAGGAAGATCTGAAGGAAGGCCTGCGCAAGCTCACCGGCGGCAAGGGCGTCGACATCATCTTCGATCCCGTGGGCGGCGCCTATGCCGAGCAGGCGTTGCGTTCGATCGCCTGGGAAGGCCGCTTCCTCGTGATCGGCTTTGCCGCCGGCGACATTCCGAAAATGCCGCTGAACCTCGCGTTGCTGAAGGGCTGCGACATCCGCGGCGTGTTCTGGGGCGCCTGGACGCGGCTCAACCCGGCGAAGAATCGCGCCAATCTCGAGAAGCTCGTGAAGTGGACCGCGGAAGGAAAAATCTCATCGCACGTCGACCGCACCTTCCCGCTCGCGCAGACCGCGGATGCGCTGAAGGTGCTTGCGGGGCGTCAGGCCATGGGCAAGGTGATTTTGCATCCGTGACACCGTCGGCGGCGCGACGCTGCCGAGATGCACACAGCTGTCATCGCCCGCCTTGTGCGCAATTGCGCACTGGGGCGGGCGAGGCCGCTTCGCCCGGAATAGCGCGCCGGCGCTTGGTAGAACGTCCTCAACCATTGCCGCCAAAATTGCGGTGCATTCCCCGGCTTCGCCCCAATCAAACCCAAATATCTCCCGATTCGCGCCAATGGCCGTCGCTTTTTGGGCTGATTCAAATTGCGATTTACCGGTTCCAGTTTGCAGGGCGCTCCTGGACAACAACAAGAAAACTGAAACCGGCAATGCCCCGCGTTGTGTCAGTATTGGGGAGCATCACCATGGAGACGACGGCCTTCCGTCAGTCCAGGGGGTCGAGGGCGCTCGACTCCCAACAAGCCGCATCACATCCGTCCACCGCGTCCTACATTCGTGCGCGCGCTGAACGGACCGATCCTTCATCGCACGATCCGATTCCACTGTTCCTGTCCGATCCGCTCAGCGAGCCGAATCCAAGGGAATTCGTGCCATTGGCCGCGCGAAACAGAACCGGAATCGTCCCGCGCATTCTCGCCGCCGTCCTGGCCGCGTCGGCCATCGCGGTCCCGATCGCTCTGTTTCAGTCCGACATCAACCGGCTGCTCGCCGTCAACGCCAAGTCGTGGATGGGCGCGGCCGCGGACGAGGCCGCACCTTCCGCCAATCCGCCCGCCGCACGGCAGAGTCCGGTCAAGGATGCCGCGCGTGTGACCAACACGATGCTGGCGAGCGCTGACGCACAGGACGTTCCTGCGCCAACGGCGCCGAGCCGCGAAGCGATCGCAACCGCCTATCAGACCGCGCTACAGGCTCAGGCACCAGCGCCTATACCGGCACCCGTCGCCGCACAGCCCGCCTCACCTCCGCCGGCCAGGACACTCGACGCCGACACGTTGGCCGGGTTGATGGCGCGCGCCAGAAGCCTGATGACCGTCGGCGACATCGCCGCGGCGCGGCTGCTGCTCGAGCGCGCGGCGAATGCGCAGGATGCGACGGCTGCGTTCCTGCTGGCGCAGACCTATGATCCAGCCGTACTGGGCACCAAGGACACGCGGAGCATCACCGCCGACGCCGTCGCCGCGCGCGACTGGTACCGGAAGGCCGCACAGCTTGGATCGGCGGAGGCGCGGCAGCGCCTCAGCCAACTTCAGAACTAGAACTCATCAGGGGACATCATGCGTAACGCTTTAGGAATGGCGCTTGCCGCCATCATGACGATCTGTGCCTTCGCGGCACGCGCCGAGCAGACCGAATACGATCCGGCCAAAGTCTCGGACAGCCTGAAGGCCATCTTCCAGTTCGGCTCCACCTCGACCAAGCAGGCGCTGAACGCCAACACCGTCACGCTGATCACCGGCACGATCGGCGGCACCTATGTGCAATTCGGCGCCGACTTGGCCTCCGTACTCGACGACGGCAACAAGATTCGCGTGCTGCCGGTGGTCGGCCGCGGCTCGGTGCAGAGCGTCGCCGACATCCTGTTCCTGCAAGGCGTCGATCTCGGCATCGTGCGGGCCGACACGCTCGACTATCTCGAACGCAAGGGCTTCGCCAAGGACATCAAACGGCAGTTCACCTATGTGACGAAGCTCTACAACGAAGAGATGCAGGTGATTGCGCCGAAATCGGTCGCGACCCTCAGGGACCTCGAAGGCAAGACGGTGAGCGTCGACCTGCCGAACGGCGGCACCTTCGTCACCGCGCTCACCGTGTTCGAGCGGCTCGGGATCAAGGCGAAATTCGTCTATGTCGAGCAGCGGATCGCGATGGAGAAGTTGAAGGCCGGCGAGATCGACGCCGTCATCGTGGTCGGCGGCAAACCGTACAAATCGGTCTCGAGCTTCGGCAATGACGGCCGCTTCCATCTCGCGGGCGTGGATTATGCAAAGCCGCTGCAGAGCGACTATCTGCCCGCGACACTGACCGCCAAGGACTATCCGAACCTGATCAAGGAGGGCGAGAGCGTGGACACCATCGCTGTGCCGGCGGTGCTCGCGGCCTATAACTGGGGGCCCAACACCGAGCGCTACCGCAAGCTTGCGCTGTTCGTGGACGCGTTCTTCACGAAATTCCCGACGCTGCAGAACCCGCCTTTCCATCCCAAGTGGAAGGAAGTCTCGCTCGCGGCACCCCTAACGGGCTGGAATAGATTGCCGGTGGCGCAGCAATGGCTCGACCGGCACGGCGTCGAGCCGGTCACGCGGCAGCGCTTCGAGGCGTTTCTGAAGCAGAGCTCCACGGCCGCGAACGTGCCCGACGCGGACAAGGAAACGCTGTTCAAGCAATTCCAGGCGTGGGATGCGGAGAAAGTGCGGGCGCAGGCGGGGAAGAAGTAGCGAGCGCGATTGCTCTCCACACACTCAGCCGTCATCGCCCGCGAAGGCGGGCGATCCAGTATCCAGAGGCGGCAATGATTGAACCGAAAGGCCGCGGCGTACTGGATTCCCCGCTTTCGCGGGGAATGACAGCGTGCTTGTGGCGAACGCTACTGCGCGGCTTCGGCTTTCGCCTCATCCAGTCCGCGCTTCAGCTTGGCGCGGGCGGCTTCGCGGTGCTCGGTCGTGATGTGGCTGGCGACCATGCGAATGGCGGTGGCGAGCACGGCGGCGTCATCGGTGAAGCCGAGGATCGGCATCACGTCGGGAACGAAGTCGAACGGCAGGATGAAATAGGCGAGAGCGCCGAGCAGCGACGCCTGGACATGGCGCGGCGTCCCTTTGTCGAAGGCGCAGTAATAGGCCGCGAGCAGATCTTCCGCGAACGGCAGCTGCACGGCGACACGCTTCAGCTTGCGCCAGAAGCGGCGGCGCACGCTCTCACGATCTTCCGCGAGCCGCTCGGCCGGCTCGAAGCCGACGCTGTGTTCGGCGGCCATGCTTGGAGACTCCCGTTCAGCCGGGCGCGGCCGATCGCCGCATCCAGTGCTGATCACAAGATGGGGATCGGGCCGATCCCTGCAAGATGTCAGCCCGGTGTAAGCTTGGCGATGGCGTTCATCGCCTTGGCCAGCTCGATGTCGAGCGCGGTGACCCCGCCGGCGTCATGGGTCGAAAGCACCACCTCGACGGTTTTGTAAACGTTGCGCCATTCGGGATGGTGATCCATCTTTTCGGCGACCAGCGCGGCGCGCGTCATGAATCCGAAAGCCTCGCTGAAATCCTTGAAGACAAAGGTTTTCCCGAGGGCGTCGCGGCCCTGGGTTTCGCTCCAGCCCGGTATTCCGCTCAGCGCCTGCTTGCGCGCGTCCGCCGTCAGCCGTTCTGCCATGACCGTCTCCGTCGTTCAGGGGAACTTTACCCTAACACCGGTTGGCGTCCCCGGTTCATACGGGATTTCCGCCATCCGCTAACCATGACGGAGATGTAACCCCGCCGGACAAGAAATTTGCTACAATTGCGGGCGTAAATCGCCGGCCAGGATGAAACTGCGCCTCAAGAGCCTGTTCGGGAGAACGATGACCGGGGAATTGGACCTGGCCGAAGCGCCCTCTCCGCCTTCGCCGCGATACGCGGCGCAGAAGACGGCACTCGTGACTCTTGCGCTCGTGCTTGCGATCGTCGGCGCGCTCGTCGGTGGCTATTATTTCGCGATGCGGCCTGTGATGCTGAAGATCGCGGTCGGCCCCGCCAACAGCGATGACGTCAAGGTCGTGCAGGCACTGACCCAGGCCTTCGCGCAGAACAAGAGCTATGTGCGGCTGCGTCCGATCCAGACCGACGGCGCCACCGCCAGCGCCGGTTTGCTCGCAGAGGGCAAGGCCGATCTCGCCATCGTACGCGGCGATCTCGATGTGCCGAAGAACGCGCAAGCCGTTGCGACCCTGCGCAAGAACGTCGTGGTGCTGTGGTCGGTCCCCGGCAAGGGCAAGAAGAAGGGCGCCAAGATCACCAAGGTCGCGCAGCTCGCCGGCCATCGCGTCGGCGTGGTCGGCCGCACGCAGGCCAACGTCAACCTCCTCAAGGTGATCCTCCAGCAATATGGCGTCGATCCCGCCAAGGTCGAGATCGTGCAATTCCCGGCGAATGAAGCCGCCGAGGCGATCCGCACCCAGAAGGTCGACGCCTATCTCGCGGCCGGTCCCGTCAACAGCAAGATCACGTCGGATGCGATCGCCGCTTCCGCCAAGGATTTTGGCACGCCGACCTTCCTCGCGATCGATTCGGCGGATGCGATCGCGCAGAACCATCCGGTCTATGAAGCGTCCGAGATCCCCGCGGGGACTTACGGCGGCTCGCCCGATCGCCCCGACGACGAGGTCAAGACGATCAGCTTCTCGCATCACATCGTGGCGCGCAAAGGCCTGTCGGAAACCACTATCGCAGCCTTCACCCGGCAGCTCTTCGCCGTGCGCCAGCAACTGGTGACGGAATTCCCGCTCGCCGCGAAGATCGAGACGCCCGACACCGACAAGGATGCCGTGATTCCCGTGCATCCCGGCGCCGCCGCCTTCGTCGATGGCGAGGAAAAGACCTTCCTCGACAAATACAGCGATTACATCTGGTGGAGCCTGATGGCGCTCTCGGCCATAGGCTCGATCGGCGCATGGTTCGCGGGTTATTTGAAGAAGGACGAGCGCAACACCAACAGCCATCTGCGCGAACGGCTTTTCGACATGATCGCCGCGGCACGCAAGAGCGAGACGGCCGAAGAGCTCGATCAGATGCAGACCGAGGCCGACGAGATCCTGCGCGATACGCTACGCTGTTACGATCACGGCGCGATCGAGGAAGGCGCGCTCACTGCCTTCAACATCGTGCTTGACCAGTTCCACGCCGCGATCGCCGACCGCAAGGCCGTGTTGTTCAGCATGCCGCAGAACCTGCAGCGCGCCAGCGCGCAATTTCGGGCCGCCAGCAACGCGTAAAAGCTCGCGCGCGTAATAGCTGCGTCACATTGTCTCAATATAGCTTTCGCTGTCATTCCGGGATGGTCCGAAGGACCAGACCCGGAATCTCGAGATTCCGGATTCGCGCTCTGCGCGCCCCGGAATGACAGCCGAGATGCGCACGAGACAGCCAACCAGCGAACCTCTCATGAAGCTCAAATTCTCCCGCCGCCGTTTTCTTGCCACCGGCGCTGGTGCGCTTGGCGCGATCGCGATGTCCCATCTCTCGCGCGCGGCCGACCGGCCGGCGGTGACCCATGGCTTGCAGTCCGGCGACGTCACCGTCGATGGCGGCGTGGTCTGGGCGCGCGCCGACCGTCCCGCGCAGATGCTGGTCGAGGTGGCGACGACGGAATCATTCAAGGACGCGCGTGCGCTGCCGCCGATCGCGGCGCTGCCGGAAAGCGACTTCACCGCGAAGATGCTGATCGAGAACCTGCCGGGCGGACAGGACATCTTCTACCGCGTCCGCTTTCGCGATCTCTCGCATACCGCGATCGAGGGCGAGCCGGTGACCGGCCGCTTCCGCACCGCGCCGGCCGACCGCCGCGACGTCAGCTTCGTCTGGGGCGGCGACGTCGCGGGTCAAGGCTGGGGCATCAATCCCGATGACGGCGGCATGTTCACCTTCTCGGCGATGCGCAAGCACCGTCCGGATTTTTTCCTGCATTCCGGCGACACCATCTATGCCGACGGTCCGATTGTATCCGAGGTGAAGCTCGCCGACGGCAAGATCTGGAAGAACGTCACGATTCCCGAGAAAGCAAAAGTAGCCGAGACGCTGGACGAGTATCGCGCCGCGCACAAATACAATCTCACCGACGCCAATGTCCGCGCCTTCAATGCCGAGGTGCCGATCTTCGTGCAGTGGGACGACCACGAGGTGACCAACAATTGGTCGCTGTCGAAGGAGCTGCGGGCGACCTATAAGGAGCGCGACATCATGCGGCTCGCGGCCCGCGCAGGCCGCGCGTTCCACGAAATGTATCCGCTGCGCGAAAGCATCGTCGAGCCCGGCCGGGTCTATCGCCAGATCTCCTACGGCCCGCATCTCGACGTGTTCATGCTCGACGAGCGCAGCTATCGCGGCCCGAACGGCGCCAATCTTGAAACCGCTTACGATCCCGCCAGCTACTTCCTCGGCCCCGACCAGATGGCCTGGCTGAAGCGCGGCCTGCTCAATTCGCGCGCGACCTGGAAGGTGATCGCCTCCGACATGCCGCTCAGCCTGATCGTATCAGATACAGCGAAGGGCGGATCGGAAGCTTTTGCACAAGGCGACGGCCCGGTGCGCGGCCGCGAATTCGAGATCGCCGACATCTTGCGCTTCATCAAGATGGCGCCGATCCGGAATACGGTGTGGCTGACCGCGGACGTGCACTACGCCGCCGCGCATTACTACGATCCGAACAAGGCGCAATTCCAGGACTTTGAGCCGTTCTGGGAATTCGTGTCGGGTCCGCTGCACGCGGGCACTTTCGGTCCGAACGAGCTCGACAACACGTTTGGGCCGGAGGTGCGCTTCGTGAAGGCGCCGGGGAAAGACAACCAGAACCTGCCGCCACCCGCCGGGATGCAGTTCTTCGGTCACGTCAAGATCGACGGCGCATCCGGCCAGATGATAGTGACCTTGCGCGACCGCACCGACGTCGCGCTGTGGTCGACCACGCTTGATCCCAAGCTGGCTTGACCGGCTTCAGGCGCCCCGCGTCCGTAGCGCGGCCTCCAGCGCATCGCTGGAGCATGGCTTTTGCAGCCGCGGCCGCTTGACGAAATCGGAAGCGATGTGCGTCTCGGTGACGAAGACGAAGGGGATATTCAGGGCCGCCAACCGTTCGGCGACCGATCAGGACAGCCTCGACACGATGCCTGCGCCCGGCGCATCGGAGAGTTCCCGGAACGAAACCCACCACATCGCAGTTCTTCAGTCTGTCCACTTGTGCACGCAGGATCTGGACGGAACTCGCCAATGTGGAGGCTGACGGGGAGTTCACGATGGACGCGCGTACCGGCAAGGCAACCGTGGTCAGCAGCCGGCCGACCAATAATCTGCTGCGGCGCTTGAGCGAAGCGGACTACGCGATGCTCGCACCACACGTCATCGTCGAAGACGCCGCGACGAACGAGCTGCTCTACAATCCCGGCGACGACGTCCAGGTCGTGCACTTCCCCTGCGGACCGTCGCTCGCCACCTTTCTTGTTCCCAACGAAGACGGCCGTGACGTCGAGACCATCCTGGTCGGCCGCGAAGGCGCGGTGGGCGGCATCGTCAGCGAGGGGTTTTTGCCGGCCTACACCCGAATCTGCGTGAAATTCGGCGGGCCGTTTGCGCGCATTCACGTCGGCAAGCTGGAGGCGGCCAAGCTCCGTTCGATCTCGTTGCGGCACGTCTTCGCCCGCTACGCCGACTGCCTGCTGGCGCAGATTTTCCAGTCGACCGCCTGCAACGCCATCCACTCGATCGAACAGCGCACGGCCAAATGGATCTTGGCGGCGATGGAGCGGACGGGTGACGAGAACAGCGTGCCGCTGACGCATGAGCAGCTCGCGACATTGCTCGGCGTCGGCCGCAGCTATGCAAGCCGCGTGCTCCAGTCGTTCAAGGCGGAAGGCGTCCTCGAGACGCGGCGCGGGTCGATTTTGGTCCGCAACCGCGACGGCCTGCGGCTACGCGCCTGCCTGTGCAACGATGCTGTGAAGATGCACTTCGAGGAGGTGCTGCGGGGGGTCTACCCGACCGAGAAAGCGGATCGCAGCTCGGCGCAAGGCTGATCCGAACGGCCTTTTTGCGGTCAGACCGGCGACGAAGCCTTAGATAGCGCTTGGATTAGGCTTGGATCGGCCCTAAGCCCCGGGAATTCCCGGACAAAATTCAGTCAACCAACCGCGAAAGAACGCATTGTTTTTTGGCTTTTTTTGCATATATTGCGCCGCAACGCAGGATGCCCAGTCGAGCTGGCCGGGCTTCCTTTTTGGGCGGAAAGCGCCCGTTCTCCTGTTTCCAGCGTTGTCCGAGAAGAGGTCCCGGTCCGACCGGCGAGACGCGCTTAACCCATTGTTCGACCGCAAAGAAGCTCAACCATGAACCTTCGTAACGTCGCCATTATCGCCCACGTCGACCACGGCAAGACAACCCTGGTCGACCGCCTCCTCCAGCAATCCGGCACCTATCGCGAGAACCAGAAGGTGACCGAGCGCGCCATGGACTCCAACGATCTGGAGCGCGAGCGCGGCATCACCATTCTGGCCAAGGCGGCCTCGGTGCAGTGGAAGGACACCCGCATCAACATCGTCGACACCCCGGGCCACGCCGATTTCGGCGGCGAGGTCGAGCGCATCCTCAACATGGTGGACGGCGCGCTGGTGCTGGTGGACGCCGCCGAAGGCCCGCTACCGCAGACCAAATTCGTGGTCTCCAAGGCGCTCAAGGTCGGCCTCAAGCCGATCGTCGTCATCAACAAGGTCGACCGCCCCGACGCGCGTCCGACCGAGGTCATCAACGAGGTGTTCGACCTGTTCGCTGCGCTCGACGCCAGCGAGGAGCAGCTCGATTTTCCAATCCTTTACGGATCGGCCAAGCAGGGCTGGATGGCCGATAGCCCGGATGGGTCGCACGACGCGGGCATGCAGCCGCTGTTCGACCTGATCGTGCGCCATGTCGCGCCGCCGACCGTCGAGGAAGGCCCGTTCCGCATGATCGGCACCATTCTCGAAGCCAACCCCTATCTCGGCCGCATCATCACCGGCCGCATCTCCTCAGGCTCGATCAAGCCGAACCAGGCCGTGAAGGTACTGGGCGCCGACGGCAAGGTGATCGAGCAGGGCCGCATCACCAAGATCCTCGCCTTCCGCGGCATCGAGCGCACCCCGCTCGAAGAAGCCGACGCAGGTGACATCGTCGCGATCGCCGGCCTGACCAAGGGCACCGTCGCCGACACCTTCTGCGATCCGTCGGTCGACACGCCACTGGTGGCGCAGCCGATCGACCCGCCGACCGTGTCGATGTCGTTCATCGTCAACAACTCACCGCTCGCCGGCACCGAAGGCGACAAGGTGACCAGCCGCATGATCCGCGACCGCCTGCTGCGCGAAGCCGAAGGCAATGTCGCGCTGCGCGTTGTCGAGGCCTCCGACAAGGATTCGATGGAAGTTTCCGGCCGCGGCGAATTGCAGCTCGCGATCCTGATCGAGACCATGCGCCGCGAAGGCTTCGAACTGTCGGTGTCGCGCCCGCGTGTGGTGCTGAAGAAGGATGAGACGACCGGCGCCTGGCAGGAGCCGATCGAAGAAGTCGTGATCGACGTCGACGAAGAGCATTCCGGCGTGGTCGTGCAGAAGATGAGCGAACGCAAGGCCGAGATGATCGAGATGCGCCCCTCGGGCGGCAATCGTCTGCGGCTGGTGTTCTACGCGCCGACGCGCGGCCTGATTGGTTACCAGGGTGAACTGCTCACCGATACCCGCGGCACCGCGATCATGAACCGCCTGTTCCATGGCTATGCGCCGTACAAGGGCGACATCCAGGGCCGCCGCAACGGCGTGCTGATCTCCAACGACCAGGGCGAAGCGGTGGCTTACGCCATGTTCAAGCTGGAAGATCGCGGTCCGATGATGATCGAGCCGGGCTGGAAGGTCTACAAGGGCATGATCGTCGGCGAGCATACCCGCGAGAACGACCTCGAGATCAACATCCTCAAGGGCAAGCAGCTCACCAACATCCGAACCACCTCGAAGGACGAAGCGGTGCGCCTGACCCCGCCGATCCGGATGACCCTGGAAAAGGCGCTGGCCTATATCGAGGACGACGAGCTCGTCGAGATCACGCCGAAGTCGATCCGTCTGCGCAAGCGGCACCTCGACGCCAACGAGCGCAAGCGCGCGGAAAAGTCCAAGGAAGCGGTGGCGTAAGCCGAGCTGTCCACACGCGTCATGCCCTGCCTTCGCGGGGCATGACGAAGTACGCCGATCTTCTCTATTTCAACGCCTTCGCCAGCTCCGGCAGCAGCACGTTGCGCAAATTGTCCGGCGTGATCGGTCCGACCAGCTTGTAGACGATGGTGCCTTTGCGTCCGACGACGAACGTCTCGGGCACGCCGTAGACGCCCCACTCGATCGAGGCGCGGCCGTTGGCGTCGGTGCCGACGCGACCGAACGGGTTGCCGTAGCGGCCGAGAAAGCGCCGCGCGTTGTCCGGTGCATCCTTGTAGTTGATGCCGATGAGCTGGAAGCGCTTGTCTTTTGCCAGTTCGGTCAAAAGCGGCGCCTCGTCATGACAGGGCACGCACCAGGACGCCCAGACATTGACCAGGCTGACCTTGCCCATGAACGCCGCGGGATCGAGCCCCGGCACCTGCGTGCCGTTGTCCTGCAATCCATCGAGCGGCGGCAACATGGTTTGCGGCGCCGGCCGTCCGATCAGCGCGGAGGGAATACGCGAGGGATCGCCGCTGCCGAGCCGGAACCAGAACAGCAGCGCAAGGACGATGAAGACGATCAGCGGCAGCACCATCAGGAGGGTGCGTCGCTGCGGCGTCGCGGAGGTCGATTGATCGCTCATGTGATCGCTCTTGGCGTATCCGTCGCGCTGCGGCCCGAGCGGCGGGTGATGCCGCTGCGGTCGAGCTCGCGCAGGCGCTGGGTCTGGCTGCGATGGTCGAGCATGACCCAGCCGATCAGGATCGCCACCACGATGGCCGCGGCAGCATAGGATGTCACGATGAAGGACGCGTAGGGGCCGAGTGATATCATCATGCGGCCCCAGCTTCTTTTGACGCGTTTTCTTCACGCGAACCGGCGCCCACTTCGCTCGAAAACGCTATACGGCTCGCCTGCATCATTTGCAGGGAGCGGACACGGCGGCGCAGGATCTCGTTGCGCATCGCCGCCAGATGCAGCGTGACGAACAGCAGCGTGAACGCAATCGCCATCACCAGCAGCGGAATCAGGAACGATTTGTCGAGCGACGAGCCGCCCATGCGCATCACCGAGGCCGGCTGGTGCAGCGTGTTCCACCAGTCGACCGAGAACTTGATGATGGGCAGGTTGATCGCGCCGACCAGCGTCAGCACCGCCGCCGCGCGCGCCGCGCGCGAGGGATCGTCGACCGCGCGCCACAGCGCCATCAGGCCGAGATACATCAGGAACAGGATCAGCACCGAGGTCAGCCGCGCGTCCCATTCCCAATAAGTGCCCCACATCGGCCGGCCCCACAGCGAGCCCGTGAGCAGCGCGAGGAAGGTGAAGGCGGCGCCGATCGGTGCGGCGGATTTGGCGGCGACGTCGGCAAGCGGATGCCGCCATACCAGCGTGCCGAGCGAGGCCACGCTCATCACGCCCCAGACGAACATCGACAGCCAGGCATTCGGCACGTGGATGAACATGATCTTCACGGTCGCACCCTGCTGATAATCGTCGGGCGCATAGGCGGACTGATAGAGACCGATCGCAAGCAGGATGACGGTTGCGGCCGCAAGCCACGGCAACACCCGCGCTGTCAGCGCGAGGAACCGCGTCGGGTTGGCGAGGTCGATCAGCGTCATGGTACCGTGATAATCACCGGTGGCTGCTCACGCAATCAGCACGAAAGCGCGCAGCGAAAATTGATCGGGGTCAAGGTCAATCAAGGCCGTGCCTCAGGCTCGCCGCCGCCGCAAAGGGGCCCACCACGAGGCTGACCAGCGACAATGCGCACAGGATCGAGAACGGCGCGCCGAACGACAGCGGCACGGTGATCGCGGCCTGCGAGGCCGCAACCCCGAAGATCAGCACGGGAATCGACAGCGGCAGTACCAGGACCGCCATCAACAGCCCGCCGCGATGCAGCGTCACCGCCAGCGCGGCGCCGATCATGCCGGTGAAGGTCAGGGCCGGGGTGCCGGCCAACAGCGTCAGCGCCACCGCGCCGGTCGCGACCATGTCGAGGTTGAGCAGGAGGCCCAGAACGGGGGTTGCGACAATCAGCGGCAGGCCGGCGGCGAGCCAATGCGCCAGCGCCTTGGCGGCACAGGCCAGCTCCAGCGGCGTCCGGCTCATCGTGATCAGGTCGAGCGAGCCGTCCTCGTGGTCGGCCATGAACAGCCGGTCCAGGGTGAGCAGGCTGGCCAGCAGCGCGCCCAGCCAAAGGATCGCCGGCCCGAGCCGCGACAGCAGCGCCAGGTCCGGCCCGACTGCAAAGGGCATCAGCACCACGACGGTGAGGAAGAACAGCACCCCGATCAGCGCCCCGCCGCCGACGCGGAGCGCGATCCGGATGTCCCGGCGAACAAGGGCGGCGAGGGCGGTCATGGGATGGCCCTTGTTGCAAACCAGTGGTTCGTAGGCTTCTCGCGCCCCAAACGCACTGCGCCCCTTGCGGGGAGGGCGGGGAGGGGTAGCCCGGGGAGGATGCTTGCCGCGTGCGAACCGCCTGCAACAGAGCGCCCGCATCCCGAGCGCTGGACCCGGTAGAGCATGCCATGTGGCACCCCCCTCCCTGGCCCTCCCCCGCAAGGGGGGAGGGGACGGAGAGAGCGGAGCTCTGCCACTCGAAAAGCTGAGGGTGCGTGAATATCATGCCACACCCCCGATCCGCAGCTCCCGCGATTCGATCCCCAGTGGCGCGTGGGTAGCGGCAATGATCAGGCCGCCGCGGGCGAGGTGGTCGCGCATCAGTCCGCCGAACATGTCCTGGCCGGCGACGTCCAGCGCCGTGGTCGGCTCGTCCAGCAGCCAGACCGGGCGATGGACCGTGAGCAGGCGAGCCAGCGAGAGCCGGCGGCGCTGGCCGGCCGACAGGAACGCCGCTGGCAGGTGGGTGGCGTGGTCGAGGCCGACTCTGGCGAGGCTTTCGGCCGTGTCGCCCCGCTCGCCGCCCAGGAAATCGGCCCAGAATGACAAATTTTCCGCCACGCTCAGCGCTGGCTTGAGGGAGTCGCGATGGCCGAGATAGTGGCATTGCTCGGGGAGCGTCAACTCGGCATCACCCCCCGCCAGCGCGATGGTGCCGCCGGCCGGAATAAGCAGGCCCGCGATCAGTCGCAACAGCGACGTCTTGCCCGATCCGTTGCGGCCCATGACGGCCACTGCTTCGCCGGTCGCGGCTTCGAAATCGAGGCCGGCAAACACCTCGCGGCCGCCCCGAACGCATATGAGCCCGTTGCCGGAGAGGCGGATATCGCCTTGTGTTGAAGCCCTCAACGGAGCCCCCAGGAAAACCCTAAGTAAATCTTGGGGTAGCGCATCAGAATTTTTGGCTCGCGAATTGCTGCGGTACGATTGTGGCTGTGGCGGCGCGGTTAGAAAGCTTCTATAAGCCCGGAACTACTTGATGCAGCAACTCAACCTGCCCCTGCAAGCGACCCAGCCGGATTCGCTGACGGTGTTAAAATACCCCTTGCCGGGTATAACTAACAATTGGGATTTCCTACATGACCTCGCTCGACAGCTTCAAATGCAAAAAGACCCTCAAGGTCGGCGCCAAGACCTATGTGTATTACAGCCTGCCCACGGCGGAAAAGAATGGTCTGAAGGGAATTTCCAAGCTTCCCTATTCGATGAAGGTCCTGCTCGAGAACCTGCTTCGCAACGAGGACGGCCGCTCGGTCAAGAAGGAGGACATCGTCGCGGTGTCCAAATGGCTGCGCAAGAAGTCGCTCGAGCATGAGATCGCGTTCCGCCCCGCCCGCGTGCTGATGCAGGACTTCACCGGCGTGCCGGCGGTGGTCGATCTCGCCGCGATGCGCAACGCCATGCAGAAGCTTGGCGGCGACGCCGAGAAGATCAACCCGCTGGTGCCGGTCGATCTCGTCATCGACCACTCCGTGATCGTGAACTTCTTCGGCGACAACAAGGCCTTCGGCAAGAACGTCACTGAAGAATACAAGCAGAACCAGGAGCGCTACGAGTTCCTGAAGTGGGGCCAGAAGGCGTTCTCGAACTTCTCGGTCGTGCCGCCCGGCACCGGCATCTGCCACCAGGTCAATCTCGAATATCTCTCCCAGACGGTCTGGACCAAGAAGGAGAAGATGACGGTCGGCAAGAAGACCGGCACCTTCGAGGTCGCCTATCCCGACTCGCTCGTCGGCACCGACTCCCACACGACCATGGTCAACGGTCTCGCCGTGCTCGGCTGGGGCGTCGGCGGCATCGAGGCGGAAGCCTGCATGCTCGGTCAGCCGCTGTCGATGCTGCTGCCCACCGTCGTCGGCTTCAAGCTGAAGGGCGCCATGAAGGAAGGCGTCACCGCGACCGACCTCGTGCTCACCGTGACGCAGATGCTGCGCAAGCTCGGCGTGGTCGGCAAGTTCGTCGAGTTCTTCGGCCCCGGCCTCGACCATCTCTCGGTCGCCGACAAGGCGACCATCGCCAACATGGCTCCCGAATATGGTGCGACCTGCGGCTTCTTCCCGGTCGATGCCGCCGCGATCGATTATCTCAAGACCTCCGGCCGGGCCGCGCCGCGCGTTGCGCTGGTGCAGGCCTATGCCAAGGCGCAAGGGCTGTTCCGCACCGCCAAGTCGGCGGATCCGGTGTTCACGGAGACGCTGACGCTCGATCTCGGCGACGTCGTGCCCTCGATGGCCGGCCCGAAGCGTCCCGAAGGCCGCATCGCGCTGCCCTCGGTGGCCGAAGGCTTTTCGCTCGCGCTCAGCACCGAATACAAGAAGACCGAGGAGCCCGCGAAGCGCTTCGCGGTTGAAGGCAAGAACTTCGACATCGGCCATGGCGACGTCGTGATCGCGGCGATCACCTCCTGCACCAACACCTCGAACCCGAGCGTGCTGATCGGCGCCGGGCTCCTGGCCCGTAACGCTGCCGCGAAGGGCCTCAAGGCCAAGCCGTGGGTGAAGACCTCGCTTGCCCCGGGCAGCCAGGTTGTCGCGGCCTATCTCGCCGATTCCGGTCTGCAGACCGATCTCGACAAGGTCGGCTTCAACCTGGTCGGCTTCGGCTGCACCACCTGCATCGGCAATTCCGGTCCGCTGCCGGAAGAGATCTCGAAGTCGATCAACGACAACGGCATCGTCGCGGCTGCCGTGCTCTCCGGCAACCGCAACTTCGAAGGCCGTGTCTCGCCGGACGTGCAGGCGAACTATCTCGCCTCGCCGCCGCTCGTCGTGGCCCACGCGCTTGCGGGCAGCGTGACCAAGAACCTCGCCGTCGAGCCGCTCGGCGAAGGCAAGGACGGCAAGCCGGTGTACCTCAAGGATATCTGGCCGACGACCAAGGAGATCAACGCCTTCATGAAGAAGTTCGTGACCGCGTCGATCTTCAAGAAGAAGTATGCCGACGTGTTCAAGGGTGACACCAACTGGCGCAAGATCAAGACGGTCGAGAGCGAGACCTATCGCTGGAACATGAGCTCGACCTATGTGCAGAACCCGCCCTATTTCGACGGCATGAAGAAGGAGCCGGAGCCGGTCACCGATATCATCGAGGCGCGCATCCTCGCGATGTTCGGCGACAAGATTACCACCGATCACATCTCGCCGGCCGGTTCGATCAAGCTCACCTCGCCTGCTGGCAAGTATCTCAGCGAGCATCAAGTGCGCCCGGCCGACTTCAACCAGTACGGCACGCGGCGCGGCAATCATGAAGTGATGATGCGCGGCACCTTCGCCAACATCCGCATCAAGAATTTCATGCTTAAGGGCGCCGACGGCAACATTCCCGAGGGCGGTCTGACCAAGCACTGGCCCGACGGCGAGCAGATGTCGATCTACGACGCCGCGATGAAGTATCAGCAGGAGAGCGTGCCGCTGGTGGTGTTCGCCGGCGCCGAATACGGCAACGGCTCCTCGCGCGACTGGGCCGCCAAGGGCACTCGCCTGCTCGGCGTGCGCGCCGTGATCTGCCAAAGCTTCGAGCGCATCCATCGCTCCAATTTGGTCGGCATGGGCGTGCTGCCGCTGACCTTCGAGGACGGTACCTCCTGGTCATCGCTCGGTCTGAAGGGCGACGAGAAGGTCACGCTGCGCGGCCTGGTCGGCGACCTCAAGCCGCGTCAGAAGCTGACCGCGGAGATCGTCTCCAGCGACGGTTCGTTGCAGCGCGTTTCGCTGCTTTGCCGCATCGATACGCTGGACGAGCTCGACTACTACCGCAACGGCGGCATCCTGCACTATGTGCTGCGCAAGCTCGCGGCGTAAGCGCGGATTTGTGAACGGTGGCTCACTGCGAAGTGAGTAGAAGCTTAAACGAAGGCGGCCTATCACAAGGTCGCCTTCGCGCGTTTGCGATAGGCTTCAGATGGGCCGGCCTGGCGGAGAACCTCGCCCGGGACGATTGAATGTGCGGCGCCCGTAAGACTACGGTGACCATCCGGCGGTAAGATTTCCCTTTCACGAGCAATGGTGTGCGGCGTTCGACATGACAGCAATGACGGCTTCTCATCTGGTTTCGCGCTGGTCCGGTGCCTTCTGGTCGGGAGCACTCGGTATCTGTGCGATCGTCGCCGTCATCCGTCCTGCCGAGGCTGACCCCCGCGCCGTGGTCGAGCTCTTCACCTCGCAGGGCTGCTCGTCCTGCCCGCCCGCCGACAAGATCATCGGCGATCTCTCCAGCGATCCCTCGATCATCGCCCTGAGCATGCCGATCGACTATTGGGATTATCTCGGCTGGAAGGACACGCTGGCGGATTCGCGTTTCTCGGCACGGCAGCGTGCCTATTCGCGCATGCGCGGGGACCGTGAGGTCTATACGCCGCAGGTCGTGGTCAACGGCTCCACTCACGTCATCGGCAGCGATCGCGCCGGCATCGAAAGCGCGATCGGCAAGACCGACAACGGCGCCGGCGTGATGAGCGTGCCGGTGTCGATGTCGCTCTCGGGCAAGCAGATCAACGTCTCGGTGGCCGCGAGCAAGGAGCCCGCGATCTCGCATGGCGAAGTCTGGATCTGCTCAATTGCCAAGTCGATGCCGATCGCGATCAGTCGCGGCGAAAATCGCGGACAGCAGGTCACCTATCACAACGTCGTGCGCAACCTGCTCAAGGTCGGCGACTGGACCGGACGTTCGGAAAGCTGGACGGTGCCGATCGAGAACCTCACGCGCGACGGCGTCGATGGTGCGGTGGTCTACATCCAGGACGGCAGCCGCGAGAAGCCCGGCCCGATGCTGGGCGCGGCGTATACGTCGCTGCACTGAAGCGCAGATCGCTCCGACAAACCGGTCTTTGTCATTCCGGGGCGCGCCGCTTTGGCGCGAGCCCGGAATCCATTTCTTATCTTGGAAAATCGGATTGATGGATTCCGGGCTCGCGCTGTCGCACGCTCCGGAATGACAGCGAGCCGGAAACATCCCGATACAAACCAAAAAGGACCAACTTGCGTTGGCCCTCCTTGTCGTGCGTACAGACCCGATCCCGACGACCCCGGGGGGCTGGGGGCTGAGGAATCCGGAACCGAAAGGACCGGGTCAACGCACGTGAGTCTTCTCGCAATGCAGGGCGGCAGTCGCTAGGCAGAAAAGCGGCGATACTATGATTCCTGCTAACGATCCCGTGACGGTTTGCCGCTGCGGAGTTCCATCGCTGCGTGTGCATTGATCCGCGTCCGGTTTGGCAAGTTCGGCCGGGAACCTCTTGCGGCGGAGACCGGTTGGCGCGATCATGCAACCGTCATGATCCGCGATCCCGGGGGACGGTTTCGCGGACGCGATCATGCTGATGCGACAGGAGACGCTCCATGAGTCTGACGTCGGAGGATGCCGATCCGAGCGAGCAGCGCGCAGTCGCGCGCACCACTGCTGCGAACGCCCAACCCGGCCGGGTGACGTTCAACCGGCTCGAACTGCATCGCATCCTCAATCTCTACGGCCGCATGGTCGCCGACGGCGAGTGGCGCGATTATGCCATCGACTTCCTCAAGGACCGCGCGGTGTTCTCGGTGTTTCGCCGCGCCTCCGAGGTGCCGATCTATCGCATCGAGAAGGATCCGCGGCTCGCGCGCAAGCAGGGCATGTACAGCGTGATCTCGGCGACCGGCCTGATCCTGCGCCGCGGCCATGAGCTGGAGCGTGTGCTGCTGGTGATCGACCGCAAGCTGGCGGTGGTGTAGCCGTCGTAGGGTGGGCAAAGGCGCAACGCGCCGTGCCCACCATGTTTCCGCAGTCACCGCAGCATGGTGGGCACGCTTCGCTTTGCCCACCCTACAAGACTGAGGATTATTTCCCCGGCACCGTGCTTGCGCCCTCGCCGAGGTCGCGCTGCATCATCACCGTGTCGAGCCAGCGGCCGAATTTCAGCCCGACACTGGGATGCGTGCCGATCATCTTGAAGCCGCCCTTGGTATGCACGCCGATCGAGCCGGCATTGGCGGAATCGCCGATGACCGCGATCATCTGGCGGAAGCCGCGCGCCTCGCACTCGATGATCAGCCGCTCCAGCAACAGCAACCCGACGCCGCGGCGGTGGAAGGACGGGTCGAGATAGATCGAGTTCTCGACCGTGAAGCGATAGGCCGGCCGCGGCCGGTAGGCGCCGGCATAGGCATAGCCGGCGACGCGCCCGTCGAGCATGGCGACGAAATAGGGATAGCCGCCGTCGACCAGCGCGCGGTAGCGGCGCGTCATCTCCGCGAGATCGGGCGGCTCCAGCTCGAACGTCGCGGTGCCGTGGCGGACCGCATGCTCGTAGATGGCGGTGATGGCGGGAAGGTCGGCCTCGGTCGTGGGCCTGATTTCAAGTGCGGACATGGGGAGAAGATACCAATGGATCGCCCGGAAGCAACGCTCTTCATTGGCCGTCATGGCCGGGCTTGTCCCGGCCATCCACGCGCTTTCTTGGGGTGGCGAGAACGTGGATGCCCGGGACAAGCCCGGACGTGACGGAGAAAGTACGTCAAACAAAAACCCCGGCCTTTCGGCCGGGGCTCATGTCGTTCACTCCAGGCTATCGCTTAGTCGCGCTGGCCGAGGAGCTGCAGGAGCAGCGTGAACAGGTTGATGAAGTTCAGGTACAGCGACAGCGCACCGGTGATCGCCGCACGCTCTGCGATCTCGCCGCCGGCCGAGGCGTAGCCGTAGATGTAGTCGTTCTTCAGCCGCTGCGTATCCCAGGCGGTAAGGCCCGCGAACACCAGCACGCCGACCACGGAGACCACGAACTGCAGCACCGAGCTCGCCAGGAACAGGTTGACCAGGCTCGCGATGATGATGCCGATCAGGCCCATGAACAGGAACGAGCCCATGCCGCTCATGTCACGCTTGGTGGTGTAGCCATAGAGGCTCAGCGCGCCAAACGTGGCCGCGGTGATGAAGAATACCCGCACGATCGAGGTGTGCGTGAACACCAGGAAGATCGAGGACAGCGAGATGCCCATCAGCGCCGCGAACACCCAGAACAGGATCTGGGCGGTCGAAGGAGCGAGACGGTTGATACCGGCCGAAATCACGAACACCATGGCGAGCGGCGCCAGCATGAACAGCCATTTCAGCGGGCTCACGAACATCGCGTAGCCGAACGGCGTCAGGAACAGCTTGCCGACGCGGACGGCTTCCGGAGTCGGAACATCCGTCACGGCGGCCATGTAGACGCCGAGCGCGGCCAGGCCGGTGATGGCCAGGCCAACGCTCATGTAGTTGTAGATGCGCAGCATGTAGGCGCGCAGACCGGCGTCGACCGTCGCGGCGTCAACACGCCCGGCGGCCCTGCCGAAAGGAGAAGCGTAGTTACGGTCTAGGTCCGACATGGTCGAATTCCCGTTGGTTGGCCGGTCCGGCATGAGGGTCGCCATGCCGCCGGTTCGTCAAACTCTATCTCGGATACCGATGCCTGCCGACTAAATTTTGGCTAACAATCGGGGCTCCGAACCCAATCGATATGTGGGAAACTAACACATTCGCTGCAACCGTCCACGCGCGGCTGAATGTCGCCCTTAGCCACAATCCTGGCGAGCGGGCGTGGTTAACCGCAGGAATCGGGCGATTCTGCAACGGCGCGGCGACCCGCTACATTTTGTCACAAATTCCGCAACACCGTGGCGGGCTTTTTGTTCAACGCCAGCAGCGTGCCGGCGAGCCCAAGCCCGACGGTGACGACCAGGGCCGCTGCGACCACGCCGGCCGCGCTGCCGGCCTGCCAGACGAAGCTCAGCGTCATTACGCGCGTCACGATCATCCAGGCCGCGATGCTGCCGGCGGTCACGCCAAACACCGCGGTGGCAAGCCCGATCAGGAGATACTCAAGCGCATAGGCGCCGAGCAGCCGCAGCCGGGTCGCTCCCAGCGTCTTCAGGATCACGGCATCATAGACCCGGTGGCGGTGGCCGGCGGCAAGCGCCCCACCCAGCACCAGGATCGCCGAGATCAGGGTCACGGCGCTGGCGCCGCGGATCGCCAGCGCCAGATTGGTCACGACCGAGCCGACCGTCTCCATCACCTCACGCACGCGGACGCTGGTCACCATCGGGTAGGCGTCGGCCACCTGCTTGATGATCTTGCCGTCGCCGGCGGCGTCACCGCCGGCTTCCGTCAGCGTCGCGATGTGGGTATGCGGGGCGCCCTTGAAGGCGTTCGGCGAGAACACGAGAACGAAATTGATGCCGAGCCCCTGCCAGTCGATGTTGCGCAGATTGCCGATCCTGGCCGGGATGTCGCGGCCGAGCACGTTGACCACGACCTCGTCGCCGATCTTCAGCCCGAGCCCGTCGGCGATCTTCTTCTCCATCGAGACCAGCGGCGGGCCGGAATAGTCGGCGCCCCACCATTCGCCCTCGATGACCTTGGAGCCTTTTGGCAACTCACCGGTATAGGTCAGGCCGCGGTCGCTTTGCAGCACCCATTCGGAATCGGTCGAAGGCTTCAGGTCTTCGGCGCGGACGCCGCGCGCGGCGACGATCCGCCCGCGCAGCATCGGCACGTCTTCGACCTTCGCGTCCGGCACGATCTGGCGCAGATAGAGGTCGAACTGGGCGGCCTGCGTGCTCGGTATGTCGATAAAGTAGAAGGACGGGGCGTGGTCCGGGAGCGCCGCCAAGAACTGCCGGCGCAGATTGCCGTCGATCTGGGTGATGGTGACGAGCACCGCGAGCCCAAGTCCCAGCGACAGCACGACCGAAGGCGTCAGCGCGCCCGGCCGGTGGATGTTGGCGATCGCGAGCCGCAGCATCGGCAGCCGCGTGCGGGGCAGCCGCCGCGCGATCGCCATCAGCAAGGCGGCGACGCCGCGGAGCAGCGCGAACACGACGACGGAGGAGAGCACGAACACCGCGGCGATGCGCTTGTCGAACGACAGCCCGATCACGACGGCGACGAGCAGGGCCACGACGACGCCCATGAAGGCGAGATAGCGCCAGCGCGGCCGGTGCCATTCGTTGCTGATGGTATCGCGGAACAGGGCTGCGACCGGCACGTCATGCACGCGCCCGAGCGGCCACAGGCCGAAGGCGAGCGCGGTGAGCAGGCCATAGACGAAGGACAGCGCGAGCTCGTCGGCGTGCACGGCCGGCACCACCGGCAGCGGCAGCAGCTTTCCGAACAGGCCGACGATGGCGAAGGGCATCGCGGCACCGAGCGCAAGCCCGATCACCGAGCCGATCGCAGCAAGCAGTAGAACCTGCGCGAGATAGATGCCGAACACGTCGCGCCCCGTTGCGCCGACGGCCTTCAAGGCCGCGATCACCTCGAGCCGGCGGTCGATATGGCTCTTCACGGCATTGGCGACGCCGACGCCGCCAACCAGCAGCGCGGCGAGGCCGACCAGCGTCAGGAACTGCGTGAACCGGCTGATGTTGCGTTCGAGCTGCGGCGAGGCATTGGAGCGGCTGCGGACCTCCCAGCCGGCCTGCGGTGCGGCGTTGCGCGCATCGGCGATGAAGGCGTCGGTGGCGCGCTCGCTGTTGGCGGTGTCCGGCAGCTTCACCCGGTAGACCCAGCGCACCAGGCTGCCGGGCTGGATCAGGCCCGTGGCGTGCAGGCCGGCCTCGCTGATCAGGAACCGCGGGCCGAAGCCGATGCCGCCGGCAAGCTTGTCGGGCTCGGCCTCGACCGTGCTGCGGATCTGGAAGGTCGCGGACCCGATGGTGACACGGTCGCCGGTCTTGAGGGAGAGCCGCGCCAGCAGCGTCGGATCGGCAGCGGCGCCGAATGCGCCGTCGCGCTCCGCGAGAAGATCGGAGAGTGGCATCTGCGGCGCTAGCGTCAACTGCCCGAGCATCGGATAGGTGTCGTCGACCGCCTTCATCTCGACCAGCGCCAGCTTGCCCTCAGACGAGCGCGCCATGCCGCGCAGGGTCGCGGCGATCGACACAGTGCCGCGCGAGCGCAGGAAGGCGACCTCTTCGGGCTTCGCCTCGCGCTGAAACAGCACGAAGGAGGCGTCGCCACCGAGCAGCGTGCGGCCTTCGCGCGCCAGCCCATCGCTGAGGCTCGCCGACACCGAGCCGACGCCGGCGATCGCCATCACGCCAAGCGCGATGCAGGCGATGAAGACGTAGAAGCCGCGCAGGCCTCCACGCAATTCGCGCAGCGCGTAGCGCAGCGACAGCGCGACCCCATTGGGGCGCGCAAACGGTTCAGCCGCGCTGCTCATGCTTGCGTCGACTGCGTGTCGATGCGCCCCGAACGCAGGCGGATCACGCGATCGCAGCGATGCGCCAGCGAGGAATCGTGCGTGACCAGCACTAGCGTCATGCCGCGCTCGGCATGCTTGCCGAACAGGAGATCGACGATCTGCTTGCCGGTCGTCTCGTCGAGATTGCCGGTCGGCTCGTCGGCGACGAGGATCGCGGGATCGGGCGCCAGCGCGCGGGCGAGCGCGACGCGCTGCTGCTCGCCGCCCGAGAGTTGCGTCGGATAGTGATGCAGGCGGTCGCCGAGCCCGACCGATTGCAGCTCCTGCGCGGCGCGCTTGGCGGCATCGGGATTTCCGGCGAGTTCGAGCGGCACCGCGACGTTCTCCAGCGCCGTCATGGTCGGGATCAGGTGGAAGGATTGGAAGACGATGCCGACCTGGCGGCCGCGGAAGCGGGCGAGCGCATCCTCGTCGAGGGCATTGAAAGGCGTGCCGTTCACCACCACCTCTCCGCTATCAGGACGCTCCAGCCCCGCCATCACCATCAGCAGCGTGGATTTGCCCGAGCCTGACGGGCCGATCAGGCCGACCGTCTCGCTACGGCCGATCCGCAGGCTGATATCCTTGAGGATGTGAACGCGTGCCGCGCCCGTGCCCAATGAGAGATTGACGTTGGAGATGGCGATGGTGTCCGGCGTGGTGCCGGCGAGCGAAGAGGATTCGATGCGACTGTCCATGGTCCGGTCATATGGCAACTCCGCTGGCGCGGTCGAGAGGCGTTACGGATTGTTCATGCACATAGCCGTGTTGATGTTCGCTTTGATGACGGTGGTGAATCCGGCCTGGGCCCAGGCACAGTCCGCGGCGAAACCGATCAAGCTCGTGGTCCTCGGTGATTCCTTGAGTGCCGGTCTTGGCCTTCCCGGCCAGGAGGCATTTCCCGCACGGCTCCAAAAAGTCTTGCAAAACAAGGATATAGCCGTTGATATGATCAACGCCGGGGTGTCCGGCGACACCGCCTCAGGCGGTCGCGACCGCCTCGACTGGTCGGTATCGGACGGAACCGAGGGCGTGATCATCGAGCTCGGCGCCAACGATGCGTTGCGCGGCATCGATCCCGACCTGACGCGCGCCGCGCTGACCGACATCGTCGCGCGCCTGAAGGCGCGCAAGATCGCGGTGATGCTGTGCGGCATGCTGGCGCCGCCGAATTACGGCGCCGACTATGCGGCGCGCTTCAATTCGATTTATCCGGATCTGGCGAAAAAATTCGACGTGCCGCTCTATCCGTTCTTCCTCGACGGTGTCGCGGCCGATGCCAAGCTCAACCAGGCCGACGGCATTCATCCGACCGCGGCGGGCGTCGACATCATCGTCAAGAACATCGTGCCCACAGTGGAGGCATTTTTGCGCACCATAAGCGAGCAACGGCGTTGAAAAGCAGGCAGCGCTAACACTATCTGTGAGTGTTACCCCGAGCGTTCACGGGTCGCGCTTCGCAGAGTCACACAACTGCGATAGGAATCAGGTTACCGGTGATTCGTCGCCGGCTCTAAAATTTGGATATGATCCTTCCCAAGGTTCATGCCCAAGCATCGGGAGTGCGAAACGATGCCGCGTTTGTTCACTGGTCTGGAAATTCCGGCCGAGATCGGCCAGACGCTTTCCAATTTGCGGGGCGGCCTTCCCGGCGCCCGCTGGATCGATCCCGAAAATTATCACGTCACCTTGCGCTTCATCGGCGATATCGACGGCATGTCCGCCAACGAAATCGCCTCGATGCTGTTTCGCGTCAACCGCAAGCCGTTCGAGGTGAAGGTGCAAGGCCTCACGAGTTTCGGCGGCCGCAAGCCGCGCGCGGTGGTCGCGACCATTGCGCCGAGCAAGCCGCTGATCGAATTGCAGGCCGAGCTCGAACGGATGATGCAGCGGATCGGCCTCGATCCCGAGGGCCGCAAATTCATCCCGCATGTCACGCTGGCCCGGCTGCACGACGCCTCCGACCAGGACGTCGCCGACTATCTCTCGCTGCGCGGCTACTTTCCGAGCAAGGCGTTCACGGCGGAACGTTTCGTGCTGTTCTCGTCCCGCGCCTCCACCGGCGGCGGACCGTATGTGGTCGAGGACGCCTACGAGTTGTGTCCGTGAGGCTTCATAGCGCTCCCGGCTTGTCGCGTCGCTATCGCAGCGGCGCCACGCCGGGCCGGCTGATATCAGTCTTCGCAAAATCCCCGCCGCCCTTGAACAGCAGCGGCTCGCTGCGGGTCACCGCCAGCGCATAGGAAAAGCAGTCGCCGTAGTTCAGCGCAGCGGCGTGACGTCCCTTTCCGTAGCGTCGCCACGCGCGTCGTGCCGCATCGGTCTGTTCGGCGTCGACGGCAACGATCTCGGCACCGATCTTGAGCAGCCAAAGGTCGAACTCACGCCCGCCCGCGTCACCCATCCGCGTTTCAAGCACCATCGCTGCTTCGAGCACGGTTGCTGCCGAGATCAGTCGGACCGGGTCATCCGCAATCTGGATTTCCATCCGTGACGCGTCCGGCTCGTTGAGGGCGATTGCGACAATCGCCGATGTGTCGATCACCATCAGCGCGGGAATCCGTGCTCGTCATAGCCGAGGATCTCTTCCGGCGTTCGGTCATCGACCACGGGCATCTCGCTCCAGCGCCGCCGGATCTCCGCCATGTCTTCCAACAGAGCGGTCTTGCGGGATTGGCTGCCGAGGCGGTGCAATCGCTCCTCGATGGCGCGCTTGGTCGCGGTGGTGATGTTCTCGCCGGTCAATTTCGCCAGATTCCGCGCCAATAGCTCGGTTTCGTGGTCCTTGATGCTGAGTGCCATGTAAGGTTCCTTGGTTCCTCCTTAGGTATATTCTACCTTCTGCAAAGGCAAGGTGAGAAAGCAAGGGGTGGGATCGCTCGGTTCGAGGTGACGTCGTGGCAGCAGGTGGAGGAGAACCCGAGGAAGCATGAAGAAGCGCATACGTCGTTGCGCCAATACACGGTTGCAATTTGCCCCCGTCTCTGGCGGTAAAGGGCCATGCTCTCGACCCCCAGTTCCCCATTCCGCGAGGCGTATCAGGCTGAGATTGCCTCGGGCGCGATCGAGCCCGACGCCGCACAAGCCGAAGTCGCCGAAGCCTATGCGGCGCTGGACCAGCGGCTCGCGAGCTACAAGCCCGCGCGCAAGCAAGGCCTGCTCAGCCGTTTGTTCAGCAGCGACAAGGACGAGGCGCCGCGCGGGCTCTACGTCCATGGCGAGGTCGGCCGCGGCAAGACCATGCTGATGGACCTGTTCTTCCAGCACGCCTCCGTCGAGCACAAGCGGCGCGCGCATTTCCACGAGTTCATGGCCGAAGTACATGAGCGCATCTACGGCTATCGCCAGAACATCGCACGCGGCGAGATCGCCGACGGCGACGTCATCGCGCTGACGGCGAACGCGATCTTCGAGGAGAGCTGGCTGCTCTGCTTCGACGAATTCCACGTCACCGACATCGCCGACGCGATGATCCTCGGCCGCCTGTTCGCAAAGCTGCTCGAGTTCGGCACCGTGGTGGTCGCGACCTCCAACGTCGCGCCCGACGATCTCTACAAGGGCGGTCTGAATCGTTCGCTGTTCCTGCCGTTCATCAAGCAGATCACCGACCACATGGACGTGCTGCGGCTGGACGCGCGCACCGATTTCCGGCTGGAGAAACTCCAGGGCGTGCCGATGTGGCTGACGCCGGCGGACGCCGACGCGGACACGGCGCTCGACCGCGCCTGGTCGAAGATGACCGGCGGCGCCAAATGCAAGTCGCGCGATATTTCGATCAAGGGGCGCATCCTGCACGTGCCGTGCTCGGCCCATGGCGTGGCGCGGTTCGGATTTGCGGATCTCTGCGAAAGACCGCTCGGCGCATCCGATTACCTCAGGCTTGCGCACGATTATCACACCATCCTGGTCGACCATATTCCAGTGATGGACGTCTCTCAGCGCAACGCCGCCAAGCGTTTCATTACGCTGATCGATACGCTCTATGACAATGCCGTGAAGCTGATGGCCTCGGCCGATGCCAACCCGATATCGCTCTATCTCGCCCACGAAGGCAACGAGGCCAACGAGTTCAAGCGGACCTCGTCGCGCCTGATCGAGATGAGCTCGGAATCCTATCTGGCACTGCCCCATGGCCGCAAGGATTCCACTGCCAGCGGCTCCACCAAGGGGCTGGTGGAGACTTAAGTCCTAATTATTCTGTCGCCAAGGTCGTCATTCCGGGGCGCCCGCCCTTCGCGGGCGAACCCGGAATCCCGAAGTCGTGGCGCGAGATTCCGGGTTCGCGACTTTCGTCGCGCCCCGGAATGACAAGGTTGCGCTCGTATACTCGGCAAGCCCGACAATTGGGCATCCGGCGACTTGAACGGGGGAAGCGAAAGGGATAACCACCCTGTCAGTTTTCCCCTCCTTCGGATGCCTAAAGGACAGGTTCACATGGCGCGCGACAAGATTGCTTTGATTGGCTCCGGCCAGATCGGCGGAACGCTGGCTCACCTCATCGGCCTGAAAGAACTGGGCGACGTCGTGATGTTCGACATCGCCGAGGGCGTGCCGCAGGGCAAGGCGCTCGACATCGCGCAGTCCTCGCCGGTCGACGGTTTTGACACCCACTACACCGGCGCCAATTCCTACGAGGCGCTCGATAACGCCAAGGTCTGCATCGTCACTGCCGGTGTGCCGCGCAAGCCCGGCATGAGCCGCGATGACCTCCTCTCCATCAACCTCAAGGTCATGGAGCAGGTCGGCGCCGGCATCAAGAAGTACGCCCCCGACGCCTTCGTCATCTGCATCACCAATCCGCTCGACGCCATGGTCTGGGCGCTGCAGAAGGCCTCGGGCCTGCCGCACAAGAAGGTCGTCGGCATGGCCGGCGTGCTGGATTCATCGCGCTTCCGCTACTTCCTGGCCGACGAGTTCAACGTCTCGGTCGAGGACGTCACCGCCTTCGTGCTCGGCGGCCATGGCGACACCATGGTGCCGCTGGTGAAGTACTCCACGGTTGCCGGCATTCCGCTGCCCGACCTCGTCAAGATGGGCTGGACCTCGCAGGCGCGCCTCGACGAGATCGTCGACCGCACCCGCAACGGCGGCGCCGAAATCGTCAACCTGCTCAAGACCGGCTCCGCCTTCTATGCGCCGGCGGCTTCCGCGATCGCGATGGCCGAGAGCTACCTGCGCGACAAGAAGCGCGTGCTGGCCAGCGCCGCCTACCTCAACGGCGAATACGGCGTGAAGGACATGTATGTCGGCGTGCCCGTCGTGATCGGCTCCAAGGGCGTCGAGCGCGTCGTCGAGATCGAGCTTGCCGGCAAGGACCGCGAGGCCTTCGACAAGTCGGTCGGCGCGGTGCAGGGTCTCGTGGACGCCTGCAAGAAGATCGCGCCCGATCTTCTCGGCCGCTAAGCGCAACAATCCCGCCGAAGATCGAAAACCGGTCTTCGGCGGTTTCATTTCCGGGGCCCGCGTTGAGCGGGTTTCGGGTCCGCAGTCCAGAGATCTCGATGTCAAAGAATCCGGGTTGCAGTTCCTGTGGTATATGGTATGCCAGCCACAAGACTGAGGTGGGCCCATCGGGTCACCGCCCGCGGGTTCAGGGAGCGACCATATGAATATCCATGAATACCAGGCCAAAGCGCTGCTGAGCGAGTTCGGCGTGGCGATCTCCAAGGGCGTCCCGGTCCTGAAGCCGGCCGACGCCGAGGGCGCGGCCAAGGCTCTGCCCGGCCCGGTCTGGGTGGTGAAGAGCCAGATCCACGCCGGCGGCCGCGGCAAGGGCAAGTTCAAGGAAGCCTCGGCCGGCGACAAGGGCGGTGTCCGCATCGCCAAGTCGGCCGCGGAGGTCACCGAATTCGCCAAGCAGATGCTCGGCGCCACGCTCGTGACGATCCAGACCGGCCCCGCCGGCAAGCAGGTCAACCGCCTCTACATCGAGGATGGCTCCGACATCGACAAGGAATTCTATCTCTCGATCCTGGTCGACCGCGAGACCTCGCGGGTCTCCTTCGTGGTGTCGACCGAAGGCGGCGTCAACATCGAGGACGTCGCGCACAACAGCCCTGAGAAGATCGTCACCTTCTCGATCGATCCCGCCACCGGCATCATGGGCCACCATGGCCGCACCGTCGCGAACGCGCTGAAACTCTCCGGCGATCTCGCCAAGCAGGCCGAGAAGCTCACCGCGCAGCTCTATGCCGCCTTCGTCGCCAAGGACATGTCGATGCTGGAGATCAACCCGCTGGTCGTGACCAAGCAGGGCCAGCTCCGCGTGCTCGACGCCAAGGTGTCGTTCGACGACAACGCGCTGTTCCGTCATCCCGAGGTGCTGGCGCTGCGCGACGAGACCGAGGAGGACGCCAAGGAAATCGAGGCGTCGAAATACGACCTCAACTACGTCACCCTCGACGGCAATATCGGCTGCATGGTCAACGGCGCCGGTCTCGCCATGGCGACGATGGACATCATCAAGCTCTACGGCATGGCGCCGGCCAACTTCCTCGACGTCGGCGGCAGCGCCAGCAAGGAGAAGGTTGCAGCCGCGTTCAAGATCATCACCGCGGATCCCAACGTGAAGGGCATTCTCGTCAACATCTTCGGTGGTATCATGAAGTGCGACGTGATCGCCGAAGGCGTCACGGCCGCCGTGCGCGAGGTCGGCCTCAGCGTGCCGCTGGTGGTTCGCCTCGAGGGCACCAATGTCGAACTGGGCAAGACGATCATCCGTGAATCCGGCCTGAACGTGGTGCCGGCCGACAATCTCGACGACGCCGCGCAGAAGATCGTGAAGGCCGTCAAGGGAGGCTAAGGCCATGACCCAAGACCATCTCGCTGCATCGTCCCCGCTGCCGGAGCATGCACGCCTTGCGGCGTTCGCCGGCGAATGGAATGGCGAAGAGGTGGTCTTTCCGTCGCGCTGGATCGCCGGCGGACCGGCCACCTCGCGCACCGTGGCACGCATGGATCTCAACGGCTTCTACCTGGTCCAGGACTCGGTCCAGATGCGCGACGGCAAGCAGGCCTTCGCCACCCACGGCATCTTCACCTACGACCGCGACGACCGGACCTACAAATTGTTCTGGTACGACTCGCTCGGCTACACGCCGCCCTCGCCCGCTTCCGGCGGCTGGGTCGGCAAGACCTTGACGCTGGTGCGCGGCTCGCTGCGCGGCAATGCGCGCCACATCTACGAGATCATCGACGATAATGCCTATTCGTTGAAGATCCAGTTCTCGCCGGACGCAGAAGGCTGGGCCGACGTGCTCACCGGCGTCTATCGTCGCATCCACTGACCTCACACTGTTAGTTTCGCGAAAGCAGACCTCATGTCCATCCTGATCGACAAGAACACCAAGGTCATCTGCCAGGGCTTTACCGGCAAGAACGGCACCTTCCACTCGGAGGCCGCGGTTGCCTACGGCACCAAGATGGTCGGCGGCACCTCGCCGGGCAAAGGCGGCTCGACGCATCTGGGACTGCCGGTGTTCGACACTGTGCGCGAGGCGCGTGAGAAGACCGGCGCCGATGCGTCGGTAATCTACGTGCCGCCGCCGGGCGCGGCCGATGCGATCTGCGAGGCCATCGACGCCGAGATGCCGCTGATCGTCTGCATCACCGAGGGCATTCCGGTCATCGACATGGTGCGGGTGAAGCGTTCGCTGGCCGGCTCCAAGTCGCGTCTGATCGGGCCGAACTGCCCGGGCGTCATGACCGCCGGCGAGTGCAAGATCGGCATCATGCCGGCCAACATCTTCAAGACCGGCAGCGTCGGCATCGTCTCCCGCTCCGGCACCCTGACCTATGAAGCCGTGTTCCAGACCTCGCAGGAAGGCCTCGGCCAGACCACCGCGGTCGGCATCGGCGGCGACCCGGTCAAGGGAACCGAGTTCATCGACGTGCTGGAAATGCTGCTCGCCGACCCCAAGACCGAGTCGATCATCATGATCGGCGAGATCGGCGGTTCCGCCGAGGAGGACGCCGCCCAGTTCCTCAAGGACGAGGCCAAGCGCGGCCGCAAGAAGCCGATGGTCGGCTTCATCGCCGGCGTTACCGCACCTCCCGGCCGTCGTATGGGCCATGCCGGCGCGATCATCTCGGGCGGCAAGGGCGACGCCGGTTCCAAGACCGACGCGATGAAATCGGCAGGGATTACAGTGTCGCCGTCTCCCGCCCGCCTCGGGCATACGCTTGCCGAAAAATTGAAGGACTAATTCACTCCTTCGTGCTTTTCCGGGCGAAGTTTCGCAGCAAATAGGATAAATGGTGCCTGTCGCGCTGAGCCTCTGCCGGGGAGCTCAGCGCGAGCGCCGTTTGTTATGCGCGAACCGAAATCGCCAGGAACTCAAGTATGTCTCGCCAAGACGCGAACGCAGCCTTTGCCCTCTCCTCCTTTTTGCAGGGCACCAACGCCACCTACATCGACGAAATCTACGCCCGCTACGAGAAGGATCCGTCCTCGGTCGACGCCGAGTGGCAGGAGTTCTTCAAGAGCCTGAAGGACCAGCCGGACGACGTCCGCCGGAACGCCCAGGGCCCGTCCTGGGGGCGCGCCAACTGGCCGCTGACGCCGCAGGACGACCTCACCTCCGCCCTCGACGGCAATTGGGCGGAAGTCGAGAAGGCGGTCGGCAGCAAGATCGCCGCCAAGGCACAGGCCAAGGGGGGCGACAAGGGCGTCGGCATTTCTTCCGCCGAAGTGCTCCAGGCCACGCGCGATTCCGTCCGCGCGCTGATGCTGATCCGCTCCTACCGCATGCGCGGCCACTTCCACGCCAAGCTCGACCCGCTCGGCATCGAGGCCCCGCGCAATCGCGAAGAGCTTGACCCCCGCACCTACGGCTTCAGCGAAGCCGATTTCGACCGCAAGATCTTCCTCGATCACGTGCTCGGCCTCGAATATGCGACGCTGCGCGAGATCACCGCGATCTGCGAGCGCACCTACTGCCAGACGCTCGGCGTCGAGTTCATGCACATCAGCAACGCTGCGCAGAAGGCCTGGATCCAGGAGCGCATCGAAGGACCGGACAAGGAGATCTCGTTCACCCGCGAAGGTCGCCGCGCGATCCTGACGAAGCTGGTCGAAGCCGAAGGCTTCGAGAAATTCTGCGACACCAAGTTCACCGGCACCAAGCGTTTCGGTCTCGACGGCGCCGAGTCGCTGATCCCGGCGCTCGAGCAGATCATCAAGCGTGGCGGCAATCTCGGCGTGAAGGAAGTCGTGGTCGGCATGCCGCATCGCGGCCGCCTCAACGTGCTGACGCAGGTGATGGGCAAGGCGCATCGCGCGCTGTTCCACGAGTTCAAGGGCGGCTCGGCCAACCCGGACGCGGTGGAAGGTTCGGGTGACGTCAAGTATCACCTCGGCGCGTCCTCGGACCGCGAGTTCGACGGCAACCGCATCCATCTGTCGCTGACCGCGAACCCCTCGCATCTCGAGATCGTCGATCCCGTGGTGCTCGGCAAGGTCCGCGCCAAGCAGGACCAGCACGGCGATCCGCCGGACCAGCGCATTTCGGTGATGCCGCTGCTGATGCATGGCGACGCGGCGTTCGCCGGCCAGGGCGTCGTCGCGGAATGCTTCGGCCTGTCGGACCTGAAGGGCTATCGGACCGGCGGCTCCGTGCACTTCATCGTCAACAACCAGATCGGGTTCACCACCTATCCGCGCTACTCCCGCTCTTCGCCTTACCCGTCCGACGTGGCGAAGATGATCGACGCGCCGATCTTCCACGTGAACGGCGACGATCCGGAAGCCGTCGTGTTCGCGGCCAAGGTCGCGACCGAGTTCCGGCAGAAGTTCCACAAGCCTGTCGTCATCGACATGTTCTGCTATCGCCGGCATGGCCATAACGAGGGCGACGAGCCCGCGTTCACCCAGCCGGTGATGTACAAGAAGATCGCGGCTCATCCCACGACGCTGGAGCTTTACGCCCGCCGCCTCGTGAGCGAAGGCGTGATGACCGAGGGCGAGGTCGACAAGGCCAAGGCCGACTGGCGCGCGCGGCTCGATGCCGAGTTCGAGGCCGGCACCTCCTACAAGCCGAACAAAGCCGACTGGCTCGACGGCAAATGGGCCGGTTTCAAGATCGCCGATCAGGAAGAAGATGCACGGCGCGGCGTCACCGGCGTCGACACCGCCGAGCTGAAGGAAATCGGCCGCAAGATCACCAAGGTGCCGGACGGTTTTCGCGTTCACCGTACCATCCAGCGCTTCCTCGACAACCGCTCCAAGGCGATCGACACCGGCGTCGGCATCGACTGGGCGACCGGCGAGGCACTGGCGTTCTGCACACTGCTCAACGAGAACCATCATGTCCGCCTGTCGGGCCAGGATTCCGAGCGCGGCACCTTCTCGCAGCGCCACTCGGTCCTGATCGACCAGGAGGACGAGAGCCGTTACACGCCGTACAACCATCTCGGCCACGAGCAGGGCCATTACGAGGTCATCAACTCGCTGCTCTCGGAAGAAGCCGTGCTCGGCTTCGAATACGGCTATTCACTCGCTGAGCCGAACACGCTGACGCTGTGGGAAGCGCAGTTCGGCGACTTCGCCAACGGCGCCCAGGTCGTGTTCGACCAGTTCATCTCCTCGGGCGAGCGCAAATGGCTGCGCATGTCCGGCCTCGTCTGCCTCTTGCCGCACGGCTATGAGGGCCAGGGCCCGGAGCACTCCTCGGCGCGTCTCGAGCGTTACTTGCAGATGTCCGCCGAAGACAACATGCAGGTGGTCTACCCGACCACGCCGGCAAATTACTTCCACGTGCTGCGGCGCCAGCTCCATCGCGAGATCCGCAAGCCGCTGATCGTGATGACGCCGAAGTCGCTGCTGCGTCACAAGCGGGCGGTGTCGCGCCTGGAGGAGCTCGCGAAGGATACGACCTTCCACCGCATCCTCTATGATGACGCCCAGATGCTGCCGAACGAGGCCGTCAAGCTCGTTCCGGACGAAAAAATCCGCCGCATCGTGCTCTGCTCGGGCAAGGTCTATTACGATCTCTACGAGGAGCGCGAGAAGCGCGGCATCGACGACATCTACCTGTTGCGCGTCGAGCAGCTCTATCCGGTGCCGCTGAAGGCGCTGGTTGCCGAGCTGTTGCGCTTCAAGAAGGCCGAGGTGATCTGGTGCCAGGAAGAGCCGCGCAACATGGGTGCGTGGCACTTCATCGAGCCCTATCTGGAATGGGTGCTGAACCAGGTGCACGGCGTGAGCCGGCGTCCGCGTTATGTCGGCCGCGCCGCCTCCGCCGCGACCGCCACTGGTCTGATGTCCAAGCATCAGGCGCAGCTGAAGGCGTTCCTGGACGAAGCATTGAGCTGAACTTTTTCGAACTGCGTCATGCCCCGCGCGAGCGGGGCATCCAGTGCGTCGCGACGTCCGTTCTGAATGCGAACGTCCCGGCTTGCTGGATGGCCTGCTTTTCGCACGGCCTGTGACACCTGAAAATTCACGACCGCATTGGCGATCCCTTAAGGAAAAGACCATGACTGAAATTCGTGTGCCGACCCTCGGCGAATCCGTCACCGAGGCCACCATCGGCCGCTGGTTCAAGAAGGCCGGCGATCCCGTCGCCGTCGACGAGCCCTTGGTGGAGCTCGAGACCGACAAGGTCACCATCGAAGTCCCGGCGCCGTCCGCCGGCACGCTGAGCGAGATCGTTGCCGCCGACGGCGCGACCGTTGCGGTCGGTGCGCTGCTCGGCCAGATCACCGAAGGCGCCGCCGGCGCCGCCAAGCCGGCCGCTGCTCCCGCCAAGCCCGCCGCTGCCGCTGCGCCCGTCGCCGCTGCTGCCGCTCCGGCTCCGGCCGCGAAGGCGCCGCCGGCCGATGCGCCGCTGGCGCCGTCCGTGCGAAAACTCTCCGCCGAGACCGGCATTGACGCCTCGACCGTTCCCGGCTCCGGCAAGGACGGCCGCGTCACCAAGGGCGACATGCTCGCCGCGATCGAGCGTGCGGCTTCCGCGCCGACCCCGGTCAATCAGCCGGCCGCCGCCGTGCAGGTGCGCGCACCGTCGCCCGCCGACGCCGCCGCCCGCGAAGAGCGCGTCAAGATGACCCGGCTGCGCCAGACCATCGCGCGCCGCCTCAAGGACGTGCAGAACACCGCGGCGATGCTGACGACCTTCAACGAGGTCGACATGACCAACGTCATGGCGTTGCGCGCGCACTACAAGGACGCATTCGAGAAGAAGCACGGCTCGAAGCTCGGCTTCATGGGCTTCTTCACCAAGGCCGTCGTGCAGGGGCTGAAGGATATCCCGGCCGTCAACGCCGAGATCGACGGCACCGACCTGATCTACAAGGACTACTATCACATCGGCGTCGCCGTCGGCACCGACAAGGGCCTGGTCGTGCCGGTCGTGCGCGACTGTGATAACAAGTCGATCGCCGACATCGAGAAGGGCATCGCCGATTTCGGGCGCCGCGCCCGCGACGGCCAGCTCAAGATCGACGAGATGCAGGGCGGCACCTTCACCATCACCAATGGCGGCATCTACGGCTCGCTGATGTCGACGCCGATCCTGAATGCGCCGCAGTCCGGCATTCTGGGCATGCACAAGATCCAGGAGCGGCCGATGGTGATCGGCGGCAAGATCGAAGTGCGCCCGATGATGTATCTGGCGCTGTCCTATGATCACCGCGTGATCGACGGCAAGGAAGCCGTGACCTTCCTGGTGCGCGTCAAGGAGAGCCTGGAAGATCCGGCGCGGCTGGTGCTCGATCTCTGATCGCTGATGCTCTGCGAGCGCCGTCGCCACGACGCGACGGCGCGTGTCGAACCATGGAGGCGCGCGTGACGGATAGGGTTGCGATCATCACCGGCGGCAGCCGCGGCATCGGGCGAGCGACCGCGATCGCCGCCGCGGCGCGCGGCTTCCGTATCGTTGTCGGCTATGCCAGCAACAAGGTGGCCGCGGACGAGGTCGTCGCCCAGATCGAGGCCAGCAACGGCAAGGCCATTGCGGTGAAGTGCGATGTCGCCGAGGAAAGCGATATCCTGATGCTGTTCGAGGCTGCCGATCAGTTCGGCACGCTCGGCGCGCTCGTCAACAATGGCGGTATTGTCGGGACGAGCGGCGTGCGTGTCGACGAGATGTCAGCCGAGCGCATCCAGCGCGTGATGGCCGTCAACGTCACCGGCAGCATTCTATGCGCGCGCGAAGCTGTGAAGCGGATGTCTACGAAACACGGCGGCCAGGGCGGCGTCATCGTCAATCTGTCATCGGTGGCTGCCAAGCTCGGTGCGCCGAACACCTATGTCGACTATGCGGCGTCCAAGGGCGCGATCGATTCCTTCACCATCGGCCTTGGCTATGAGGTTGCCGCCGAAGGCATCCGCGTCGCCGGCATTCGCCCCGGCCTGATCGACACCGAAATCCACGCCGCCGGCGGCGAGCCCGACCGCGCCCACCGTCTGGCGCATATGGTGCCGATGAAGCGCGTCGGCACCGCGGAGGAAATCGCCAACGCCATCGTCTGGCTGATGTCGGACGATGCCTCCTACGTCACCTCAGCCATTCTCGATGTGTCCGGCGGACGCTGACACATCCTTTCACGCCAAACTTACGGGACTTCCTCTCATGGCTACCTACGATCTCGTCGTCATCGGCACCGGACCGGGCGGTTATGTCTGCGCGGTGCGCGCAAGCCAGCTCGGCATGAAAGTCGCGGTGGTGGAAAAGAACGCCACCCTCGGCGGCACCTGCCTGAATGTCGGCTGCATGCCCTCCAAGGCGCTACTGCACGCCTCGGAAATGTTCGAGGAGGCCGGGCACTCTTTCGCCAAGATGGGCGTCAGTGTCTCCGCGCCGAAGCTCGATCTGCCTTCGATGATGAACTTCAAGCAGCAGGGCATCGACGGCAACGTCAAGGGCGTCGAGTTCCTGATGAAGAAGAACAAGATCGACGTGCTGAAGGGCGCCGGAAAGATTCTCGGCACCGGCAAGGTCGAGGTGTCCGTTGACGGCAAGTCGCTGACGATCGAGACCAAGAGCATCGTCATCGCCACCGGTTCCGACATCGCGCGCCTCAAGGGCATCGAGATCGACGAGAAACGCATCGTGTCGTCGACCGGCGCGCTGTCGCTGGACAGGGTCCCCGGCAAGCTGCTGATCGTCGGCGCCGGCGTGATCGGGCTCGAGCTCGGCTCGGTCTGGCAACGTCTCGGTGCCGAAGTCGTCGTCGTGGAATTTTTGGACCGCATCATGCCCGGCATGGACGGCGAGATCGCAAAACAATTCCAGCGCATCCTGGAGAAGCAGGGATTTGCGTTCAAGCTCGGCGCCAAGGTCACGGGCGTCGACACGTCGGGCAAGACGCTGAAGGCGACGATCGAGCCCGCTGCCGGCGTCGCCGCAGAGACGCTGGAAGCCGATGTCGTTCTCGTCTGCATCGGCCGCGTGCCGTACACGGATGGGCTGGGCCTGAAGGAAGCCGGCGTTGCGCTGGACAATCGGGGCCGCGTCCAGATCGATCCGCATTTCGCCACCAGCGTGAAGGGCGTCTATGCCATCGGCGACGTCGTCGCGGGCCCCATGCTCGCGCACAAGGCCGAGGATGAAGGCGTGGCTGTTGCCGAGATCATCGCCGGTCAGGCCGGTCACGTGAACTACGACGTTATCCCAGGCGTCGTGTATACCACGCCCGAAGTGTCCTGCGTCGGCAAGACCGAGGAGGAACTGAAGCAGGCTGGTGTGGCTTATACCGTCGGGAAGTTTCCATTTACCGCCAATGGCCGTTCCAAGGTCAACCAGACCACGGACGGCTTTGTGAAGATTCTCGCAGATGCGAAGACCGATCGCGTGCTCGGCGTGCACATTATCGGCCGCGAAGCCGGCGAAATGATCCATGAAGCAGCCGTTCTCATGGAGTTTGGCGGCAGTGCGGAAGATCTCGCGCGCACCTGCCACGCGCATCCGACCCGCTCCGAGGCCATCAAGGAGGCTGCGCTTGCAGTCGGCAAGCGGGCCATCCATATGTAGGGCACGCCCCGAGCCGAATCGGGCGGGACAACACATGCTGCGCCGCCTTCTTCAACCGGTCTGGGTTCTGCTGGCGATCATCTTCCTGATCGAAGCGTGGCTGTGGGACCATCTGGAACCAATCGTCGCGCGGGTTGTCGCAATCATCCCGCTCGCTCGGTTCAAGCAATGGCTGTCCGAGCGCGTCGATGCGCTGTCGCCAGCCATGACGCTCATCGTGTTCGCGGTCCCCATCATCCCGCTGTTTCCGCTCAAGCTGGTCGGCCTGTGGCTGCTCACGCATGAATACTGGACCAGCGCGGTCTTCACGATCCTGTTCGCGAAGCTGCTTGGCGTCGGCGTCACCGCCTTCGTCTTCGACGTGACGCGCGACAAGCTCATGGAGATGGTCTGGTTCGAGCGGCTCTATGCTCTGGTGCTGAAGCTGCGCGCCAAGGCCGCCGAGCTCGTCAATCCGATCAAGCAGCGCATCAGGGAGCTCATCACCGGCAATGGTGAAGGCTGGTCCTCGCGTACACTCCGCCTGATCCAGCGCTTCCGCAAGAGCGTGCACGAAGCGCGCTAGCGGTTCGCCGCATACTCGGTGTCATTGCCCGGCTTGACCGGGCAATCCAGAGATAGCGGTGGGATACGGAGAAGCCGCGGCGTACTGGATGCCCCGGTCAAAGCCGGGGCATGACAGCGGAATGTGTGGCGGCCGATTTGCTTTGCCGTCGTTACGCGACACCGTTTAGTGCAAATGCACCAGATGCGGCCACCACAGGCCGAGCGCGGTCATGACGATGCCGGCGAGCGTCAGGATGCCGCCGACATAGGCGAGCGCGAATATGCCGGTGATGATGGTGGCTGACGCCAGCACGATGCCGATCTGGAAGGCGGCCGACGCAAGCTCGAAGTGATGATACTTCGCGGTCGCCTCGTCGCGCTCATGCTCGGCGTGCTTGGCTTTCTCGGCGAGCTGCTCGGTGCCTTCGCCGGTCTCCGGCTCGGAGCGGTAGCGCGCCGCGGTCTTCTGCCAGTCCTCGATCTGCTTCTGCACCGCGGCCTTGGTGGCGTCGTCGGTTGCGGAGCCCAGCGTCAGCTTGCCCTGCTCGGCCGCGGTTACCACCACGGTGCGGCGGACGCTCTTGGCCTGGAAGAACGCCCAGAGGTTGGCGGCCTCGACATTCTTGCTGATCGATTCGGTCTGGGCGCCCTTGCCGAGCGTCTCGGAGATCGCCAGGAACAGCGCCAGCACGGCGATCAGAAGGGCGATCTTCTTGTTCGAGCCGGACGCGTGCTCGGCGTGTTCGGCGTGCTCCATGCTTTCATGTGCGCTCATGATGTCCCTCCTGCCTCGGTTCCCCACGATTGACCGAACCGCGGGCGCCGCGCAAGAGGCAAGGAAGTTATGACGTCAGTGTGTCACCGCCGCGGATGCGCGCTCGCATAGACTTCCAGCAGCCGCTCGGAATCGATGCCGGTGTAGATCTGCGTGGTCGAGAGCGAGGAATGGCCGAGCAATTCCTGGATTGCGCGCAGGTCACCGCCACGCGACAACAGATGCGTGGCGAAGGAATGCCGGAGCGCGTGCGGCGTGGCGCTATCGGGCAGGCCGAGCGCGCCGCGCAGCCGCTCCATCGCGAGCTGGATAATGCGCGGGCTCAACGGGCCACCGCGCGCACCAAGGAAAATTGGGCCCTCGGGAGGCAGCGGATACGGGCAGATCGCAACGTACTCCTGGACGAGCCCAAGCACGTTTTGCAGCACCGGCACCATGCGGGTCTTGTTGCCCTTGCCGGTGACGACGAGCACGTCGCCTTCGCCGGGCCTCGGCACCTCGCGGCGCTTCAGGCCCAGCGCTTCGGAGATGCGCAGGCCTGAGCCGTACAAGAGCGCCATCACGGCGGCATCGCGGGCCAGGATCCAGGTCTCGCGCTCCTCGCCGGCGCGCTCGTCGGCGTCCGCAAGACGCTTTGCGGATGCCATCGGAAGAGGTTTTGGCAGGCTCTTTGAGACCTTCGGCGCGCGGATTGCCGACAGGGCGCCGACCTTGCCCTTGCCTTCGCGCTCGAGGAAGCGGCCGAAGGAGCGCAGGCCCGCGAGCGCACGCATCAGCGAGCGGCCGGACACCTCGTCGGCGCGGCGCATCGCCATGAAGGCGCGGATGTCGGTGGCCTCAAGCGCGGCGAAGCGTGCCAGCGTCACGCGCTCGCCCCAATGGGCGCAGAGGAAATTCAGGCATTGCCGCAAGTCGCGGGCATAGGCCTCCAGCGTCTTCGGGGACAGCCGCCGTTCGGCGCCGAGATGTGACAGCCAGCGCGCCATCTCCTGCGCGATCGACGGATCGGCGCTGGCGAGCTCGATTGGTGGGGCGGCCGCTTTGCTCATGAGCTCTGGACGTGGTGATTCCACTCAGTATATCGCATCACACTCGTTTATCGTTCGCTAAGGCTGCCTCGCGACGCTAGCCTTGAGGCCCCCGGGTTCCGATTCCCTCGTCCAAAGACCATTGATGGATCATTCGCCGCGCAGCAGCACCGCCTCCGCCAACGCGACCCGTATGGTCGACGTGCTGGTGCCGGTCGCGCTCGACCAGACCTATTCCTATCGCGTGCCGCGCGGCATGGAGCTGAAGGCGGGCGATCTCATCGGCGTGCCGCTTGGCCCGCGCGAGGTGCTCGCGGTGGTCTGGGCGGAAAATACCAGTCCGGATCCACGCCTGCACAACCGGTTGAAGGATGTCAGCGAGAAGCTCGATCTTCCGCCCCTGAAGGGCGAACTGCGCTCGGTGGTCGACTGGGTCGCCAATTACACGCTGAGCCCGCGCGGCATGGTGCTGCGCATGTGCCTGAGGATGGGCGAAAACCTCGGCCCCGAGCGGGTGCGCGCCGGCGTCCGCCTGGTCGGCGATCCGCCAAAGCGGCTGACGCCCGCACGGCAGCGCGTGATCGAGCTGCTGTCGGATCGGCTGCTGCACGGCAAATCCGAGGCCGCCAAGGAAGCCGGCGTTTCGACCGGCGTGATCGACGGCCTCGTCGATGAAGGCACGCTCACGGTCGAGCCGTTGCCGCCGCCTCCACCGCCGCCGGCCCCGGATCCGGACTTTGGGCGGCCGGATTTCACGCCGCTCCAGCGTGCCGCGGTCGATACGATGCGCGCGCTCGCCGCCAACGGCACGTTTCACGTCGCGCTGCTCGACGGCGTCACCGGCTCGGGCAAGACCGAGGTCTATTTCGAGGCTATCGCCGAGGCCATCCGCCGCGGCAAGCAATCGCTGATCCTGATGCCGGAGATCGCGCTGACCGGCCAGTTCCTCGACCGCTTCGCGCAGCGCTTTGGCGTGCGGCCGCTGGAGTGGCATTCGGAGCTGACGCCGCGCACACGCGCGCGCAACTGGGCCGCGATCTCGGACGGCAGCGCGCCGGTCGTGGTCGGCGCGCGCTCGGCGCTGTTTTTGCCCTACGCCAATCTCGGGCTCATCGTCGTCGACGAGGAGCACGACCAGGCCTACAAGCAGGATGACGGCGTGCATTATCACGCCCGCGACATGGCGGTGGTGCGGGCGCATATCGCCAAGATTCCGATCGTGCTGGCATCTGCGACGCCCTCGGTCGAATCCGAGGTCAATGCGCGCAAGAATCGCTATCAGCGCATCGCGTTGCCCTCGCGCTTCGGCGGTCAGCACCTGCCGCATATCGAGGCGATCGACCTGCGCCGCGAGCCGCCGGCGCGCGGCCGCTTCATCTCGCCCCGGCTTGCAGGCGAAATGAAGACCGCAATCGAGCGGCGCGAGCAGGCGCTATTGTTCCTCAATCGCCGCGGCTACGCGCCGCTGACCTTGTGCCGCGCCTGCGGCCATCGCTTCGCCTGCACCATTTGCGACGCCTGGCTGGTCGACCATCGCTTCCGCCAGCGGCTGGTCTGTCATCACTGCGGCTTCTCGATGCCGCGCCCGCAAGCCTGCCCGCATTGCGCGGCGGAGGAATCGCTGGTTGCGGTCGGGCCCGGGGTCGAGCGCTTGCAGGAGGAGGCGGCTGCGCTGTTCCCGGAGGCGCGCACCATGGTGCTGTCGAGCGATCTCATCACCTCGATCGAGGCGATGCGCTCGGAGCTGAATGACATTGCCGAAGGCCGCGTCGACATCATCATCGGCACGCAGCTCGTGGCCAAGGGTCACAATTTCCCGCGGCTCAATCTGGTCGGCGTGATCGATGCGGATCTGGGCCTCAGCAATGGCGATCCGCGCGCGGCGGAACGCACCTGGCAATTGCTCAACCAGGTGATCGGCCGTGCCGGGCGCGAGCAGGGCCGCGGCGTCGGCTATCTCCAGACGCACCAGCCCGATCATCCCGTGATGAAGGCGCTGATCGCCTGCGACCGCGAGGCCTTCTACGACAGCGAGATCGATTTGCGCGAGCGCACGCTCTATCCGCCGTTCGGGCGGCTCGCGAGCCTGATCATCTCCGCGGGCGACCGTCCGAGCGCGGAAGGGTTTGGCCGCAGGCTGGTTGCGCTGGCGCCGCGCGACGAGCGCGTACAGGTGCTGGGGCCTGCGGAAGCGCCGCTCGCCGTGATCAAGGGCCGCTACCGCTTCCGTATCCTGGTGAAATCGGCGCGCGGCTTCGACCTCTCGGACTATTTGCGCAACTGGCTCGCCGTCAGCCCGAAGCCGAAGGGCAATCAAAAGCTCGAGGTCGACGTCGACCCGCAGAGTTTTTTGTAGAGACGGCCGCCACACCCTCGATCGTCATTCCGGAACGCGCCGCAAGGCGCGGGCGGAATCCATTTCACCGCAGACTCTGCGGCCCGATGGATTCTCAGATGCGCAATTGCGCATCATAGTTCACGCTTCGCGTGCCCCGGAATGACAGAGAACAAAAAAGCCCACCGTCCCCCAAGGCGGCGGGCTTGTTTCACGCGCGCAGCAAGCTGCTCATGTCCGATGGACGGATGCTGCGCGGCGCGTCGGGTGCCTTTAGGAGACGACCTCGGCGGTGACGCGGCCGACGCCGGCGCCGGTGAGGCCGATGGCGCGGGCAGCACCGGTGGAGAGGTCGAGGACGCGGCCGCGAATGAACGGGCCACGGTCATTGATGGTGACGACGACGCTCGAGCCACCGTGGGTGACGCGCAGCTTGGTGCCGAACGGCAGCGAACGGTGCGCTGCGGTCATGGCGTTCTGGTTGAAGCGCTGGCCCGACGCGGTCTTGCTGCCGGACTCGTTGCCGTAGAAGGAGGCGATGCCGGAGAAGGAGTGCCCGGTGCCCGACGACGGCGTCATGGCAGCGTTGGCACTACGCCAATCCGAGCTGGAATCGTTCTGGGCATGATGGTGATGGTGCCGGTGATGCCTGGATTTGGCGGAAGCTTCGGTGGCAGTTCCACCAACGAGGAGAGTTGCGGCGACGAAAGCGATCGCCGTACGAGGCCGGGTGACGTACCCCAGCGTCTTCAATGACAGCATTTAGTGGTCCCTACGCTAGTATTGCCACATATGTGGCTAATGGAGCCCCCATCAGTTTGTGAGCAGGATGGCGTTTCGTCGCGCAATGAGGCGTGAATTGGGCAGTAGTTCTGCTATGTGTGCGGCTGAAACATCTTGTTACTCGTTCCAGATATTCGCCAGATGCCCTGTGAGCTTCCATTTTAACAATTGGTTAACCAATCGATTACTAGTGAATACTGCAGACCGAAGTCATCGCTATCATTGTTTAGAATTAGGTAAGTATTCGGCGAGTGGTGCGAGCGCGGGCGAATTCACGGCTCAGCGAGTCGTGTTCATGGCCGCTATGCGCTGAGGGCAGGAACGAAACGGCGATGCGACATGTCGCACCCTGCGCAATTCCGTGACGTGGCAGGTGTTCGAGCGGACTTCGCGGAGTGCGACGAACTGGCGAGAGAACGTCGGGCCTTTAACTTGGCGTCATGTTGCACGTGCGCGCCTGCTATGTTAGCAAAGCCGCGATTTTAACGCGCTCGGCACTTCCCGTGTCGGCCGAAAATCGAAGTCCCGCTTGAATTCCAAGGGCTTGGATCGCTAGGCGCCGCTTCGTGGCGACGGTTTTTCCCTTGCGAATTTGACAGCTAAAAGAGCGCGTCTGTGGCTGCAGAAAATTCGTCCGTTTCAGGTGTGTCCGGCCGTTACGCAACGGCCTTGTTTGATCTGGCCCGCGACCAGAAAGTGGTCGACGAGGTCAAGGCCGATCTCGAGAGGTTCGAGGGTCTGCTGAACGAAAGCGCCGATCTGAAGCGCCTTGTGCGCAGCCCGGTGTTCGCGGCCGAGGCCCAGTCCAGGGCGCTCTCGGCCGTGCTGGACAAGGCCGGTATCGCCGGCATCTCCGCCAATTTCCTCAAGGTTCTGACCGCCAACCGCCGCCTGTTCGCGGTGGCCGACGTCATCCGCGCCTACCGCGCCCTCGTCGCCAAGTACAAGGGCGAGGCGACCGCCGACGTCACCGTGGCGGAGGCGCTCTCGGACAAGAATCTCGACGCTCTCAAGGTTGCCCTGAAGTCGGTGACCGGCAAGGACGTCGCGCTCAACGTGAAAGTCGACCCCTCGATCATTGGTGGCCTCGTGGTCAAGCTTGGCAGCCGCATGATCGATAGTTCGCTTCGCACCAAACTCAATTCGATCAAGCACGCGATGAAAGAGGCAGGCTGATGGACATCCGCGCCGCGGAAATTTCCGCGATCCTCAAGGACCAGATCAAGAATTTCGGCCAGGAAGCTGAAGTCTCCGAGGTCGGACAGGTGCTGTCCGTCGGCGACGGTATCGCTCGCGTTTACGGTCTGGACAACGTCCAGGCCGGCGAAATGGTCGAGTTCGAGAACGGCACCCGCGGCATGGCGCTGAACCTCGAAACCGACAACGTCGGTATCGTTATTTTCGGTGGCGACCGTGAGATCAAGGAAGGCCAGACCGTCAAGCGCACCCGCGCCATCGTGGATGCGCCGGTCGGCAAGGGCCTGCTCGGCCGCGTCGTCGACGCGCTCGGCAACCCGATCGACGGCAAGGGCCCGATCCAGGCCGACAAGCGCATGCGCGTCGACGTCAAGGCGCCCGGCATCATTCCGCGCAAGTCGGTGAGCGAGCCGATGGCGACCGGCCTCAAGGCGATCGACGCCCTGATTCCGATCGGTCGCGGCCAGCGCGAGCTGATCATCGGCGACCGCCAGACCGGCAAGACCGCGATCGCGCTCGACACCATCCTCAATCAGAAGCCGCTCAACGCGCAGCCGGACGAGAACATCAAGCTGTATTGCGTCTACGTCGCGATCGGCCAGAAGCGTTCGACCGTCGCCCAGTTCGTGAAGGTGCTGGAAGAGCAGGGCGCGCTGGAATATTCGATCATCGTCGCCGCGACCGCTTCCGATCCGGCGCCGATGCAGTACATCGCCCCGTTCACCGGCTGCACCATGGGCGAGTACTTCCGTGACAACGGCATGCACGCCGTCATCATCTATGACGATCTGTCCAAGCAGGCCGTCGCCTACCGCCAGATGTCGCTGCTGTTGCGCCGCCCGCCGGGCCGCGAAGCCTATCCGGGTGACGTGTTCTATCTGCACTCCCGCCTGCTCGAGCGCGCGGCGAAGCTCAACAAGGATCAGGGTTCGGGCTCGCTGACGGCGCTGCCGGTCATCGAAACCCAGGCCAACGACGTGTCGGCCTACATCCCGACCAACGTCATCTCGATCACCGACGGCCAGATCTTCCTGGAAACCGACCTGTTCTTCCAGGGCATCCGCCCCGCCGTGAACGTCGGTCTGTCGGTGTCGCGCGTCGGCTCCTCGGCGCAGACCAAGGCCACCAAGAAGGTCGCCGGCAAGATCAAGGGCGAGCTCGCGCAGTACCGCGAAATGGCGGCGTTCGCGCAATTCGGCTCCGACCTCGACGCCTCGACCCAGCGCCTGCTCAACCGCGGCTCGCGCCTGACCGAGCTCCTGAAGCAACCGCAGTTCGCGCCGCTGAAGATGGAAGAGCAGGTTTGCGTGATCTGGGCCGGCACCAACGGCTATCTCGATCCGCTCCCGGTCAACAAGGTGCGTTCGTTCGAGGACGGCCTCTTGTCGCTGCTGCGCGGCAAGAACGCCGAGATCCTCAACGCGATCCGCGACAGCCGCGACCTCTCGGACGACACCGCCGCCAAGCTGAAGTCGGTGGTCGAAGGTTTTGCGAAGACCTTTGCTTAAGAAGGCCGTCACGGCCGGGCGATAGCGCGAAGCGCGTCTTAGCACTTGAAGTCCCGGCCATTCACGCGCCGCAGCGTGGAAGCACGACGTGGATGCCCGGGACAAGCCCGGGCATGACGAAAAGATAGGCTAGCGGTCAAGTCGCAGGCTGACCGTCGGGGTGAACGAAGAATGGCGTCACTTAAAGACATGCGCGTCCGCATCGCCTCCACCAAGGCGACGCAAAAGATCACCAAGGCCATGCAGATGGTCGCGGCGTCCAGACTGCGCCGCGCTCAGACCGCGGCCGAAGCGGCGCGGCCCTATGCAGACAAGATGGGCGCGGTAATCGGCAACATTGCATCGGCCGCGGCAGGTTCGCCCGGTGCGTCGGCCTTGCTGGCCGGCACCGGCAACGATCAGGTCCATCTGTTGCTGGTCTGCACCGGCGAGCGCGGCCTCTGCGGCGCCTTCAACTCGGCGATCGTGCGCCTGGCGCGCGAGCGTGCCTATGCGCTGATGAGCCAAGGCAAAGAGGTGAAGTTTTTCTGCGTCGGTCGCAAGGGCTACGAACAGCTCCGCCGCACCTTCGAGAAGCAGATCGTCGAGCATATCGATCTGCGGTCGGTGCGTCAGCTCGGCTTCGTCAATGCCGAGGACATCACCAAGAAGGTGCTCGCGCGCTTTGAGGCCGGCGAGTTCGACGTCTGCACGCTGTTCTACTCGCAGTTCAAGTCGGTGATCGCGCAGGTCCCCACCGCGCAGCAGATCATCCCGCTGGTCGTCGAGGAAAAGGCGGCAAGCGGTCCGGCGACCTCATACGAGTACGAGCCCGAGGAGGACGAAATCCTCTCTGGCCTGTTGCCGCGCAATATAGCGGTGCAGATCTTCCGCGCGCTGCTGGAAAACAACGCCTCGTTCTATGGCGCGCAGATGAGCTCGATGGACAGCGCCACCCGCAACGCCGGCGAAATGATCCGCAAGCAAACCCAGATCTACAACCGAACCCGTCAAGCCCAGATCACCAAGGAGCTGATCGAGATCATCTCCGGCGCCGAGGCGATCTGACGCACGAACCAAACGACGGCGTTCAAGTACAGAATTTCGAAGGAGAGCTATTCATGGCTACAGCAGCTAACCAGATCGGTCGCGTCACCCAGGTCATGGGCGCCGTCGTCGACGTACAGTTCGAAGGCCACCTGCCGGCCATTCTCAATTCGCTGGAAACCAAGAACGGCAACATCCGCCTCGTGCTGGAAGTCGCCCAGCATCTCGGTGAGTCCACTGTGCGCACGATCGCGATGGACGTGACCGAAGGTCTGGTGCGCGGCCAGGAAGTGACCGACACCGGCCAGCCGATCGCGGTTCCGGTGGGCGCTGGCACGCTCGGCCGCATCATGAACGTGATCGGCGAGCCGATCGACGAAGCCGGCCCGATCCAGTCCGAAGGCAAGCGCGCCATCCACCAGGAAGCGCCGAGCTACACCGACCAGTCGACCGAAGCTGAAATTCTCGTCACCGGCATCAAGGTCGTCGATCTTCTGGCTCCGTACGCGAAGGGCGGCAAGATCGGCCTGTTCGGCGGCGCCGGCGTCGGCAAGACCGTGCTGATTCAGGAGCTGATCAACAACGTCGCCAAGGCGCACGGTGGTTACTCCGTGTTCGCCGGCGTCGGCGAGCGTACCCGCGAGGGCAACGACCTCTATCACGAGTTCATCGAGTCCAAGGTCAACGCCGATCCGCACAATCCGGATCCGAGCGTGAAGTCGAAATGCGCGCTGGTGTTCGGCCAGATGAACGAGCCCCCGGGCGCGCGCGCCCGCGTCGGCCTGACCGGTCTGACCGTCGCCGAGCACTTCCGCGACCAGGGCCAGGACGTGCTGTTCTTCGTCGACAACATCTTCCGCTTCACCCAGGCCGGCTCGGAAGTGTCGGCGCTGCTCGGCCGTATTCCTTCGGCGGTGGGTTATCAGCCGACGCTCGCCACCGACATGGGCGCGCTTCAGGAGCGCATCACCACCACCCAGAAGGGCTCGATCACCTCGGTGCAGGCCATCTACGTTCCGGCCGACGACTTGACCGACCCGGCGCCCGCGACCTCGTTCGCGCATTTGGACGCCACCACGGTGCTGTCGCGCGCGATCTCGGAAAAGGGCATCTATCCGGCGGTGGACCCACTCGACTCGACCTCGCGCATGCTCTCGCCGCTCGTCGTCGGCCAGGAGCACTACGACACCGCGCGCCAGGTCCAGCAGGTGCTGCAGCGCTACAAGTCGCTCCAGGACATTATCGCCATTCTCGGCATGGACGAGCTTTCGGAAGAGGACAAGCTGACGGTGGCCCGCGCCCGCAAGATCGAGCGCTTCCTGTCGCAGCCGTTCCACGTCGCCGAAATCTTCACCGGCTCGCCCGGCAAGTTCGTCGACCTCGCGGACACCATCAAGGGCTTCCGCGGCCTCTGCGAAGGCAAGTATGACCACCTGCCGGAAGCCGCCTTCTACATGGTCGGCACCATCGAAGAGGCGGTCGAGAAGGGCAAGAAGCTGGCTGCCGAGGCAGCGTAAGAGGGCGAATAGCGAATAGGGAATGGCGAATAGTCAAGAGCCATTCCCTTCCTTCACTACCCGCCATTCGCCATTCGCCACTCGCCATTCGCAGGACTACTCCATGGCCACCTTCCACTTCGATCTCGTCTCTCCGGAAAAGCTCGCATTCTCGGGTGAGGTCGACCAGGTCGACGTCCCCGGCGTCGAGGGCGACTTCGGCGTGCTGGCGGGACATGCGCCGGTCGTGGCTGCGATCCGGCCCGGCATTCTCATCGTCACCACCGGGGGCAAGCACGAGAAGATCATCGTGCTCGGCGGCCTTGCCGAAGTCTCCGAAAAGGGCCTGACCGTGCTCGCCGACGTCGCGACGTCGCTGGTCGAGCTCGACCGTGCGCGGTTCGCCGAGACCATTGCGGAGATGGAAGAGGGGCTGAAGGAGCACGAAGGCGGCGAGCTCGATCGTGCCATCGAACGGCTCGACCACTTCAAGAGCATCCAGCAGCAGCTCAACTCCACGGCTATGCACTAAGCCCCGGGGCACCGCTCCGGGGCTCGAACACAAGATTTCTGAATAAGTTCAGCGCTCGTCACGACCATGGCGGGCGCTGAAACTTTGTTGCACCGCGCCGCCGATAGCGGCATTCTGCGCTCGCGAATTTTGTTTCGGGGCTGGTGCAGATGAAACGCAAGATCGCCGCGATCTTTGCAGCCGATATAGCCGGATATTCAAGGCTGGTTGCGGAAGACGAGGAAGAGACGCTGCGGCGTCTGGCCTCCTACCGCGAGGTCGTCGACGATTTCATTGCGAAGGCGGGCGGCCGTATCTTCAACACGGCAGGCGATGCCGTGCTCGCGGAATTTCCAAGCGCCGTCGACGCGGTACGCTGCGCGATCGACATCCAGGAGTCGCTGCGAACCCGCAACATGGCCTATCCGCCGAGCCGGCAGATGTCGTTTCGCATCGGCATCACCATCGGCGACGTGGTCGAGCGCGACGGCGATCTGCTCGGCGACGGCGTCAACATCGCGGCGCGGCTCGAAGGCCTCGCCGAGGTCGGCGGCATCTGCGTCTCCCGCGCCGTGCACGAGCAGGTCGCCAACAAGCTGTCAGTGCAGTTCGCCGATATCGGCGCGCAGGAGGTCAAGAATATCCCGACGCCCGTGCATGCCTACATGGTGGCAATGCGGCGCGAGGACGGCAGCTACAACACGCCGCAGGTGAAGAAGGTCGCGGGCAAGGCCGCGCCCGCGCCGAACTGGATGTGGCCGCTCGTCGTCGGCGTCGTCTCTATCGTCGCCATTGGCGTTGGCGGCTTCCTCTATTTCACCAAGCTCGAGACCACCAAGGCACCGGCGAGCGCCGCCGCGACATCGCCAAATCCGACGTCAAGTGCGGCAGCTGCGGCGGCGCCCAGCCCGACGCTCACGATGGCCGCAAAGGCGCCGATGCCGATGCCGACGCAAGGCGCCATGGCGGCGGCGAACCCGGCGCCGATGCCTTCGCCGCCCGCAGTCTCAGGCGGCAAATTCCCCGCCGACATGGTGCCGTTCATCGGCGAGCGTGCGCGCGGCTATCTCACCAACGAATACGCCGGCGGCGGCGACTACAAGGCCTTTGCGCTCAACGTCGGCGGCTTCACCGGCTCGGCGCTCAATCAGCCGAACGAGGAAGCCGCGCGCAGCTCTGCGCTCGATCAGTGCCAGAAGCGTGCCGATGCCGCGCAATCGCCGCGGCGCTGCGAGCTCTATGCGGTCGGCAACACGGTCGTCTACACCCACGGCAAGCCGCCGATGCCGTCGCAACCCTGGGTCCGGCATGACACCATGACCGAGCGTCCCTTCGCGTCGAAGGACTTTCCGATGGTGCGCGATCCCGCAAAAGTCCGGCTCGAGAACATGTATGTGCCGGCTGCGAAATCGCGCTCAGTCGCGCTCGGCCCGGGCGGCCAGTATTTCATGGTGATGGGCGCATCGTCGGCCGACGATTCGACGCGGCGCTCGCTGGAATCCTGCGGTGCGATTGCCGGCGTCGCCTGCATGATCGTGGCGGTCGACGATAATTTCGTCGTGCCGATCCCGAGCTTGCTCAAGATCACCGGCTTCTTCCATGCCGCGAGCAACGCCTCGATCGTGGCGGATGCGCGCGACGAGGTGGTGCGCAAGCTCACCGACGCCATGGGCTGGAATGCCGTCGCGGTCGGCAGCGCGGGCCGTCCTGGTCTCGGCCTGAAGGCCGCTGACGAGCAGGCCGCCGTCAATTCGGCGCTGGCCGATTGCGCCAAGCGCGACAGCGATTGCCGCGTCATCGCGATCGGCCCGTTCACGGTGGGACCGACGAATTAGACTTGTTTCGGCCTAAACCGTAAATGCTGTGAACTGCATCGCCACCGCGCGGTACACGTCGCGGCGGAACGGCACGACGAGATCGGCGACGCGATCGAGATTTTCCCAGCGCCACGCATCGAACTCCGCTGGCTGCTCGTTGCGCGGTGTCAGCGGATCGATTTCGTCATCGCGGCCGGTGAAGCGCAGCGCGAACCACTTCTGGCGCTGGCCGCGGAATTTTGCCAGCCGATGAGTCTGCGGTCCATCATAGGGTGGGAATTCGTAAGTCAGCCAGTCGGTCTCGCCGAGATAGGCTGCACTCTTGACGCTGGTCTCTTCCCAGAGTTCGCGCAGCGCCGCATCGCGCAGGTTCTCGCCCTCATCGACGCCGCCCTGCGGCATCTGCCAGTCGAGGCCCGGCAGGATGATCTCGGGTCCATCGCCTTTGAAGCGGTGGCCGATCAGCACGCGGCCATCGGCATTGAACAGCGCGATCCCGACATTGGGACGGTAGGGTTTTTGATCGGTCACGGACTTCCTTCTTCGTCATTCCTCGTTCGTGCTTCGCACGCCTTGGATTGACGATGCAATCATTCCTCCGCGAGCGCGGAAAATTCCTTCACCACGCGCTCATAGACCGGGCGTTTGAAGGGAATGATCAGCCCGGTCAGGTTCTTCATCGGCTCCCAGCGCCAGCTCACGAATTCGGCCTTGTGGCCGCCACCGCCCGGCTTCTCGACATTGATCTCACTGTCCTTGCCGGTGAAGCGCACCGCGAACCATTTCTGGCGCTGGCCGCGGTAGCGGCCCTTCCAGGCGCGGCCGGCAACCGTGCGCGGAATGTCGTAGATCAGCCAGTCGGGGACTTCGCCGAGCCGCTCGACCGAGCGCACGCTGGTCTCTTCATAGAGCTCGCGCTTGGCGGCTTCCCAGGTGTCCTCGCCGGGATCGACGCCGCCTTGTGGCATCTGCCAGACATGGGTCTCGTCGACGTGCTCGATGCCGCCGGCGCGGCGGCCGATGAACACCAGTCCCTTCGTGTTGATCAGCATCATACCGACGCAGGTTCGGTAGGGCAGATCGTCATAACGCGCCATTCCGACACACCCCTCGCGTGCTGCTGGCAGGCCCTCTCGGCCCCGCCGGAGCCGCGCCATACCAATCCGTTGATTTAGCTGGATTTTGATTTCAGCATCGCGGTTGTCAATGGCACCAAAAGGATGCCCCGGTCGCTCAAAGTTCTGGTCCAGGCGCCGATCCGCTCGATCGAGACCGGCAGGGCGGAGGCGGTTCCAACGGCGGCGCCACGCTCGCGAGCCGTCGATTCGAGCTTGTTCAGGGCGCGGTCGATCTCGGCCGGGGTCGGCACCACGTCGATCGCGATGTCGCCCTTGCCGAACGGCATCGCCTGGCTCGCCGCGGCCTGGGGCGCGATGCTGCGGGGCGAGGAGCCGTCGTCGAAGAAGCCGAGGCCGCGCTTGGCCGCCTCGCGGATGATCGGCTGCATCGCCGCGTCGGTCGCCACGAAGCGGGCGCCCATGAAATTGGTGATGCCGGCATAGCCCTGCATCCGGCTCAGATGCCAGTACAGGCGGTCCATGTTCTGGTCGGTGCTCAGCGACGTCAGCAGCGTTTGCGGCCCCGGATCGTTGTCGGGGAAGTCGTAGGGCTCCATCGGGATCTGGAGGAAGATCTCGTGGCGCTGGGCGCGGGCCCGCTCGGCGAGCTTGCCGGGATCTGAGCCATAGGGCGTGAAGGCCAGCGTTACGGCCGGCGGCAGCTTCATGATGGCGTCGGTGGTCTTGGCGGCGCCGACGCCGAGGCCGCCGATCACGATCGCGACCACGGGCATCTTGGCGGCCTTGGCGCGGTCGGCGTCCGCGGCATAGACGTTGAACGGCTTCAGCCCGTCGGCGACCACGGGGATCATGCCGTAGCGCGATTTTTCCAACAGCTTCTGATCGACCCCGGCCATAACCGGCGGCGGCGCGGAGGCCGCCTCGCCCTTGTCGGCGGCATCACCGCCGCCGATCACCACGTCGTGGCGCGTGCCGCTGGAGCCGTCGATGATGGTGACGGTCTTGTGCTCGCCGGAGGCGGCCTGCTTAGGCGCCTCCTTGGTCTCTTGCTCGCTTTCCTGCTGGCTTTCCCGGCCATGGCCGGGCGCGGCCGGTTTCTCGTCCGTGGCCTTCGGCTCGCGGATCGCGATCCGGGTCATCGGCTCGCCGCCGAGCGGGTCCTTGTTGAAGATGGCAAAACCGGCAAACGTCACGATGAACAGGCCGAGCAGCACGGCCAGCGCCTGCATGGCCGTGAACGGCAGCCGCAGCCGGCGTTTCCGGCGCGGCTTGTCCTGTCCGAGCGGGGCGCTCAGATCATCGGCCGTTTCAGTCATGCGCGATCCCGAATCACTCAGGCCGACGATACCACGCCGAGGTCAAGCGGCGGCAGGCCGGGATAGGCCGGGGGCGCTGCGGAACTTCCAAGCAAAAGGGCGGCTCCGGGAGCCGCCCTTTGTCGAGAGATCGCGTGATGCGACGACTTAGTTTGCCGCTTTGGGCTTGTCGGTCGTGCCCTTGTTGTCGCTGCCCGGCGTCGGCGCCGCAGAGGCGCTGTTCTTGATGCCGTGGAGCAGGTCGTCGGCCATCTTGAGGGCCTTGTCGTCCTTGGCGTCCGGCGGGACGTAGGACTGCGAGCCGGTCTTCTCGTCGCCGTCGTTCTTGAGATGGCCGCGCAGCGAAGCCTCGCCCTTGGTGTCGGTGCGCGACTTCAGCTCGTCCGGCACGTCCTGGAGCACTTCGATGTCGGGCACGATGCCCTTGGCCTGGATCGACTTGCCCGACGGTGTGTAGTAGCGCGCCGTGGTGAGCCGCAGCGCGCCATTGCCCGAGCCGAGCGGGATGATGGTCTGCACCGAGCCCTTGCCGAAGGACCGCGTGCCGACAATGGTCGCGCGCTTGTGGTCCTGGAGCGCGCCGGCGACGATTTCCGACGCCGAGGCCGAACCACCGTTGACCAGCACGATGACCGGCTTGCCCTTGGTGAGGTCGCCCGTATGAGCGGTGCGGCGCTGGGTCTCCTCGGCATTGCGGCCGCGGGTCGACACGATCTCGCCCTTCTCAAGGAACGAGTCGGACACGGTGACCGCTTCCTCGAGCAGGCCGCCCGGATTGTTGCGGAGGTCGATGACGTAACCCTTCAATTTGTCGCCGATCTGATTCGAGAGGTTGGCGACCTCACGCTTCAGGCCTTCGGTGGTCTGCTCGTTGAAGGTGGTGATGCGGATATAGCCGATGTCGTCGGCTTCGATGCGCGCGCGCACCGAGCGGACGCGGATGTTGTCGCGCACCAGCGTGACGTCGATCGGATTGTCCTGGCCCTTGCGAATGATCTTGAGCTTGATCTTGGTGTTGACCGGACCGCGCATTTTCTCGACGGCCTGGTTCAGGGTCAGGCCCTGCACCGCCTCGTCGTCGAGATTGGTGATGATGTCGTTGGCCATGACGCCGGCGCGCGAGGCCGGGGTGTCGTCGATCGGCGAGACCACCTTGATCAGGCCGTCTTCCATCGTGACCTCGATGCCGAGGCCGCCGAACTCGCCGCGAGTCTGCACCTGCATGTCACGGAAGCTCTTGGCGTCCATATAGCTCGAATGCGGGTCGAGGCCGGTGAGCATGCCGCTGATGGCGGATTCGATCAGCTTGGTGTCGTCGGGTTTCTCGACATAGTCGGATCGCACGCGCTCGAAGACGTCGCCGAACAGATTGAGCTGGCGATAAGTGTCCGCGGTCGCGGCCCGTGCGCTCGAGCCCATGAACACCGCGCGCGGCTGGGTCACGAACAGCGTCAGCGCCGCACCGGTGGCCGCGCTGAGGAGGATAACTGAAGTCTTGCGCATCATCCGCGAACCTTCTCGCCTTCATTTGCGGCCCACCATGGGCCAGGATCGATTGGAGTGCCGTCTTTGCGGAACTCGACATACAACACAGGTTGACTTGCGTTCGTGGCGAGAATGGAGGCGACTTGAGAGGTCGAGCCCATGGTCGCGACTGGCTCCCCCGTGAGCACAAACTGTCCGATGTTTACCGAAATGCGCTCCATCCCGGCGATCAGGACATGATACCCGCCCCCGGCATTGAGGATCAAGAGTTGTCCATAGCTGCGGAACGGTCCAGCATAGACCACCCAGCCGTCACACGGCGTCGTGACCTGCGAGCCGGGCCTGCTTGCGAGGGAAATGCCCTTTTGGACCCCGCCGGCGCCGTCGGAACCGCCGAAATCCCTGATCTTGTTACCGTTAACCGGGAGCGGCAGCAGGCCCTTGGCCGCGGCGAAGGCGATCGCCGGGCTGGTCCGGGAACGATCCTTGAGAGCGGCCGGACCGGACTTGTTGCTGGCGGCCGCCTTTGCTTCGGCCTGCTTTGCGGCCTCGGCCGCCTTGGCGGCGCTTTGCAGATCCTGCTCCATCTTGGCGATCAGCCCCTGGAGATCGCCGACCTGCCGGGATAGCGCGATGGCGCGCGAATTCTCGGCGTCGAGATCCTTTTCGCGCGAAGCCTGCTGACGTTGCCGCTCGTCGACCAGGGCGGAGAGCCGGGTCTGGTCGTCGCGGACCTTGTCGCGGTCGGCGGCAAGCTGGTCGCGCTCGGCGGCGATCGTCTTGCGCAGGCTGACGAGCTCGCCGAGCTCGCCTGCGATCTTCTCGGCGCGGCCGCGCAATTCCGGCACCACGGCGCCGAGCAGCATGGCGGTGCGCAGCGATTGCAGCGCATCTTCAGGCCGCACCAGCAGCGCAGGCGGCGTGCGCCGGCCGGCCCGCTGCAAGGCCGCCAGCACCTCGATGATGTCGGCCCGGCGCGAATCGAGCGAGGTGCGCGTCGCCTGCTCGCGGCCGTTCAGCGTGCGCAGCCGCGCTTCGGCTTCGTCGATCTTGCTCTCGACCGCGCGCACATTGGCGGCGGTATCGATCAACTGCTGATTGAGCTGGGTGCGGTCCTGGCCGAGCGAGCTGATCTCGGCCTTGAGCTTGGCCTGGGCTTCCTCCGCACTCTTTTGCCTTGTGCGCGCGGCTTCCAGCTCCTGCTCGCGCTGCTTGATCGCATCGGGCGAGATGGCCGCAGTCTGCGGCGCCGGCGTTGCCGTCTGAGCTTGCGCGAGGCTTGCGCCGGCGACGCTTGCGATCAGCAACAGGTTGAGAATCGGCGCTCGCATCGCTTCGGCAAGGTGCTCGTTGTGGCGCGCATCACGCGCGATGATAGGGATGGCCGGCCAGGATGGTTGCGGCCCGATAAAGCTGTTCCAGAAGCATGACGCGGACCATTTGGTGCGGCCAGGTCGCAGAGCCGAACGCGATCGCGAGCTTGACCTTACGGCGCAATTCGGGCGAAAGTCCGTCCGCCCCTCCGATCACGAAGATAGTGTGACCGGTGCCCTCGTCGCGCCAGCGCCCGAGATTCCGTGCAAATGCGGTCGAATCCAGACTTTGTCCGCGCTCGTCCAGCGCCACCAGAACCGATTTTTCGGGAACATGCGCGCCGATCGCCGCGGCCTCTTCGGCCATCCGCGTCGCTGCGTCGCGCGCGCGGCTTTCTGGAATTTCGTGGACAGCGAGCTCGCGGAATCCGAGCTTGCGGCCGACCTCGCCGAACCGCTCGAAATAGCGATCGGCAAGCTCCCGCTCGGGGCCCTGCTTCAGCCGGCCCACCGCAATGACAGCAACACGCATGACGTCTTCAGAGTCGCGTTTTCAAGACCGCGCGCACCATGCGCGCGCACGACGCTAGCATGCACGTCCGCCGATTCGAAATCGGCTCGTCAGGCCTCTAGATCGCCTTCGCCGCCCCTGGGCCCTGGGTATACAACCTCTCGAGATTGTAGAACTCACGGACCTCGGGTCTGAACACGTGCACGATCACATCGCCGGAATCGATCAGCACCCAGTCGCAATTGGGCAAGCCCTCGACGTGGATGTTCTTGATGCCGGTCTCCTTGAGGCTCTTCGTGACGTTTTCCGCGATCGCGCCAACGTGCCGGTTGGCCCGGCCCGTGGTGACGATCATGTAGTCGGAGTACGCCGATTTGCCGCGAAGGTCGATGGTGACCGTCTCTTCCGCCTTCATGTCGTCGAGGCGGGAGAGGATCAGGCTCAGCGTCTTGTCGGCGTCGGGTTGCGCCTTCAAGGCCGCAGCTTTGGTCGATGTTTTACGCGCCGGTTTCGCTACCTTTGGTAAAACAGACTTGGACAATACAGACGTGGTCAGGGACCATTCCTTTCACTGTATCGCGAGCGCCGAATCCGACACTCACCAGTTACACTACACCATGTGGGGTTAAGGGTTTCAATATGCCAGAGAGCCCCAGCCCGCACAGTTGGTCTCACTTCGTACCTTTCCAGCTCCCGTCCGGGTTCCGTAGGCGGGTTGAGGAGAGGGGCAGCTTCGATCCCGTCAAAAAGACCCAGGCCGGCGCCGGCCGATCCGCAAGCAATCTTGCCTCATTCTCGGGCAGGCGGTAGCGCGCAAGCGCCTGGGCGGCGGGCGAGGCGAGGGCGCGAAAACTCTGTGGCGGGCGATCGATGACCGCAATCGGCACCTGGTCGGCGATCCGCCGCCAGTGCTGCCAACGGTGGAATTGAGCGAGGTTGTCGGCGCCCATGATCCAGACAAAGCGCAAGCCGCTGAGGCGGCGGCGCAAGGTGTTGATCGTGTCGATAGTGTAGCGCGTACGGATGACGGATTCGAGACAGCTCACCTCGATCCGCGGATCGTTGGCGACGTCGCGCGCCGCTTGCATGCGCGCGCCGAGCTCATGCAGCGTGCCGTTTTCCTTCAGCGGATTACCCGGCGTCACCAGCCACCAGACGCGGTCGAGCTGGAGGCGCTTCAGCGCGAATTGGCTGATGGCGCGATGGGCCTGATGCGGCGGATTGAAGGAGCCGCCGAGCAGGCCGATGCGCATGCCCTCGGTGTAGGGCGGTATGGCCTGCGCCACGGAACGGGGCGCGACGAAATGGTTGCTCAATGCCCGCGCCTCGCGACGTTACGGCCGCGTCTGCCCTGTGCCGTGGACGCGATATTTGAAGCTCGTCAACTGCTCGGCACCGACCGGGCCGCGGGCGTGGAATCTTCCGGTGGCGATGCCGATCTCGGCGCCGAAACCGAACTCGCCGCCATCGGCGAACTGGGTCGAAGCGTTGTGCAGCACGATCGCGGAATCGACCTCGCTCAGGAATTTTTTCGCGGCAGCCTCATCCTGGCTCACGATGGCATCGGTATGATGCGAGCCGTGGGTCTGGATATGCGCGATCGCACCGTCGACACCGTCGACCACTTTCGCAGCGATGATCGCGTCAAGATATTCGGTATCCCAATCGTCTTCGCTCGCGGGCTTCACACGCGCATCTGTTTTCTGAACGGCGTCGTCGCCGCGCACTTCGCAGCCGGCCTCGATCAGCATCTCCACCAGCGGCGTTAGGTTCTTCGCGGCGGCAGCACGATCGATAAGCAGTGTCTCGGCTGCACCGCAGACGCCGGTGCGACGCATCTTGGCGTTGAGCACGATCGACTTCGCCATGGCAAGGTCGGCGCTGCCATCGACATAGACGTGGTTGACGCCTTCGAGATGCGCGAACACCGGCACGCGCGCTTCGGCCTCGACGCGCGCGACGAGGCTTTTTCCCCCGCGCGGCACGATGACGTCGATGGCGCCGTTCAATCCGGACAGCATCATGCCGACCGCCGCGCGGTCGCGCGTGGGCACCAGCGTGATCGCAGCTTCCGGCAGGCCCGCCTCGCGCAGACCCTGCACCAGGCTTTCATGGATCGCGCGGCAGGAGCGGAAACTGTCTGAGCCGCCGCGCAGGATTACGGCATTGCCCGACTTCAGGCACAGCACGCCGGCGTCCGCGGCGACATTGGGCCGGCTCTCGAAGATCACGCCGACGACGCCGAGCGGCACGCGCACGCGCTCGATGGTCATTCCGTTCGGCCGCTGCCAGCTCTCGGTGACGATTCCGACCGGATCGGCGATGCCGCGCACGATGCCGATGCCCTCGGCCATCGCCTCGACACGCGCAGGCGTCAGCGTCAGGCGGTCGATGAAGGAGGAGGTCATGTTGCTCGAGGCGCGGGCTTCCGCGACATCCTCGGCATTGGCCGCGAGAATGGCGGAAGCATTGCTGCGGATCGCCCGCTCCATGGCTTCCAGCGCCCGGTTCTTCTGCTCCGGCGGCGCCAGCGCCAGCACGCGCGCGGCGGCGCGGGCGCGGGTGCCGAGATCGATCATCAGCGCCTGGAGATCGGCATTGCCGTCGACGGCTTTGAGGGGGGCGGCCATGGTTAGTTCAACCTTCTGCTAAGGCGGTGTCCTAGCACGGAAATCCCGCTTCTGCGAAGGCCGGGGAGGGTATGGCTGGGATCCGAGTGGCGGACAATAGCTCGGCCAATGGCCCAGCTCAGGCGTCATGGCCGGGCTTGACCCGGCCATCCACGTCTTTGCTGGTCCGGAAGAACGTGGATGCCCGGGACAAGCCCGGGCATGACGGTTTGGGCGCCTGTCGAGCCTTACCCACCCACCACCAGATCATCGCGGTGGATCATCTCGGCACGGCCGCTGATGCCGAGGATGGTCATGACGTCGGGGGAGGAGCGGCCCTTGATCCGCTCGGCATCGTCGGCGTCGTAGGCGATCAGGCCACGGCCGATCTCGCTGGTGTCGGGGCCGCGCACGATCACGGCATCGCCGCGGGCGAACTGGCCCTCGACCTTGATGACGCCGGCCGGCAACAGGCTGGCGCCGGCGCGCAGTGCCGTAACCGCGCCGGCATCGATGGTCAGCGTGCCCTTCGGCTCCAGCGAGCCCGCAATCCAGCGCTTGCGCGAGGTGATGGGATTGGCCGGGGTCAGGAACCAGGTGCAGCGGCCGCCATCGGCGATCGCCTGCAAGGGATGCTCGATCTTGCCGGACGCGATCAGCATATGCGTGCCGCCGGTGGTGGCGATCTTCGCCGCCTCGACCTTGGTGCGCATGCCGCCGCGCGACAATTCGGACTCGGCGTCTCCCGCCACAGCCTCGATCTCCGACGAGATGCTGTCGACCACCGGAATGAGCTTTGCGTTCGGATTGCTCTTCGGCGGGGCGTCGTAGAGCCCATCGATGTCCGAGAGCAGCACCAGCAGGTCGGCACTTGCCATGGTGGCGACGCGCGCGGCGAGGCGGTCATTGTCGCCATAGCGGATCTCGTTGGTGGCAACCGTGTCGTTCTCGTTGATCACGGGGATCGCGCGCCACTCCAGAAGCTTGCCGATGGTGGAGCGCGCATTGAGGTAACGGCGGCGCTCCTCGGTGTCCTGGAGCGTCACCAGGATCTGGCCGGCGCCGATGTCGTGAGCGCCGAGCACTTCCGACCAGATCCGCGCCAGTGCGATCTGGCCGACGGCGGCCGCGGCCTGGCTCTCTTCCAGCTTCAGCGGACCGCGCGGCAGCTTGAGCCGGCTGCGGCCGAGCGCGATCGAACCCGAGGAGACCACGAGGACGTCGCGGCCCTCGCGATGCAGCTTCGCCATGTCGTCCGCGAGCGCGGCAAGCCACGATGCGCGCACCTCGCCCTTGTCGGAATCGACCAGCAGTGCGGAGCCGACCTTGACGACGATGCGGCGGAATTGATTGAGTTCGGGGCTGGCCATGGGCGCTAGGTCGAATTGCTCTGCATTGGAAACGGCGGAGCGAGAGGCGGCGCCGATAAGGCCTGCTTTTGCAGCAGGACGATGGCCGGCGCAAGGCGGCCGGCACGCTAAACGGCACCAACGTCGGCCTTGTCCGGGCCGCCCGCCTGGCTCTAATTGCCGCCAACCATCATGGGTTGGAGGAAACGAATGGATCGCCGCGATTTCATCGCCGGATGTCTGGGGCTGCCGCTGCTCGCGGAGGCGGCCGGGGCGCGAGCGCAGGCCGGGCTGACCAAGATCATCTTTCCGTTCGCGGCGGGCGCTGGCGGTGACACGCTGTGCCGCCTGATCGCGCAGGAAATGGCGCCGGTGCTGCAACGGACCATCGTGGTCGAGAACCGCACCGGCGGCGACGGCCTGATCGGCATCAAGGCGGTGAAGGGCGGCAGCCCCGACGGAAGCATGGTGTTGGTGACGACGGGCCCCACCATGTACCTGCTGCCGATGGTGGAGACGACGCCGAGCTTCGACACGGCCAAGGATTTTGTTCCGGTGTCGCTGCTGGCGCGGTTCGAATTTGCGCTCGTGATCAGCTCGGCGGTCGATGCCACGGATTTCAAGTCATTCGTGGCATGGCTGAAGGCGCATCCCGACAAGACGTCGTTCGGGGTGCCCAGCAACGGCACCATTCCGCATTTCGCCGGCTCGAAGCTGGAGAAGGACCTCGGCATTCCCTTGACCCGCGTGCCCTATCGCGGCAGCGCGCCCATTCTCAACGACCTCGTCGGCGGCCATCTGCCGTTTGGGATCACCACGCTGGCCGATGCGCTGCCGCAGCATCACGCGAAGGGCATAAGGATCATCGCGGTGAGCAGCGCGGAACGTTCGCCTTTCGCTCCGGAGGTGCCGACCTTGAAGGAGAGCGGCATCGATCTCGTCGCGGACGCCTGGTACGGCATGTGGCTTCCCGCCGGCAGCCCGCCGGAGTTTGCGAGCAAGCTCGGCGCGGCCGCAAGTGCCGCGCTTGCCAAACCCGACGTGAAGGAGAAGCTCACCGCGATCGGTCTGATCCCGGTCGGCAGCACGGCGGACGGGTTGGCCCAGGAGCTCGCCGCGAACACAGCCTTCTGGCAGCCTATCGTGAAGGCGACGGGGTACAAGATCGAGAATTAGTCTTCGATGGCACCACACATGCCGTCGTCATGGCCGGGCCTGTCCCGGCCATCCACGCGCATCTGCGATTAAGGCGAGACGTGGATGCCCGGGACAAGCCCGGGCATGACGAGTGAGAGAGCCTTACTCTCTCACTCACAACTTCCCGCGCTGCTCGATTCCGTCGCGGATCGACGCAAGCTCGGCTTCGTCCCAGACGCCGATCAGGATGCCGCCCTTCACCTGGAGCTGATTGTCGGCATAGGCCGCGATCTTCTCGCGGGGCGTGGTGATGTGATCGTTGGGATGCAGCGCCCAGTCGAATAGCTCCGCCTGCAATCGCGCGATAACAGCTGCGCACTCCGGATCCTCGCCGCGATCGACGAACTCTTCGGGATCAGTTTCGAGATCATACAGCATCGGGCGGAAGCCGGAGGCGTGGATGTATTTCCAGCGGCCGTCGAACACCATGAACAGGCGGCAGCGCTCGATTGGCTGGTTCAGCTTCAGCCGCACATCCTGCATGGCGTAGTCGTATTCGGAGAACGCCACCTTGCGCCAGTCGGACGGCGTCGGCCCGCGCAGCAGCGGCAGCAGCGAGCGTCCTTCGAGGATGTGGCCGGGCACCTTACCGCCGAAATAGTCAACGAAAGTCGGCGCCAGGTCGATTCCTTCCACCAGCGCGTCGCTGCGCGCACCGCGCGTGGCGTCGGCCTCTTTCGATGGATCGATGACAATCAGCGGGATCTTCGCCGATTGTTCGTGGAACAGGTCCTTCTCGCCCATCCAGTGATCGCCGAGATAATCGCCATGATCGGACGTGAACACGATCATGGTCGTCTCCAGCAGACCGCGCTCCTCCAGAAACGTCATCAGCACGCCCATCTGGTCGTCGATCTGGGTGATCAGGCCCATATAGGTCGGGATCACCTTCTCCCGCGCATCATCACGCGCCATGTTGCGGGAGTAGCGCATGTCCATATAGGCGCCGAACACCGGATGCGGGCTCTCGCGCTCGCTCTCGGAACGGATCACCGGCAGCATGTCGGCCGTCGAATACATGCTGGCGTAGGGTTCAGGCGCGATATAGGGCCAGTGCGGCTTGATGTAGGACAGATGCAGGCACCACGGCTTGCCGTCGGTCTCGGCCTCGCTGATGAAATCCATCGCGCGACGCGTCATGTAAGGCGTCTCGGAGTGTTCTTCCGGAACGCGCGCGGCCTTGTCGGCGTGCACCAGCAGCCAGCCGTTCTGCAAGGCGCCGTCGTCGGCGGCGGCGGAATTGGCCCAGTGCTCCCAGGGATTCGTCGATTCCAATCCCTGTTGGCGCAGATAGTCGTCGTATTTCGGGCGCGGCCGTCCCGTCGGATGCAAGCCGTCGTCGCGCTCATAGGGCTCGAAGCCGCATTCGGCGACATGCACGCCGATGATCGACTCCGGCGGGATGCCGAGCGCCTTCATGCCTTCGAGGTCGGGCGCCATGTGGGTCTTGCCGACCAGCACGTTGCGCACGCCGATTTTCTTGAGGTGATCGCCGAGCGTGGGCTCGCCGACGCGCAAGGGCCAGCCGTTCCAGTGTGAGCCGTGCGAGCGCATGTAGCGTCCGGTGTAGAACGACATCCGCGACGGGCCACAGATCGGCGACTGCACGTAAGCCTTGGTGAAGAGCACGCCGCGCTTCGCCATGGCGTCGATGTTCGGCGTCTTCAGCGTGGGATGGCCGGTACAGCCGAGATAGTCATAGCGAAGCTGGTCGCACATGATCCAGAGGACGTTCTTCGCGCGCGCCATGCTTCGCCCCGCCGTTTCCTGATGGTTCGATGCTGCGCTATCGCGCCAGCCGAGACAAGCGGTCAAGGCAAGCGCGACGGTATCAGGCCGACCAAATCAAACCGACTAAATCAAACTGACCAAGGCTCTGCCTCGGCCGCGCTCTTCGCCTTGGCGGAGACCGGACTCTCGCCGATCACCTCCGCAAGCGCGCGGAGCGCTTCCTTGACGCCCTGGCCGGTGGCGCCAGCCATGAGCAGCGGCGTCTTCTTTGCGGCGCGCTTCAGCCGGTCCTTCTGCTTCTTCAATTCGTCGGGTTCGACCGCGTCGATCTTGTTCAGTGCGACGATCTCGATCTTATCGGTCAGCAGCCCGCCATAGGCGTCAAGCTCCGTGCGCACCGTCTTGTAGGCTTTGCCGGCATGCTCGCAGGTTGCGTCGACGAGATGCAGCAGCACGCGGCAGCGCTCGACATGACCGAGGAAACGGTCGCCGAGGCCCGCGCCTTCGTGCGCGCCCTCGATCAGGCCGGGAATGTCGGCCAGCACGAATTCGCGGCCGTCGGCATTCACGACGCCGAGCTGCGGATGCAGCGTGGTGAAGGGATAATCGGCGATCTTCGGCTTGGCCGCGCTGACCTTGGAGAGAAACGTCGACTTACCAGCATTGGGCAGGCCGACCAGGCCGGCGTCCGCGATGAGTTTTAGCCGCAGCCAGATCCAGCGCTCCTCGCCGGTTTGGCCGGGATTGGCGTTGCGCGGCGCGCGGTTGGTCGACGACTTGAAATGCGCGTTGCCGAAGCCGCCATTGCCACCCTCGGAGAGCACGAATTTTTCGCCGACATTGGTGAAGTCGTGGATCAGCGTCTCGCGGTCTTCGTCAAAGATCTGCGTGCCGACAGGCACCTTCAGCACGATCGCCTTGCCGTTGGCGCCGTGGCGGTCCGAGCCTGCGCCGTTCTCGCCCTTCTGGGCCTTGAAATGCTGCTGGTAGCGGTAGTCGATCAGCGTGTTCAGCCCGTCGGCGACCTCGATGATGACATTGCCGCCGCGGCCGCCATTGCCGCCGGAAGGACCGCCGAATTCGATGAATTTTTCGCGGCGGAACGCCACGCAGCCGTTCCCGCCATCACCGGAGCGGATATAGACCTTTGCTTCGTCAAGGAATTTCATGGGCCATAGGTAGGCCAGCCGGGCAGGCGCGGCAACCCGGACTTACCCGCAAATCGGCGGAATTTCCGCGATTTTAGGCCCTTGCTTAACCCGCCGGCCGGCGGCGGATCAGGAATTTCTGCATGCCCTCCAGCACCAGCTCCTTGCGCTGGTTGTACACGGTGCTCGTCAGCGTCACCACGCCGGTCGAGCGGCCCGGCTCCAGCTCGGTGACTTCGAGTGCCGGATAGATCGTGTCGTCGGCAAACACAGGCTTGAGGAACCGGCTCGACTGCTCGAGGAAGCCGACCAGGGACTCCTCGACCATGAATGGAAACAGGCCCGCGCCGGGTGCGGTGTGGATCAACGTCTGGAAGCCGTGGGCGAGCAGATGCGGCATGCCGCGGCTGCGGCAATATTCCACGTCGTAATGCACCGGATGGGTGTCACCGCTCGCGGTCTGGAACGCCGCGAACACCGCCGAGGTCTGGGTCCGGCTCGGCAGCACGAAGCGCTCGCCGACGACGAAATCCTCAAACCAGCGTTGCGTGCGGATCATGCGATGCTGGGTCGGGTCGAAATCGATCATGCTGGTGCTCTCTGGACGATGAGGCGCCTATCGCTACCGCGACGCGAAGAATGCGACAATCCGTTCAATTCGTTCAACCCGGGCTTGTCCCGCGCGTCCGCGCCATTACAACGGCGCTCGATGCCTCTGTTCAAGAATCTCTCCGCCTATGACGAGCGCTCGGCGCGACTGGCCGGCATCGCGCTGATGGTGCTGTCGATCTTCATGTTCTCGTTCGGCGACGCCATGGGCAAGTTCCTGGTCGGGACTTATTCGGTGGGGCAGCTCCTGTTCCTGCGCGCCTGCGCGGCGCTGCTGCTGCTGTCGCCGATGATGTGGCGGCAGCGCCATGACTTCCTGCGCCTGGAGCGGCCGTGGCTGCAGCTGTTTCGCGTCACGCTGTCGACGCTGGAAGTGGCCGCTTTCTTTCTCGCCACCGTCTATCTGCCGCTCGCCGACGTCATCACCTATTATCTCGCCGGTCCCATCTTCGTCACCGCGATGTCGGCGATCTTCTTGGGCGAACGGGTCGGCTGGCGGCGCTGGACCGCGATCCTGATCGGCTTCTGCGGCGTGCTGATCGCGCTGCGGCCGTCGGCGCAGACGGTCAGCCTGCCGGCGCTGATCGCGCTCGGCGGCAGCCTGTCGTTTGCAACCTTGATGCTGATCACGCGCAGCTTGCGCAAGACGCCCGACATCGTGATGGCATCCTCGCAATTCGTCGGCACGTTCCTGCTCGGCGCCGGGCTGTCGGCGTTCCGCTGGGTGCCGCCGACCGCAGGCAGCCTCGCGATCTTCGCGCTGGCGGGATGTGTCTCGGTGACCGCGCTGTTCTGCGTCAACCGCTCGCTCAAGCTCGCACCGGCCAGCGTCGTGGTGCCCTATCAATATTCGATGATCGTCTGGGCCGTGATCTTCGGCTTCGTCGTGTTCGGCGACGTGCCGCAGGTCGCCACCATCGTCGGCGCCGCCATCATCATCGGCGCCGGCTTCTACATCTATCTGCGCGAGCGCGATCTCGGCCGCGGCGATGCGCAGGTGAATCCGCCGGCGTGAGCGCTCCGCCGTCGTCCCGGGGCGCGTGGAGCGCGAGCCCGGGACCTATACCCACAGGGAGTGGTTTTGCGAAAACTCGGGGTGGGCGTCTCGCGCACAACTCTTCCCTGGGGTTATGGATCCCGGCCTTCGCCGGGACGACAGTTGTGATTGTGGCGCCGCCTATGCCTATCCTTACAGGTGATGAGGCAGCGCCCGTGCCGCTACCTCATCCTTCTTGCGCTGCTCCAGCTCTTCAGCGACGCCCACACGCCGCGCGAGAGGCGGAAGCAGTCGACGGGTGTGGAGGATCCCAGCGCCAGGAAACGGTGCAGCTGGACGCCGCTCCACTGGAAGCCGCACTTCTCCAGCACCTTGCGCGAGTCTGGGTTGGTGACGCGCGCGCCTGCATAGAGGTGATCGTCTTCGAACTCCTCGAAGAAGAAGTCGATCGCGCCGCGCGCGGCTTCGGTGGCAAAGCCACGGCCCCAATGTTCGACGCCGAGCCAATAGCCGAGCTCTGCATTGTCAGGCGTCGAGCAGTCGATCCCGACCATGCCCACCGGTGCGTTGTCATGCTCGATCAGGAACACGGTTTCGCTGCCGAGTTCGGCGGTGGCGCGGATGAATTCGACCGCGTCGTCGGACGAATAGGGATGCGGCAGGCGGCGGGTATTTTCCGCGATGCGACGGTCGTTGGCGAGGTGAGCGATGGTCTTGACGTCGGCGAGCGACGGGCGGCGCAGCGTCAGCCGCTCGGTGGCGACGACGCTCGGTCTCGCCTCGCGCAAGGTCGTGCTCGAAAAATCCTGCAACATGTTCCGGCTCCGTCAACATCACCAATTCAAACGAAAGATTAGTCAAACGAAAGGGGAGGCCGGTTTCCCGCCTCCCCTGGAGCCTATTTATGGACTCGGCCGGTTCGGTCAGGACCCGGCGGACTCCAAATTTGATCCACCGTCTATTCAGCCGCCTCAGCGAGCGGGAGCACCGATACGAAGGTGCGGCCGTTGGCTTTGGCCTGGAACGTGACGCGACCCTCGACCTTGGCGAACAAAGTGTGGTCCGTGCCCATGCCGACATTAAGGCCGGGATGCCAGGTGGTGCCGCGCTGACGCGCAATGATGTTACCGGGGATCACAACTTCCCCGCCGAACGCCTTGATGCCAAGGCGCTTGCCCTTTGAATCGCGACCGTTGCGCGATGAACCGCCTGCTTTTTTGTGAGCCATGGCTCGTCTCCGAAATCCTGCGTATGTCTAGATCAATTCCTTGACGGAATCATTTCACATTTTCTCACGCATCAATTCGTGAATTGGCGTGATCAAGTTATGCGGCGTCGGCTTCCTCGGCCGTTTCCTTCACGACCTTTTCCCGCTTCGGACGCGGGCCCTTGGTGGGCTTGGCGTTGTCGGTCAGGATCTCGCTGACGCGCAGCACCGTGATCTCGTCGCGGTAGCCGCGCTTGCGGCGCGAATTCTTGCGGCGGCGCTTCTTGAACGCGATGACCTTCGGTCCGCGCTTGTGGTCGAGCACCTCGACTGCCACGGACGCACCTGCGACCGTCGGCAGACCCAGGACCGGCGTGTCGCCGCCGACCACCAGAACTTCATTCAACAGCACGATCGAGCCGACTTCGCCTTCGATCTTGCCGACTTCCAAGACATCATCCGGAACGACGCGGTACTGCCGGCCGCCGGTTTTGATGACTGCGAACATCGTTTTCTTCCTTCGTGTTCAATCCCGGCCTCGCGACAGGATGTCCGGGCCGGCTTTTTGTCAGTCGCTATGGGTTTTTGCGAGTTCTGCGCGGGTGGGGAGTTATCCCTTTGAAAAACCACGCAAAAACAAGCGGCGCGAGAAACGCCCCGCGCCGGTTGCGGGACTTATAGCCGCCGGACGCCGGGAGTCAAGGAAAACCGCCGGAAAAGGCCCGGATTTGAAGGATTTGGGCCGCTTCCAGGTCTGGAATGAATCTCTGCCCGCGCTGCAACCAACGGGTTCCCTCGCCGTTGTCCCCCGGATTTCGCACGCGGGCAAGGGCACCCATGGCAACGGGCGAACTGGTCGCGACGACGGGCATCGCGCAGCACGGTGCGAGCCGGCTGCCGTCGGTCGACGTCGACAGCTTCAACATCGAGATGAAGGACGAGGACGGCTTTCTCGGCGACCGCGCCAGCAAGAGCGCGTTCCGGGACATTCTCGAGCGCTGGCGCAAGCCGCTGCGCAAGACCGGCGAGGATCCGTTCGGCAAGGAGCCGTCGGAGGAGATCAGCAAGAAGACGCTGGACGCCATCCTGGTCGGCGACGACACCGAGGCCTCGGCGGTGGTGCACAGCGCGATCGAGGAATTCGCCCAGGAGCTCGCCCAGGTGACGCGGCGCTTCCTGAAGACCAAGGCGTGGGCCAAGACCGAGCGGATCGTGGTCGGCGGCGGCTTTCGCGATTCCAGGCTCGGCGAGCTCGCGATCGCGCGCACCGAGATCATCCTGAAATCCGAGGACTTCAAGATCGACATGCTGCCGATCCGTCATCATCCGGACGAGGCCGGTCTGCTTGGCGCACTGCATCTGGCGCCATCCTGGATCTTCGAGGCCCATGACAGCATCCTCGCCGTCGATATCGGCGGCACCAACATCCGCTGTGGCGTTGTGACGACCAACTGGAAGAAGGCAAAGGACCTGTCGAAGGCTTCAGTTTGGAAATCCGAGCTGTGGCGTCATGCCGATGACGAGCCGACCCGTGAAGGCGCGGTGAAACGGCTCGCGAAAATGCTGAAGGGGCTGATTGCGCAGGCCGAGGAAGAAGGCTTCAAGCTGGCGCCGTTCATCGGCATCGCCTGTCCCGGCGTAATCAACGAGGACGGCTCCATCGAGAAGGGCGCGCAGAACCTGCCGGGCAATTGGGAGAGCAGCAAGTTCAACCTGCCGGCGAGCCTGATCGAGGGCATCCCGCAGATCGGCGAGCACGACACCGCGATCCTGATGCACAATGACGGCGTGGTGCAGGGCCTTTCGGAGGTGCCATTCATGCAGGACGTCGAGCGTTGGGGCGTGCTCACCATCGGCACCGGCCTCGGCAATGCGCGTTTCACCAACCGCCGCAAGGATGGCGGCAATGGCAAAGACCGGGACTCTACGGAGAACGGCAAGGAAGCCAGCAAGAAGAAGGGCAAGAACGACAACAAGAACGACAAGGAGTAACCTTGACTGGTTAGGTTAAGGAGCGGATTGCATTGCGAGACGGTGCGCACACGCTACGGTCGAATTGTCGCCTCACCTGGCCGGCGAAGCCGCCCTTCCTGGTCAGCATTGTAATGAGCGGCACGGGACCGCCAGTATTTACCGCGTCTGGCGGTCCCACCCCCTCTTTGGTTTAGATTTTCTGGGAGCTCAGCTCCAGCTGATCCGTTGAAAGAATGCCGCGATCTCAGTTGCCGCGCGGTCCGGATCCTCGCGATGCGGGAAGTGTCCGACGTCGGGAAACATCGCGAGATCGAGTTCGCTGAAGGTCTCCCTCAGCCGGTCGGTCCAGGCATAGGGAAACAGCGGATCATGTTCGGCCCAGCGCACGCAGGTCGGCACAGTGATCGGCGGAAGCGTCGGTGCTTCGCCCTTCATCATAGCGATGCGCCCCGCATGCGCGGCGCGATAATACGCAAAGCCGCCGGCAAGATTGCCGTCCTTGAAGAAATTATCGGCGAAGTCGTCGAGGACGTCATCGAAGGCGTCCTTGCGGTGGGCCCAGCCCTTCAGGAAATGACTGACATAGAGCCGGCAGTTTTCGCGACTCGCGCCGACGAGCCGCACGGCCATCTCCATCTGGTGGAAGGACTGGTACCAGATGTGGTTGAGCCGGTCGGGCGCCGCCATGCGCGGCCCGACACCGGGATAGACGAAATCGAACAAGAACAGCCCGGCGAGCCGGTCCGGCGTCTGCCGGGCCAAGGGCTGCATGACAGCGCCGCCAACATCGTGGCCGACGACGCCGAATCGCGTGATACCGAGCCCGTCCATCAGCGCCAGCATGTCCGCCGCGTGGCCGTCCGACCCATATGGGCCGTCCGGCTTGTCGCTGTCGCCGAAGCCGTGCAGATCGGGCGCGATCAGCATGAAACGGTCCGCCAGCCGGGCCATAACCGGCTCCCAAGTCAGCCAGAATTCCGGCCAACCATGCAGCAAAAGCAGCGGTTTGCCCCGCCCGCAGCGGGCCAGGTGGAAGTTGGCGCCGTTGGCCCTGATCGTGAGATGCTCCATGGCAGTTCCCCGGGGGGTGAAGGTGAGGGGCGAAGAGGTGGCGGATTTTCGTCGTTCGCGCCTTGTCTGGCCCGCCATCCTCGCCTATTACACGCCCCGACCACAGGGGTTCCTGCCCCTCATCGGCACTTCAGGAGAGGTGGCAGAGTGGTTGAATGCACCGCACTCGAAATGCGGCATAGGTGCAAGCCTATCGGGGGTTCGAATCCCTCCCTCTCCGCCATTAGCCGCCGATTGCCGCACAAGTTGCTACGAGGCATGTTTCTCGCACTCCCGACCGGGTGGGACAGTCCTACCGGTATAACCGCCGATCACACGCCAGAGTCCGCTTCGTCTCTGCTTGGGCATGAATGGATTGCCACCCATGCCGTTCCCGGTTGAGTGCGATGCGCTCCTTCCTCGGGATCGAACATCGAGATGCCGCCAAGGGCCGCCATTACCGGCACTTCGTTCTGTAGCACGTCCCAATGCTCGGCTAGCTTGCCGCCCTCAACCCGAAAGAGATCGATCACCACCTGCGGTTCGTCTGCCCAGCCGCGGATGCGGCCGTGGATGGCGACGAAATCGCCTTCAGCGACGATTAGGCCGGGCTCGTAGTAGACGGCCTGCGATACGTCAGCGACGAGCGCCTGCAACGCCTCGCGACCTTGGGGAATGTTGGGATTGTGTTGGATGTAATTTGGAGCGTAGAGGCGTTCCACTGCCGATGCATCATGACGCTGGAACAGAGAGGTCATCGCCTCGATCACCAGCGCCTTATTGCGCTGGGGACGATCATCGAAGGCACGATCAGCGGGTCGAGTAACCGCAAATGTCCCGGTCATTCGCAGAAACTGACCGCTAGGCGGCGTAGCGTACGAGTAGATCAGACTGCGATCGTAGTCTCGAACATTCGTGACTGTCGTACCGTCCTTCTCCTGCCAGCTTACAGCGAAGATGCTGTTGCCGAGTGGTACGACTTGAATATCGACGATCTCGATCCGAGCGAATGGCCCTTCCTTGATCTCGAACTTCAACTGCGTAACTGATAGTAGCGTCAGACTAACTTGAAAGTTCGGATAGGAGACATCCATTTCCAAACCGATGGGGAAACGATCCATCGATATTTTCATGTTCCTTTTTTTGCGGTGATGGATAGCTCAGCGCAGCCGGCTGCAGTCGCGGGAAATGGTTGGATGGAGTGCTCGACCACGCGCGTCCTGAGCCCACTGAAATCCGACGCTAGACTAAAGCAATTCGCTAGGTTGGGCTAAGGCGCGCCTGGCCTCGAACCTCCGCGTGAAGAAAGCAGCGCGGCTGGTGGTCGTTGATCATGCCGACCGCGTGCATTAAAGCATGGACGGTCTTCCTATTGAGAGGGGATGACGAGGCTCGATAAGCGATCAGCTTTTTCGCAACGCGCCGCTCGAGAATCTCTGCATCCCCGCTCAAATCAACGAGCGGTGCTCGGCACTGGCGTGTTGAGCAACTGCTGCTCCCACAGGAACGCGATGCCGCTACCGCCGGCATGCTGCGTGATCACTTCCGTCAACGCGACGGCTTGATCGGTCCGAGCCCAGTCGCGCTGCCATTCGGCCGCCAGCGCCAGCCAGGTCATCATGTTCGCGCCAGCGGCGATCATGCGCTTGATGGCGACCTCGTGTGCCTCGACCGAAACGGCGCCGGACGCATCGGTGATCACCGTTACATCCCAACCTTCGCCGAGGGCCTGGATCGTCGGCATCGCGACGCATACCTCGGTCCACAGACCAGCGATGATCAGCTGCTTGCGGCCCGTGGCCTTGACCGCGTCCACCACCTTCTGATCCTCCCAGGTGTTGATGAACGTCCGGTCGATCACTTCCTGGCCCGGGAAAACATCCGTGATCTGAGGGAAGAGGAGACCACCCCGCTCAGCGATCACGGTGGTCAGGATCGTGGGGACACCGAAGGCCTTAGCGGCCTTCGCCAGACCCGTCGTATTGTTGATCACCATCTGCGGTTCGTGGCTGTTCACGTTCGCGAGTTGGTAAGGCTGGTGGTCGATCAGAACGAGTACCGAGTCTTCGGGACGAAGAAGCGAAGCAAGGCCGTTACGAAAGGTCATTATTACATCCTTTGCTGCCGTTGTGAGCGGCATTGGTTTTGCGGGAGACATGCGCCAGCGGCGACGTTGCCTGAAACCAGCATTGCCGTTCCTATTCGAGATGCGGTAGCACCCTTTGATGGCAAGCTGTGTCGCGGAAAGGGGAACGCTAAATGGACATCGAAGAGCTGCAGACCTTCGTAGAAGTGGCTGATGCTGGGGGAGTTTCGCCTGCTGCGCTCCGGCTCGGCGTCTCCAAGTCAATCGTCAGTCGGCGGCTCTTCCGGCTTGAAGCGGAACTTGGTGTCCAGCTTCTTGCACGGACCACCCGGGGCGCCGCTCTCACGGAAGCAGGGGCCACGTTCCGAGATTATGCAGCTAGAGTCTGCGCCGAGATCGACGTGGCCAGGGAAACGATCCTACCCGCCGGTGACCTTCGCGGCCGCTTGCGAGTTGCCGTGCCGCTTTCTTTAGGCCCGACTCACTTCGCTCCCATCCTCGCGGAAATGGCGCGCCGCCATCCCCAGCTCCAAATCCACACGTGCTACAGTGATCACTTCGTCGATCTCATCACAGAGGGTTATGATTGTGCGATACGGGTTGGCTATCTTCAGGACTCCAACTTGATCGCAAGACGCGTCGGACCAATCTATGGGAAGTTCGTCGCGAGCCCGGACTACATCAAGGCGCATGGGTCGCCCGAGACGCCGGAGGAACTCGTCGGTCATGACGCTCTCATGCAGGGCACCGAAAGCTGGCAACTCATGGATGGCGACAAGATCATCACGGTTCGTCCGGAGGGGCGCTTCAAGGCGGACAACGGCACCGCTCTCGCCGCCGCAGCGGCAGCAGGGCTCGGCATCGCGTGCCTCCCCGATTGCCTCATCCATGAATATATAGCTTCCGGTGCGCTCATGCCGGTCATGACGCGTCATCCACCACCTCCGGCCGGTGCATATGTCATCCGCCCGCCAGGTCAGCATCCCGCACGGAAGATACGGGTCCTCACCGAATTGCTGATTGAATATTGCGAACCGGCTCCGCACCTCGCGGGTGTCGATCGCTAAAGCACGAACGGCGCGAAGCCAATCCCGACTTCATAACAGCCGATGCGGGTGGGATCGAGGATAGATCCTTAACCATCACGCCAGATCAATCAGGTCTGCTTGGCGGACATGGATCTCCACAGCGCGGGGCGAGTTTCACGCCACGCCGGCCGGCTTCTCCAAATCCGCCCAGATATTCGCAAAATAATCCTGAAACGCCGCATCGGTCCGTAGCGCGGCCGGATCGCGGCCGGCGCGCGGCAGGTCGATCACGTGCCACGCGCGCACCGTCGCGGGGCGCGCGCTCAGCACCAGCACGCGATCGGCCATGGCGATGGCCTCGCCAATGTCGTGGGTGACGAGAATGGCGCTCTTGCCGCACTCGGCGATGATGCGGGAGACGTCGGCCTGCATCAGCAAACGGGTCTGGAAATCGAGCGCCGAGAACGGCTCGTCGAGCAGGATCACCTCGGGATCGAAGGCGAGCGTGCGCATGATGGCGACACGCTGGCGCATGCCGCCGGAGAGCGCCGCGGGTTTTGCGTGCTCGAAGCCGGCCAAGCCATAGGCCTTGATCAGCTCCAGTGCGATTTCGCGCGCACGGGCCTTGGGTGTCTTTAGGACCTCGAGGCCCAGCATGACGTTGTCGAGGACGCTGCGCCACGGCAGCAGCAGATCCTTTTGCAGCATGTAGCCGACATGGCCGGCGGCATCGCCGACGCGCCGGCCGCCGACCTCGACATGGCCGCGGGTCGGCCGCAACAGGCCGGCGGTTTGCCTGAGGGCGGCGCCTCATTCATGTCCCGCGATCACGGTCCGCGTCAGCGCGCTCCTTGCAAATTTCTTCAGCGGCATCGGCTTGCCGAACAGAAAGCCCTGCACGAGGTCGAAGCCGAGCTCGTTCGTGGCCACGAGATCGGCGCGGGTCTCGACGCCTTCGGCCACGGTGCGCGCGCCGTAGCCCTGCGCGAGCTCGACGATGTGGCGGCACACCGTCCGCTTCAGGCGGTCATTGCCGCAGCCGGTGACGAATTGCCGGTCGGCCTTCAGCTTGATGAAGGGAATTTTTTCCAGTCCCATCAGCGCCGGCCAGTTGGCGCCGAGATTGTCGACCGACAGGCCGATATTGTGGAAGCGCATTTCGCGTGCGGCCTCGGTGAGAAATTCGAGATCGCGGATCGCCTCCTCGCTGGCGATCTCGATCGTCAGCCCGCCGAAGGCCGGATGCGTCGGCACGCGGCGGCAGAGATCGCGCACCGCCTGCGGCTCCCTCAGGTAAGGCGCGGGAAGATTGATCGAGAGATCGACCGGGCTCTGCCGCTCCAGGAGATAGTGCCAGTCCTGCACGGCGCGCTCGATCACGAACTCCGAGAGGTCGCGGAAATGCGGGTCGTGCTCTTCGGGGATGAAGTAGGCGGGCGGCACCACGCCCCAGGTCGGATGCCGCATCCGCACCAGCGCCTGGGCGCCGCAGCGGACCAGCGTGCGTGCGTCGATCTTGGGCTGATACCAGAGCTCGAGCCAGCCTGCATGCAGGGCCTCGCCGACATGCACGGCCGGGCTCGGCACCGGCTCCTCCGGCAGCAGCATCGCAACGCGCTCGCGCAGCGTCTCGGCGGCAAAGGGCGTGGTGAGCGGCGGCAGCATCGCAAGCCCATATTCCTCGCCGACCTGTTGAACGGCCTTGACGATGATCGACTCGCGCGCGCCGACGGCCAGAACCTTGCCGTCGAATGCCTCGCGCACCAGCGTCTCCAGAAACTTTCCGGGCTCGATGCCGTCGGGGGCAATGCCGAGCAGGATCAGGTCCGGCAGGTCACTGGCGAGCACGGCTTGCAGCTCGTCGGCGCTGCCGCATTCGCTGGTGACGAAGCCGAGATCCTCAAGCACCTCGGCAAGAAAAGCGCGCAAGTGGCGCTTGCCGTCGGCGACGCAGGCGCGCGGCGTCACCTTTCGCCGCCCGAAGGTGACAGCCCTTCGTCCGGCGAGTTCAACAATCCCATCGTCCATCGCAAACCACTCCCCGTTCCGTGGCGGTGTGTTAGCGATGCGAGCAGTTTCAAATATGGAGAGCTTCAGCCGATTGTTGAATTATCTGGGTAACGTTAAAGCCTGCATCACGTCTAAAATTGTCTGGATCCTGTTGCAGAAGTTTTTACGCTTGCCCGCGCGTCGCGTGTCGTGGCGCGACAATCTCACGAGATTTCCGCGAGACGTGGCGCGCGCAACGGCGCAGCTGGTGTTCTGCAATCGGACGAAGCGAGGCGCGCTTCGCCCAATTGAATAACGCCGGTATCAGTTGCCGGCGGCCTTGTCGTGCAGGGCCATGGCAACCGCCTTATTGTCGTAGCTCGGATCGATCTCATCGCGAGCTCCTTTCATCGCTCCATGCGGTGCAGAGGAAGATAGGAGCGACAGGGGCCAAAGAACTCATTTCGCGTGGCGCGCGCATATTATCGCTTCGCTCGTGACAGTTACGCGACAGCTCGGCCGAACGCGCCGGAGCTCAGTGTGAAGCACCTCACATGCGTATTGCTGCACCTACGCTAATGGTCGCGATAGCCGGTGGTGGTGGGCTGTCGAAGGATCGCAGCAATGACGACGCGGCGAATAATGTATTGGTGGTTCAAGTTCGTGCTGTCAGGGCGATTTCTCGATCGCTTCCTGACGCTGCCGCCCGCCCGGCACTGACGCGCTCTAGCTTTGTCCGAGCAGTTTGCGAAACACCGCCGCGCCGTCCTGCACCGCGTCGCGTCCCTTCCAGGCCAGATAGCTCAGCTTGCCGCCGAGCGTATCGTGACTGCGCAGTCGGCGCGAGCCGAGAATGTGGCCGACATTGGAGGGGAAGCGGCTCACTTCGGCGGACACCAGCGCCGCGATCGCGTCCATCAGCTGCTGGAGCCGGATGCCCCAATCCGATTGCTCGATGCCGTCGATGCGGACCTTGAGCGCATATTCGGTATCGTAGATATCGGCGAGCAGGTCGCGCGCGATGAGGACACGGTTGTGGCGAAGCGCGATGCGAAGCGCGAGGCGCTTGTCGTCGAGCCGGTCGAGCACCATCGGGACGACGCAAGCATAGGGCGTGACGGCGACGTCGGTGGCGCTCTTGCTCGCGGCTTGTCTGGTGGCGAGGCGCACCAGTTGCCATGACGTCTTCAGACGCCTCGCGAGCAGCGCCAGTGCGAAGGGCAGCGCCTGGGGATGGGATTTCTTGAAGGCGTCGAGTTGCGCGGTAATTTGGGCGACCTGGCCGTCGTCGAACTTCGTGATCTTCTCGGGCAGCTTCGCGTTGAACTTCGGTAGCGCATCGCCGGCGCGCAGCACATGCAAGATCTTCCTCACGTCGTCGAAGGCGGTGCGCGAGGCAGTGTATTGCGCGAGCTTGCCACGCGCGGTTTCGGTGCTCTCGGGCGAGGCAAGGGTGTTCTCGAGAACCTTGCCGACCTTGGTCTGGAAGGTCGACGCGATCTTCAGCACTTCCTTCGGATTGTTGGCCGTAACCTGGTCGTTGATCGCCTTGATGTAGTCGCGCGCCATGGTCGGCAGCAGGTCGCGGCAGATCCACTCCCAGATCGGGGTGAGCGTGTTGCGCGAAATCCGCCCCGCATTGGCGTGATCGGGCGCGCCGTCGATCAGGAGCAGCTCGAGCGGCGCGAAGAAGTAGCGCGAGGGACTGGTGGCGCGCGCCTGGGTCGATCCGTCCTTGCGGAACTCGGCGCGCAGCTTGGCCAGGATATCGGACGATCCCGGCATGTCGACGCCGCACAGCTCGAGCCGCTCAAGCTCGCTGAGCAGACAACTGCGCGACAGTGGCGTCAGCTTCTGCAAGAACTCCGATAGCTGATCGATCTCGTTCATGGCACGCAATCTTCCGCAGCGTTTCCCGCAGGCCCGTCAGCCCAATGCGTGGAGGCATTTGCGCGCTCTCGATTGTGACATAGAGAAGCAAGTCGCCGTTAATTTATCCGTAAAAGCCGGAAACCTTGGTGCCCCGCATGGCGGCGATGCGATCGGCACAGCGGTATTCGCCTCGCTTGCCGATAATTTAGACAGATTTGTCAACCTGTGCATGGTCGAGGCCGGCTCTGCACAAGCATAAATTGTGCCTCCGCCGGCGTTTCAGCACAAAACCGACAAAATTACCGTAGTCTTACGGAGCAAAAAGTTAACCACAGACCACCCCCGGTTCCGATAAACGAGTGACATGGGGTCACAGAATGATACGGCGGCTGATTCACGGCCGTCGGAATGGTACGAAAGCGGCGCTTCTCCGCCTGAAGAGCGCGATTTCGTCCGGCTCAACGCCGTCCGCGCCAAGGCAGCCGACGAGATGGCCGCCGCCATCGCCCGCGAGCTCAACGGTCCCCTGACTGCGCTCCTGCTCTACATGGGCGAGATCAAGCATCACAGCGATCAACTCGCCCCGGTCTCGGGCGACCGCGCCTATTTGCAACGGGTCGTGGAGAATGCGATGGCGCAGACCGAGCGTGTTTGCGGCCTGGTCAAGCAGCTTGCCGGCTCTCCCAAGGGTGGCTTGCCCCCGTCGTCCACGACCGGGGATGCTGAATTGAAGGCCAGCCGCGCGCCGCAGCCGGCGCACATCGCGGGCCGCGAATTCTCGAACCTGTCGGGCCAGAAGCGGCTGACCAAGCGCGAGCGCGAGGTGTTGAGGCTGATCAGCGAGGGTTATTCGAACAAGCAGGGCGCGCTGCGGATGCAGATCAGCCCGCGCACATTCGAGAGCCATCGCGCCGAGGCGATGCGCAAGCTGGGCGCGCGCAACACCGCGGACCTCGTCCGCGCGGCGCTGCTGCATTCGATCGATTGAGGCTCTGGTCTTGCGCCGCCGTCGCGCTCAGAAATAGTCTTCGGCGAACGGACGCACACGCGAGGTGGGCCGCAGCTGCTTGGGCTCTTCCTTCGGCGCATTGGGGATGATCGTGATGATCCAGCACGGGGGAATGCTCGAATCCCGCTCGATCACCGAGCGCACGAATCCCGTCACCGTCGACTCGCCCGCAGTCACCGTCGCCATCCGGCCGTTGAACTGCGCGATGCGGAAGCGACGGACTTCCTTGTGGTCCGCGGTCTCGTAGGTGAACATGGAAACCCTCCTGGTTTCCCGCGACTATCGCTACCTATGATTAGCCATCTGTGAAAATCTCAAACCGTAGTAGTACGGCGGGGTTATGCGCGGGGTGGTCAGTCCTGCGGTTCCTGCTCTCGCGCGGCAGCGTAGGCCGCATCCATCCGCGCCAGGAGATCGCAAAATTCGGCCTCGCCGAGCGTCTCCGCGGTGTTCTCCAGCCGCAGCGCCAGCGCTGCGAGCCGGAGATAGCCGAACGTTCTGGCTGCGCTCTTCAGCGAATGCGCTTCGCGCGCAATCCTGGCACGGTGCTGTTCGAGTCCCAGCGCACGAAACAGCTTCAGGCGCGCGGAAGTCTCGTCCCAGAACACCGTGCGGACTTCGCCGGCGCCGTCCTCGCCGATCTCGCGCAGCAGAGCATCGAACGCGCTTGGCTCCCGCAAGGGTTCGGCATCGAAGGCATTCGCGAAATTGGCGTCAAGCATGGCCCGGTCCCGATTGCCCATCGTGGTACGCATCGCGAGCCCTCGGGCGCGAGCAGTCGGGTGTCTACCCCATTCTGATTTCGGTTCCGGTAGCGGGACGCGCGGTGTTTGCAAGCCGCCGTAAGCGGTTGGTTTACCACGCGCCGGCCTGGCGCGGTCTCGGAGCGGTGCCGTGAGCGGCGTGCCTGCGCCGCGTCAGGGCCCGAGCAGCCTGTCGTACTGGGCCTTCACCGTGGCGTAGCACTCGCACGCAGCCTGGCGCAGCCCGTCCAGGTTGATGATCTGAATGTGTCCGCGGCTGTAGTGAATGAAATTGGCCTGCTGCAAGGTATTGGCGACCAATGACACGCTGTTGCGCCGCGCCCCGATCATCTGCGCCATGGCCTCCTGGGTCAGCAGCAGCCGGTAGTCGCCCGACAGGTCGTGGGTGTGCAGCAGGCAGCGGGACAGCCGCGACTCCACGGGATGGGCGGCGTTGCAGCCCGCGGTCTGCTGAACCTGCGCGTAGACCGCCAGTCCGTGGCGCGCCAGCAGCGTCCGCAGGGTGCTGCTCTGATCGGCCGCGACCCGCAACCGGTCGAGGTCCATCACGGATGCTACGCCGGCAACCAGCACAATCGCCGTGTTCAAGGCGCATGCATCGCCCATGATCGAGAGTGTCCCGAGCAGGCTGTCGCGGCCGATCATGCCGACCTGCACGTGCTCGCCCTTGGCGAGTTTCACGACCAGCGAGATGACGCCACGGTGGGGGAAGTAGGCGCGCCTGAGCGTCTCGCCGGTCTCGACCAGCACGGCTTCATGCGGCAGATCAACCGTGCGCAGATGCGCACGCAGCAGCTCATAGTCGTCTGCCGAAAGCGCAGACAGGAAGCCGTTGGATCCGCGTCCCGTCAATTCCAAAACTGCCTCCCGTCTTTTCAGTCAATGAATTCGAAACCGAATTCACCGTTCCGCCTACGGGTAAGTTCCATCATGTTCCCGTCGGGATATGTTGGTAATTGGTCATCATGCCGCGGGCTGCGCCGGAGTTCCGGTTGTGTGCACGCCGGAATGCAGGCGGAATACCCGCTTCACCCAAGACAGTCTTTCTGACCAACTCAACCGTGGTGGCTGTGGGGCACGGCAGGTCGAAATCCGCCGCGTCGAGCATTTGCAGCACCTGGTTGGGCGAGCGGTCGTCTGCGGTCATATGGGATCGATCCTGCATGTCTCGCGTGGAGCCGATGCGACGCAACTTCGGCATGAAGGTTGCCTGATGGTTACCATAGATACATTAAAGGTTGTGTCGTCGTCCATATACCCTTTGGAGGGCAGACAGGCTGGCTTATTTGCGGCGGAAATGAGAACCAGCGCGCTGATTCGCTCGCGACACCGGTGGCGCCAGTCCTGCGCGGGCTGCGCACGAAAAAAGCGGCAAGGGGGCTTCATGAGCCGCATGCGGACGTTGGTCGACCCGCGCAGCCCCATTCGTGCGTCGCCTTTTTTCAGTCGTTAGCGATTGCTTCGAGCCGCTGCGTGGCGTGGCCGCAGATTTCGCGTCCATCCAGGCCGCCTTCTGCGCCAGCCCAGGGGCGTTCGGGGCCATCACCATTTCGATTCAAGCCAAAGGAGAACGGTGTGTCCCACGGTTCGATCGTTGAATCGCCGAAGCGGGAAACTCAAACGGGGAAAGAGAGTCTGCGCCATATTCTCGTTGTCGACGACGACGCGATGGTATGCATGGCCATCGAGATCTATCTCCAGCGGCACAATTTTCGGGTGACGATCGCCGACGGCGGGGAGGCAGGACTTCGTGCCCTCGAAAACGAGCAGTTCGATCTGATGATCATCGATATCTTCATGCCGCACATGCGCGGCTTTGAATCGATCCGGATCTTTCACGAACGCGCGCCCACCGTTCCGCTGATCGCGATGTCGGGATACGCCTTCGCAAACCTGAATTCGCCGGCTCCCGACTTCCTGAGGATGGCGCTGGAGCTCGGCGCGTCGCGCTGCCTGCGCAAGCCGTTCACACCGGCTGCGTTGCAGGTCGCCATCAACGAGTGCCTGTCGGAGCACCGCGACGCGGTTTCATCGGTGCGTCTCGGTTAGCACTTCGCGGTCGGCGGCGGGCCCGCGGTAAGGTTTCGGTTACCTCGCCCGCAGATCGTTGCGCGACCTGCGCCGCGTCCGATGTCGTCAGCACGAATGGTGACGAATGCCGGCGGAGCCATCCGGCCTGTGCGCCATGCGCGCATGGCCTTGCACGGCCGCAGCTTTTCCGGACGCCTTACACCACCGTTAGCGGCGCGTTTACCTAGATCGTCATCGCGCTCGAAACGAGGACACGGCTTTGCCGAAACACGTCAGCGCCGGCAGTCAAACGGCAAACTTGTCTTCAATCTCCGTATTAGCACGGAGGCTGAAATTAACGTGACCGTGAAATGGGATGTCTAACGATCTAAGCGAGGGCTTCCGTCGATTCCAAGTGCGGCTTAGGCGTCGAGATCCAACTCAGTAAGGCGTACCCGATGGATGATCTGTTGCGGGAGTTTTTGACGGAGACCAGCGAGAGCCTGGACACCGTCGACAATCAGCTGGTGAAGTTCGAGCAGGAGCCGAACAACGCCAAGATCCTGGATAACATCTTCCGCCTGGTCCACACCATCAAGGGCACTTGCGGCTTCCTCGGGTTGCCGCGTCTGGAAGCGCTGGCGCATGCCGGCGAGACCTTGATGAGCAAATTCCGTGACGGCATGCCGGTGACGGGGCAGGCGGTGACGGTGATCCTGTCCTCGATCGACCGCATCAAGGAAATTCTGGCCGGTCTCGAAGCCACCGAAGCCGAGCCGGAGGGCACCGACCGCGACCTCATCGACAAGCTGGAAGCGATGGTCGGGCAGGGCATGGCCGCCATGGCGGCCGGAGCGGCGGCACCTGTCGCCGACGCTCCGCCGCTGGTGCCGGAAGCGCCGGTTGCCGCGCCGGTCGAAGCCGCACCGTCGAAAGAGACGCAGGGTTCGCTGATCGACCAGACCCTGGAGCGCCCGTTGCGTCCGGGCGAAGTGTCGCTGGACGAGCTCGAACGCGCCTTCCGCGAGACCGCGATCGAAGCGCCCGCGCCCGTTGCCAAGGTTGACGTTGCCCCCGAGCCGGCGCCGGCCCCCGCTGCCGCCAAGGAACCAGCCAAGGCAACCGCCAAGCCAACGGCCAAGGAAGCCGCCAAGCCCGGCAAGGACAAGGCCGCACCGAAGAAGTCGATGGCGGACGAGGTTGCCTCCGAGGGCGACCGCATCGCCAACCAGTCGATCCGCGTCAACGTGGATACGCTGGAGCATTTGATGACCATGGTCTCCGAGCTGGTCCTGACCCGCAACCAGCTGCTCGAGATCTCCCGCCGCAACGAGGACACCGAGTTCAAGGTGCCGTTGCAGCGGCTCTCCAACGTCACCGCCGAGCTGCAGGAGGGCGTCATGAAGACGCGCATGCAGCCGATCGGCAATGCCTGGCAAAAACTGCCCCGCATCGTCCGCGACCTCTCGAGCGAACTCGGCAAGCAGATCGATCTGGAGATGCACGGCGCCGACACCGAGCTCGACCGCCAGGTGCTCGACCTGATCAAGGACCCGCTCACCCACATGGTGCGCAACTCCGCCGATCACGGCCTGGAGACCCCGGCCGAGCGCACCGCGAGCGGCAAGGGCGAGCAGGGCACCATCCGGCTGTCCGCCTATCACGAGGGCGGCCACATCATCATCTGCATCGCCGACAACGGCCGCGGTCTCAACACCGACAAGATCAAGGCCAAGGCGATCTCCTCAGGTCTCGTCACCGAGGCCGAGCTGGAGAAGATGTCGGAAGCCCAGATCCACAAGTTCATCTTCGCGCCGGGCTTCTCGACCGCGGCCGCCATCACCTCGGTCTCCGGCCGCGGCGTCGGCATGGACGTGGTGCGCACCAATATCGACCAGATCGGCGGCACCATCGACATCAAGAGCGTCGCCGGTGAAGGCTCGTCCGTCACCATCAAGATCCCGCTGACGCTCGCCATCGTCTCGGCGCTGATCGTGGAGGCCGCCGGCGACCGCTTCGCGATCCCGCAGCTCGCGGTCGTCGAGCTGGTGCGGGCCCGGGCCAACTCCGAGCACCGCATCGAGCGCATCAAGGACACGGCCGTCCTCAGGTTGCGCAACAAGCTGTTGCCGCTGATCCACCTCAAGAAGCTGCTCAAGATCGACGACGGCGCCGCCTCCGATCCCGAGAACGGCTTTATCGTGGTGACCCAGGTCGGCAGCCAGACCTTTGGCATCGTGGTCGACGGCGTGTTCCACACCGAAGAAATCGTGGTCAAGCCGATGTCGACGAAGCTGCGCCACATCGACATGTTCTCCGGCAACACCATTTTGGGCGATGGCGCCGTCATCATGATCATCGACCCCAACGGCATTGCCAAAGCCCTGGGCGCCTCCGGCTCCTCGGCCCATGACATGGCCGACGAGGCCGCCGGCCATCATTCCTCCTCGGCCGAGCAGACCACCTCGCTGCTGGTGTTCCGCGCCGGCTCCAGCCAGCCCAAGGCGGTCCCGCTCGGGCTCGTCACCCGCCTGGAAGAGCTGCCGGCCGACAAGATCGAGTTCTCCAACGGCCGCTACATGGTGCAGTACCGCGAGCAGCTGATGCCGCTGGTCGCCATGGAGAGCGTCACCATCGCGTCGCAGGGCGCCCAGCCGATCCTGGTGTTCTCCGATGACGGCCGCTCCATGGGCCTGGTCGTCGACGAGATCATCGACATCGTCGAGGAACGGCTCAACATCGAGGTCGGCGGCTCCTCCAGCGGCATCCTGGGCTCGGCCGTGATCAAGGGCCAGGCCACCGAGGTGATCGACGTCGGCCACTTCCTGCCGATGGCGTTTGCCGACTGGTTCACCCGCAAGGAGATGAAGCCGTCGATGCACTCGCAGTCGGTGCTCTTGGTCGACGACAGCGCCTTCTTCCGCAACATGCTGGCCCCGGTGCTCAAGGCCGCCGGCTACCGCGTCCGCACCGCGCCGACCGCGCAGGAGGGCCTGGCCGCGCTGCGCGCGCAAACCTTCGACGTGGTCCTGACCGACATCGAGATGCCCGACATGAACGGGTTCGAGTTCGCCGAAGTGATCCGCTCCGACAACAATCTGGGTTCGATGCCGATCATCGGCCTCTCCGCGCTGGTGTCGCCGGCGGCGATCGAGCGCGGCCGGCAGGCCGGCTTCCACGACTATGTCGCCAAGTTCGACCGTCCCGGCCTGATCGCGGCGCTGAAGGAACAGACCGCGGGCGCCGCCGGCGCCTCCGAGCTGAGCCGGGCGGCGGCGTAAGGACGGCAAGGAGATACATCAATGAGCAACAAGACCCAGTCCGGCGAAGGCGCCATGGTCGAATACGTCACCGCGATGATCGGCGGCCAGCTGTTCGGCCTGCCGATCTCCCGGGTCCAGGACGTGTTCATGCCCGAGCGCGTCACCCGCGTGCCGTTGGCCTCGCGCGAGATCGCGGGCGTGCTGAACCTGCGCGGCCGCATCGTCACCGTGGTCGACATGCGCGCCCGGCTCGGCCTGCCCAAGCCCGAGGACGGCAAGCTGCCGATGGCGGTCGGTGTCGACCTGCGCGGTGAATCCTACGGCCTGCTGATCGACCAGATCGGCGAGGTGCTGCGGCTTGCCGAGGACAACAAGGAAGAAAACCCCGTCAACCTCGATCCCCGCATGGCCAAGCTCGCCGGCGGCGTCCACCGCCTCGACGGCCAGCTCATGGTCGTCCTCGACGTCGATCGCGTCCTCGAACTCAAAACTGAAGTGCAAATGGCTGCGTGAGCCCGAAAACATCGAAGCCGGAGAACCAAAATGAAGACATGTTTGGTGGTCGATGATTCCAGCGTCGTGCGCAAGATCGCGCGCCGGATCCTGGAAGGCCTGGAATTCGAAGTCACCGAAGCCGAGGACGGCTCGAAAGCGCTCGAGGTCTGCCAGCGGAAGCTGCCGGACGCGGTGCTGCTCGACTGGAACATGCCGGTCATGGACGGCTTCGAGTTCATGGGCCACATGCGCCGCCTGCCCGGCGGCGACCAGCCCAAGGTCGTGTTCTGCACCACCGAGAACAATGTCGCTCACATTGCTCAAGCGCTCAGCGGCGGCGCCAACGAGTACATCATGAAGCCCTTCGACAAAGACATTATCGCCGACAAGTTCGCTGAAGTCGGCTTGATCCCGGTCGGACAAGTCATGGTCTGAGTGTGTCTGGCCCGAGTGCTTTGGCCAGAGTGTTCCCAGTACAGCTTCCGAGAGGCTATCAGTGACCCCGACCGAGTATGAGTATCTGCGCAAGTTCCTGAGGGATCATTCCGGGCTCGACCTGTCCGCAGACAAGCAATATCTGATCGAAAGCCGGCTGCTGCCGCTCGCCCGCAAGGCCGGGCTCTCCGGCATCGGCGAGCTCGTGCAGAAGCTGCAGGGCAGCTCGAGCGCGCTCGTCACCAGCGTGGTCGAGGCGATGACCACCAACGAGACCTTCTTCTTCCGCGACAAGGTCCCGTTCGAACATTTCCGCGACACCATCATGCCCGAGATCATCAAGGCCCGCGCCGGTCGCCGGAGCGTCCGCATCTGGTGCGCGGCCGGCTCGACCGGGCAGGAGCCCTATTCGCTGGCGATGAGCCTGAAGGAGATGGGGGCGGCCCTGACCGGCTGGCGCGTCGAGATCATCGCGACCGACCTGTCGCAGGAGGTGCTGGAGAAGGCCAAGGCCGGCATCTACAGCCAGTTCGAAGTGCAGCGCGGCCTGCCGATCCAGATGCTGATGAAATATTTCAAACAGACCGGCGAAACCTGGCAGATCAATCCCGAGCTGCGGGCGATGATCCAGCACCGCCAGCTCAACCTGCTGCACGACTTCGCCCAGCTCGGAACGTTCGACGTCATCTTCTGCCGCAACGTGCTGATCTATTTCGACCAGGACACCAAGATCAACATCTTCAACCGCCTGGCGCGCCAGATCGAGGGAGACGGCTTCCTGGTGCTGGGTGCGGCCGAAACCGTGGTCGGATTGACCGACACTTTCAGGCCGATTCCGGAGCGTCGCGGCCTCTACAAGCCGAACGACGCGCGTGCGGCGGCAGCCAGGCCGGCTCTCGCCGGAGCGGCGCCGCGCGTGGCGGTGATGGCAGGACGATAAGCATGGCCGAGGATGGAAAGGGTGCGGAGCGTGTGACGTTCAGCCGCGGCTATGATGTCTGCATCATGGCCATCGACGGCACCTGGCGCCGCGACTGCAAGCTCAACGCGATCTCCGACACGGATGCCATCCTCACGGTGGAAGGATCGATCCAGGGGTTGAACCTGAAGGAGTTCTTCCTGCTGTTGTCGTCTACCGGGCTTGCCTACCGCCGCTGCGAGCTGGTGCGCGTCAACGGCGCTGAGATGGACATCCAGTTCCTGCGCGGCAAGAACAGGAAGAAGCGCGCAGGGGCCAACGGCCACGACGCGGTAGTCTGATTTCCGCGGGCATCCACCGTCGCGTTGTCCCGACAGCTTGCTTCACATTTGCTGAAAACATCCGGTTGAATTCGCCGCAACGGCTTTACGTGGCCTAAGCGCGAACCGTGTATGCGTTGCCGGTCTCAATCTCAGGATATGGCAATGCCCAGAAGTTCCCTCTCCCCGATCTCGTCGAACCTGCCCGATGGCGCCGAGCGGCGCGCACTTCAGCTCCTGGTGGTCGATGACGACGCCACGCAGCGCAGCCTGATCACGGTTGCCGCCAAGCAGGCCGGCCACGAAGTCACTGTGGCGCCGTCGGTTGCGGAGGCGATCGAAAAGCTTCGCGCCGCGCGCTTCGACTGCGTGACGCTCGATCTCGTGCTGGAGGATGGCGACGGCATCGACGTGCTGCGCGAGATGGCGAAGGCAAAATTCGCGGGCGCTGTGATCGTCATCAGCGGCATGGACGGCAAGCGCCGCAGCGCCGCCCGCAACGTTGCCCGGTCCGTCGGCATCGAGCTCCAGAGCCTGCCGAAGCCGCTCGATCTCGCGGCCCTGCGCATCAGCCTTGCCAATCTCGGCAAAGCCGCGATGGGTCTCCCCGCAATGCACACTTGGGGCGGCGTTGCCACCGACGCAATCGTGGAACGGCATCGCGCGTAAAGCTGGGAACAGCTATGCGATCCGGTGCGGCAGGTTTGCCGTACCCATCGTCATCTCCACCGAACCGCCGGGTTCCGACAAGGATCGCAGCGCGTGGCCGAGGCCGGCGCGGCAGGTGCTGAGGGCGACGCTCGCCGCGGCATAATGAGGCGTGACGTCGTCGAGCACGAAAATGTCGGTGGAACCCGCCTGATCGCCGTCGTCCTGCACCATAGCCGCGTCGATCAGGCGCATGCTGCTGTCGATCTGGGCGATCAGGGAGCGAAGATCGGCCGCGATCAACTGACGGCTGTCGGTTTCGGGCGTCGTGATGAGAGGCGGCGTGCCGGCGAAATTTAGCATGGATATTCTCCGTCTCCTCCAATTAGGCGCCTTGCCGCTACTTGTGCGTTAAGTCCATGTCCCGTACAAATACGGGTGGGCTGAATCTGCGCCGAACGCCATAACCGTTGGTGCGGACGCGAGTCCTTGATCGCCGAATGGACATGGCACATGGTCGAACAAACCTCCCGTGGCGAGATCTTCGTAGTCGACGACGACCCTGCTGTTCGCGACACCTTGTCGATGGTGTTGCATGCTGCGGGCTATGAAGTGATCTGTTTTGCCGACGGCGCTGCGTTGCTCTCCGTCGCACGAAGCCGCTCACCGGCTGCGATCCTGCTCGACGTGCATATTCCGGGAAAGTCGGGCCTCGACATTCTCAAGGAACTGCACGGCGAGGACTATCCGGCGCCGATCTTCATGATCTCGGGGCAGGGCGACATCACGATGGCGGTGAGCGCCATCAAGAACGGCGCGCTCGACTTCATCGAGAAGCCGTTCCGCGGCAGCGAGATCGTCGGCCGGCTGGACGAGGCGATCGGAGCCTATGCACGCAGGCAGGCAGAGAGCGCATCGCCCAAGTTCAACGCGCTGCATTTCCCTGGACGCGAGCCGTTGACCCGCAGGGAGCGCGAGGTGCTCGAACAGTTCGCCGCCGGTGCTTCCAACAAGGAAGCCGGCCGCACGCTCGGCATCAGCCCGCGCACCATCGAGGACCACCGCGCCAACATCATGAAGAAGCTCGGCGCGCGCAATGCCGCCGATCTGATCCGCATCGTGATGACCGCAGCCCAGCGCGCGTCGTAACCCTATCGGTGAAACATCGTAGCCCGGATGGAGCGCAGCGAAATCCGGGAGCCCCCGTATGCGGCAAGACATGCCCCCGGATTGCGCTGCGCTCCATCCGGGCTACGGAGCGTTACCCGCTCAGCGCCCTGCGGATGATCCGCGCCAGATCCGATTTGCGATAGGGTTTTGCCAGCAGCAGAACGCCGGAATCGAGCCGGCCGTGATGGATGATCGCATTCTCGGTATAGCCGGATGTGTAAACCACCCTGAGATCGGAGCGCGTCTTCAACAGCTCGTCGGCGAGCTGCCGTCCGTTCATCTTGCCGGGCATGATGACGTCGGTGAAAAGTAGGTCGAACGGTTTTCCGGCGGCGACGATCGCTAGCGCCTCCGCGGCGTTCGCGGCCTGCAAGGTGACGTAGCCGAGCGAATGCAGCTGCGCCAGCACGTAGTCGCGCACCAGCCGGTCATCCTCGACCACGAGGATCGTCTCGTGTCCGCCCTCGACCGTCGCCGGCGTCACGCCATCGCCGACCACCGTGGCGGTGTTGCCGGGCGGCAGATACATCTTGATCGTGGTGCCGTGACCCTCCTCGCTGTAGATCTTGATGTGGCCTGCGGACTGCTTGATGAAGCCGTAGACCATGGACAGCCCGAGTCCGGTGCCCTTGCCGGGTCCTTTCGAGGTGAAGAAGGGGTCGAACACCCTTGCCAGCATGTTGGCGGGGATGCCGGCTCCGGTGTCGCTCACCGCGATCAGCACGTAGTGCCCGGGCGGGACGTCATTGACGCTGGCATAGACCTCGTCGAGATAGGCGGCGCCCGTCTCCACGATCAGCTTGCCGCCGCCGGGCATGGCGTCGCGGGCGTTGAGCGCGAGGTTGAGGATGGCGGTCGTGAGCTGGTTGGGATCGACGATCGCGACGCAGCTCTCGTCCTCGAACACGGACTCGATCTGGATCTGCTCGCCCAGCGTCGGCCGCAACAGCTTTGCGGTGTCGATGATCAGCGAGTTGATGTCGATCTCGCGCGGCTGGAGCGGCTGCTTGCGCGCAAACGCGAGCAGGTGCTGGGTCAGATCGGCGCCGCGCCCGGCGGCCTCGTCGATCATCTTCGTGATGGCCGCAAGCTCCGGCTCCTTGGCCACCGCGTCAGCCAGGATCTCGATCGTTCCGGTGATGACAGTGAGGATGTTGTTGAAATCGTGCGCCACCCCGCCGGTGAGCTGGCCGACCGCCTCCATCTTCTCTGCGTGGCGGATGCGCTCCTCGGCCGCGATCTTGTCGGTGAGGTCGCGGTAGAAGACGTTGAACAGCAGGCCATCGCGGCGCTTCAGTGCGGTGACGCTCAACTCGGCCTTGAACTCCTTGCCGTCGCGTCGGCGGCAAAGCAGCTCGCGGCGGCGGCTCAGCGTCCTGCCATCCTCACTTTCCAGGAAGTGTTTCAGGCCGACCTTGACCCTCTCATGCTCGACCTCGGCGACGATCAGATCGAAGGTGTTTTTGCCGAGCACCTCGTCGCGGCGCCAGCCGAACAGTTGCTCGGCCTGCGAATTCCAGTTCAGGATGCTGCCCGTCTCGTCGGTCTGGACGAAGGCGTCGAGCGCTGTCTCGACGATGTTGCGGGCGAGCCGTTCGCTCTCGCGCAAGGATTCCTGCGCGAGCCGGGCCTCCGTCATGTCGCGCCCGACGAAGAAGAAGCGCTGAGCCTGCTCGGACCAGTTGCCGAGCCAGGACAGCCAGACCTCATGCCCGTTCTTGTGGAAGCAGCGGGTGTCGGCGAGCTTGGGGCGATCGCCGGCCCGCAGCGCGCGCATCTCCCCGCGCGACTGCTCCAGATGATCGGGATGAATGAAGTCGACGCCGCCGCGGCCGATCATCTCCTCTGGCCGGAAGCCGAGAATGGTTTCGCTGCTCGGGCTGATCTGAACGACATACCCGTGCGAGTCCATGACCATGATCAGATCTTGCGAGGTGTCGAAGATCTGCCGCCGCTCCTCCAGCTGTTGCTGGAGCGCTCGCTCGGCCCGCCGCTCCTCTGTGAGGCTCCGCGCAGAGCCGGAAGCGCCGATGATCTCGCCCGAGGGTCCCCTGATCGGCGAGAGGCCGAGCGAGATCTCGACCGGCGTGCCGTCCTTGCGCAGGCGCACTGTCTCGAAGCGTTCGATCGGCTCGCCCCGGGCGATCCGCTGTAAATAGTCCTTGCCCAGCTCGCGGCGGTCGGGCGGGACAATGATCGAGGTGGATTTCCCGATTGCCTCATCGGCCGAATAGCCATAGAGGCGTTCGGCGGCAGGATTCCAGCCCGTGATGGTGGCGTCGAGCGATTGCATCACGATGGCATCGTCGGATGATTCGACCGCGGCACTGAACAAGCGCTCGCGCGCCGCATGATGGCTTCGCGCGACCTCGGTGCGGCGATGCTCCTGAACTTCGCGTTCGAGTGCGGCTGTTTTCGCCCGCGTCTCTTCGACCATCTGGGCAAAAGCCCGTGCCAGCACGCCGGTCTCGCCCCCGGCATCGATGGGAATGTCCGCTGGACGTCCATTGCCGATTGCCTCTACCGCCGCGGTCAGACGCCCGATCGGGCGAGTCAATGAGCGCGCCAGGAGCACCGCGAGTGAAGCCGCGGCGAGGACGGCAAGCACGCCGACGAGCAAGGAGGTTTTTTGAATGGCCGCCGGCACGCGGCCGAACACGGACGGGGGAACTGTCTCGATGATTGCGACCCATTCCTTGCCCGCAAGCAGCGCCGGCGCGATCGCCGCGCCGCTTGGACGGCCCGATCCGTCGGTGATGAGCTGCGTGGATCCTTCCAGCGTGCCAGCCTGGCCTGCAAAAAATGGAAAGTCATTGCGCCAGTTGGTGGGGTGGCCTCGCAATGAGCCGAATTCTCGCGCGCGATCGGGATGGACAAGATAGTCGCCGCGCGAACTCACGACGTAAATTTCTCCCCCCGAGCCCGCGGTCGAGCGGACGCGGTCGAGTGCCGGACGCATGTCGATATTGGCGATGATGATACCGAAGGGCTTGCCGTCCGGTGTGAACAGCGGCGTTGCGACTCGCAAAGTCGGCGTGTGAAAGACCGTGGTCCCTCCCTGGCGGGTGGCGAGATCGATTGGCGAAACGTAAATTTCGCCGGGCGCCAGTCGAATTGTTTCCTGAAAGTAGGTTCGCTCGCTCTTGCGCTCCAGTTCGCTGTTGGGGACGATCCGTGCCGCTCCATTCGGGCCGGAGCGATCGACGCGGACCAGCTCGCGCTGGTCGTCGTCGAGACCGATGATGCGAAACTGTCCGTAGCCGGGTTTGGCCTCGATCTCGGCCACGAGCCGCGCCGCGATGCGCTCGCGCCAGGTTTGCTCCGAAACGCGGTCAACGGCGTCAATACCTCCACCGATGTGAGCCCGGATCAGGCCATTGATGGCTGCAGCGGAGCGATAGCCGACCAAATCGCCACGAGCTCCGGCTACGTAGGATTCAAGATTGCTAGCCAGCAGGCGTGACTGGGCTTCGACGCGTTCCAGAACCCGCGGAATGACGGCTTGGGTGGTGTTGCGATAGCCCAGCCAGCCGACTGCGGCCACGGTAACCGCCACCAGCAGGATCATCGCGATGGCCAGCCGCGTGGTGAGCGTCATGGGGATATTCGCACCGCTTCTCGAATGGCCGCGCCTGTTCTGGTCTGGAACAGAACGGGCGTCCTCATCATCGGCTGACGGTGCTGACATCGGGCCCCTCCGGCTCGCGCGCCTTCAGGCAGCCATCAACCGCGGCGAGCAGCGCCTCGGCTCGGAACGGCTTCTGCAAGCTCGCCACCGCGCCGAGCTTGGTCGCCATTTTCAGGAAATCCGGCTCGGCATGGACATCCGGCGTGATCGAGCGGCCTGAAATGACGACGATCGGAATGGCCGGCTGCTGCGCCCGGATGTGACGCATCGCCTCCAGCCCGTCCATGCCGGGCATGAATATGTCGAGGAACAAGAAGTCGAATGGGCTGGCCTCAACCAGCGCGAGCCCCTTGCGGCCATCATCGGCGACCGTCACGTGATGCCCGGCCCGCTCCAGGAGCAGCCGGATCGTGATCTGTACGGCCGGGTCGTCATCCACGATCAGGATGTTGGCCAAATTCCCGTCCTCCGAGCCCGATGGGAGGTCCAATTCGGTTGAGAGATTCGACGCTTCAATGTGAAATTGTTGCGCGGATTCTGCTCGGCCCGCAAGCGCTTCGCGACCCAGACAGTAGCTTTGCCCGCCGCGTCGACGCGCGATCTCCATACCACCTATGCATGCTTGCGTGCACATAGGGGGAGGGATTTGCCACGGACACTCGCTGCACGCGCCGTGCAGAGGGGTAGGATATATAATTCTCGCCGTAGTTGTACGGAATGACGACTTCACCTGGAATTAAATATGATCCCCGAAAATAGCCGTTAGTTCCACGACCTCTTTGTTCCACGACCTCTTTATTGCGTATCGCATTGCTCAATTTTCCGCGCCGCCGAGATCCCGGCCGATCAGGCGACATCAACAATACGAGACCCTCATGTTCAAATCGATGGCGGACACCGGAATTCGTACCCGGCTGCTCGGCGGTTTTGCGCTGATCTGCGCGCTGCTCGCAGCGACCGTGATCTACACCGTCTCCGTAGTCTCGGATATCTCGTCGCGCATCAAGCATGTCGTTGACCGGCGTGCGCCGGTCGCGATCGCGAGCACCGAACTCGTCGGTAACCTCTACTCCACGCTATCGAGTTTGCGCGGCTACCTGCTGACGGGTGACGAGCAAGCCAAGCGCGACCGGGCGGCGGTCTGGGCCGAGCTCGACCGCACCGCCGCCGCAGTCGACCGCATGGCCGAAGGATTTTCCAATGCACAGAACGAGGCCAATTGGCGCGAGGCCAAGGCGCTGATCGCGGAATTCCGTCAGGCCCAGGACAGGGCGGAGATGGTGGCCTTCACCCCGTCGGCCTATCCGGCAAGCGACCTCCTGGCGAAGGATGCCGCGCCGCTGATCGCGACCATGTTTGCAAAGATCACCGGGATGATCGAAGAGGAGGAGTTGCTGGAGGCGACGCCGCAGCGCAAGCACTTGCTCAAGACCTTTGCCGACGTTCGCGGCAATCTCGCTGCGGCGGGATCGCAATTGCGGCTCTACGTCGCCTCAGGCGAGGCCGCCGACCGCGACAAGTTCGAAAAGCCGCTTGCGACCTTCAGGGCGGCGCTCGCATCGGTCAAGACACAGGAGGAGCTGCTCACCGTCACCCAGAAGATCGCCTACCAGGCCATCGTCAAGGCGAATGAAGCCTTCGCGCCGCTGCCGGAGAGGATTTTCGCGATTCGCCTGACGCCGCAGTGGAACGCGCCGGTCTTCATTCTGTCGACCGAAGCCGCACCGCGTGCCGCGCGGATTCTCGATCTTCTCGACGGCAAGAAGGAGGCCGACGGTCGGCGCGCGGGTGGCATCAAGAGCGATCAGCAGTCGAGGCTCGCGGAGGATTCCCGCAGCGTGGCCGCCGAGGTCGAGAAGCTGCTTCTGATGCAATGGATCCTGCTCGCCGCGGGGCTTGCACTCGGCACGGTGATCGCGATCCTGGTCGCGCGCTCGATCACGCGTCCGATCGTCGAGCTGGTGGCTGATTCCGCGCGGCTGTCCGGCGGCGACACCAGCGTCGAATTCAGGACGGCGCAGCGCGGTGACGAAATCGGCGTCGTCTCTCAGGCGGTGGCGAAATTCCGCGACAATGTGATCGCGCAGCAGCGGGCGGCGAAGAGCCTCGCGCGTGAAGCCGAAGCGCGCGAGGCAGCCAATCGCAACACGGAGAATGCGGTCGAGGATTTCCGCGCGACCTCGCGCGATCTTCTCGCCTTGGTCGACGAGAATGCCGGCACCATGCGGCACACCGCGCAGGGCCTGAGCGGCATCGCGTACGAGGCGACGAGCCAGGCGGCTTCCGCGGCGACCGCCTCCGAGCAGACGGCGGCCAACGTCCAGACCGTCGCGGCGGCGGCGGAGCAGCTCGCGAGCTCCATCGTCGAGATCGGCCGCCAGATCGAACTGTCGAACACGACCGTGCGGTCGGCGGGCGACGTGACCGCGCGCTCCGAAGCCGAGATCGAGGGCCTCGCCCAGGCGGCCCAGAGGATTAGTTCCGTCGTCGATCTGATCCAGGCGATCGCCGCCCAGACCAACCTGCTCGCGCTCAATGCCACGATCGAGGCGGCGCGCGCCGGCGACGCCGGTCGCGGCTTCGCGGTGGTGGCGTCCGAGGTGAAGGCGCTGGCCGAGCAGACCGGCAACGCGACGCAGGAGATTGCGCAGCAGGTCGCGGCGATTCAGAGCTCGACCGGCAGCGCGGTCACCTCCGTCAAGGAGGTTGCGACCGCAATGCGCCTGATCGACGAAGTGACCGCGGCGATCGCAAGCGCAGTCGAAGAACAGGGGGCGGCGACGCGGGAGATCTCGCAGAACGTCCAGATGGCGGCGTCCGGGACACGGACGCTTGCCGCCAGCATCGTGACGGTCTCCGGCGCGATCGAGGAAACCAACCGCTCGGCCGATCAGGTGATGGGCGCGGCGAATCAGGTCTCCGGCGCCGCCGAGCGTCTCGCGGCCGAGGTCCAGAGCTTCTTCGTCAGATTGCGCAGCGGTCCGATGGACGGCCGCAGCACCGCGGATTTCGACTATCTCGGGCCGGAGCGACGGAACGGCCGGGATGCCGCCTAGAGCAAAATGGGCGGCATTCCGCGACCAAACGACGGTCGCGTCCTCAATGACATCTTCAAGTATGCGTGCACGCTATCGTGCAGGCCGCAGGCTGCGCCGCGCCTAGTCGGTGAGGTACTCGGGATAGTGGCTTCGGATCGTGGCCAGCTCGCTCAACGTGCCTGACAGATGCTTGCGTAGATGCAGTTGAGCGGCATCGGCGTCTCCGGCTTCGATCGCCCGCGTAATCAGCCTATGGTGGCGTACGATATTCTGGGCTTTGCCGGGCGAGGGCAGGTGAAGCCGGCGCAGCCGGTCGATATGACCGCTGCGGCTGCGCACCAGCGCCCAAAGCTCCTGTTTTCCGGCGGCCGCATAAAGCTGCGCGTGAAAATCATTGTCACCGGCGATGAAGCTCTCGAAGTTTCCAGCCTTGGCGAATTGCTGCTGGAGCGCGATCGTGTGGTCGAGGCGGATGATTAGGGATCCGTCGTGCTTTTCCGCGAGCAGCCGGACGATTTCGAGCTCCAGCGCCTGGCGCAGGAAATGTGCCTGCTGGGCGCGGCCGACATCGACCCGGCTGACCACGGTCGCGTATTGCGGAAACACGTCGACGAGCCCTTCCTCCTCCAGCCGCATCAGCGCGTCGCGCACCGGTGTCGAACTGACTCCGAACTGACCGGCAAGCTCGGCACGCGACAAGGGCGCCCCCGGCGGTAGTTCCAGCGCGATGATCGCGTTGCGCAGCCGCTCGAAGACCTGGGGCGCAGCCTGCCGGGCTCGGTCTAGCCGCGCGCCGGGGCGGGAGGCCGCGCGGGGCGCGGTATGGGCTGATTCCATGGCGGCGGCTCCGGCGCGCTTGCCTTTGATGCACTAATGCATTAGTGCATCAGTCGGATCGCTCGTCAATGGCGGCCGGAGGAAACAAACAACAATGATGAAGCAATTTCAGATTGGCCTGGCAGCCGCCGCCTTGATCGTCGCTACGGCATTGCCCGCGCACGCGCAGCAGAAGTCCGAGATTTCGCTGTCGCGGCAGCCCGGCATTTTTTACATGCCGAGCCACATCATGGAGAAGCAGAAGCTGATCGAGAAGCACGCGACTTCCCTCGGTGTCTCCGGTGTCACAACCAAATGGATCACCTTCTCCGGCGGCGGGGCACAGACCGATGCGCTGCTCGCGGGCGGCGTCGACATTCTCAACACCGGCACGGGCAATCTGCTGCTGCTGTGGGATCGTACCCGCGGCGGCGTGAAGGGTATCGTCGCCACCTCGGCGCAGCCGATGACGCTGATCAGCCGCGACGCCAACATCAAGTCGATCAAGGATTTCGGCCCCAGCGACAAGATCGCGGTGCCGACAGTCAAGGTCTCGACCCAGGCGATCGTGCTTCAGATCGCGGCCGCCGAAGCTTTCGGGGCCGATCAATGGTCGAAGCTCGATGTCAACACGGTGCAGCTCGGCCATCCCGACGCCTATGCGGCGCTCGCCAATTCGAAGCACGAGGTGCACACCCACTTTTCGATCCCGCCGTTCACGTTTCTGGAGCTGAAGAACGTGCCGGGCGCGCATGTCGTTCTCTCGTCGCCGGACGTGATGGGCGGCCCGCTCAGCCAGGCGCAGTTCTTCACCACGACGAAATTCGCCGACGCCAATCCCAGGATCATCCAGGCCGTGCGCGATGCGACCAAGGAAGCGCAGGACCTGATCCGCAGCGACACCAGGCAAGCCGTCGAGATCTACAAGGAGATCACCGGCGACAAGACCTCGGCGGAAGAGCTGCTCGACCTCCTGAAAGAGCCCGGCATGATGGAGTGGAATCTCGAGCCGCAGGGCACGATGAAATTCGCCGCCCATCTGTACAAGACCGGCACGCTGAAGACCCAGCCCAAGGCCTGGACGGACTACTATCTCCCCGTCGCGCACGACCTGAAGGGCAGCTGATGGCGCTGCTCGATGTCAGCGGCGTGACGTTGCGCTACAAGACCTCCAGCGCCGTCGTTACCGCCACCGAAAGGGTCTCCTTCACCGTCGACAAGTCCGACCGCTTCGTGCTGCTCGGGCCGTCCGGCTGCGGCAAGTCGACCCTGCTCAAGGCCGTCGGCGGCTATATGAGCCCGAGCGAAGGCCGGATGAGCATCAACGATCGCGAGATCCACGGCCCCGGCGCCGACCGGATGATGATCTTCCAGGAGTTCGACCAGCTGCTGCCGTGGAAGACGGTGCTCGCGAACGTGATGTTCCCGTTGCTCACGGCCAGGCGCCTCCCGCGCAAGGACGCCGAGGCCCGCGCGCGAGCGTATATCGAGAAGGTCGGCCTCACCCGCGTGGTCGACGCCTATCCGCACACGCTCTCGGGCGGCATGAAGCAGCGCGTCGCGATCGCGCGCGGCATGGCGATGGAGCCCGACATTCTCCTGATGGACGAGCCGTTCGCGGCGCTCGACGCGCTGACGCGGCGAACCTGTCAGGACGAGTTGCTCCAGCTCTGGAGCGAAACCAAATTCACCGTGCTGTTCGTGACGCATTCGATCGCGGAAGCGATCCGCATCGGCAACCGCATTTTGCTGCTGTCGCCGCATCCCGGCCGCGTCAAGGCCGAGGTGGTCGACGTCGATCGGGTCTCGAACGCGGACGGCAGTGCCGGCCGGTTGGAAAAGGAGATCCACGATCTCCTGTTCGCCTCCGAAGCGACGGCGCATTAAGGGAGCCTCTAACCATGGGCGAAGCGAGAATTTTGCTGCGTGACGCGCCGGCTGCCGCTACTGCCGGCGCAGGCGAAGTCGAGCGCAAGCTGAGCGTTGCCGAGCTGCTGTGGAACGACGGCTTCGTCCGCAAGACCGTCATCATCCTGTTCTTGGGCGCGATCTGGGAAGCCTACGGCCTCGCACTCGACAATCCCCTGCTGTTTCCCACGTTGCACGATACCTTCGTGACGCTGTTCGAGCGCGTGAAGGACGGCACAATCCCCATGCGGGCCTGGGCCTCGCTGAAGGTGCTGTTCATGGGCTATTCGGCGGGCATCGCGCTTGCCGCCATCTTCACGGTGCTCGCGATCTCGACTCGAATCGGCACCGATTTCCTCGAGACTGTCACGGCGATGTTCAACCCGTTGCCCGCCATTGCGCTATTGCCGCTCGCCTTGATCTGGTTCGGTCTCGGCAACGGCAGCCTCGTCTTCGTGCTGATACATTCGGTGCTGTGGCCGGTCGCACTCAACACCCATTCCGGGTTCAAGAGCGTGTCCAACACGCTACGCATGGTCGGGCGCAATTACGGCCTCCGCGGGCTGCCCTACGTGGCGAAAATCCTCATTCCCGCCGCGTTCGGCTCGATCCTCACCGGCCTGAAGATCGGCTGGGCCTTTGCCTGGCGCACGCTGATCGCGGCCGAACTGGTCTTCGGCGTGTCCTCGGGCCAAGGGGGCCTCGGCTGGTTCATCTTCGAGAACCGCAACCTGCTCGATATTCCTGCAGTCTTCGCAGGCCTCTTGACCGTGATCATCATCGGGCTCTTTGTCGAGAACCTGATCTTCCGCGCCCTCGAGCGGAACACCGTCCAGAAATGGGGCACCCAATCATGACCAAGAAGAAAACGCCCGACCAACTCCGCAGCGCGCGCTGGTTCGCACCCGACGATCTGCGCTCGTTCGGTCACCGCTCACGCACCATGCAGATGGGTTACACGCCGGAGGAGTGGAAGGACCGCCCGATCATCGCGATCCTCAACACCTGGTCGGACGCCCAGCCCTGTCACATGCATTTCAAGTCGCGCGTCGACGACGTCAAGCGCGGCATCCTGATGGCCGGCGGCCTGCCGCTGGAGCTGCCGGCGCTGTCGCTGTCGGAATCGCTGCTCAAGCCGACCACCATGCTCTACCGCAATTTGCTGGCGATGGACGCCGAGGAGCTGTTGCGCAGCCATCCCGTCGACGGCGTGGTGCTGATGGGCGGCTGCGACAAGACCACGCCTGCGCTTCTGCTCGGCGCCACCTCGATGAACATCCCGGCGATCTATCTGCCGGCGGGTCCGATGCTGCGCGGCAATTGGAAGGGCAAGACGCTCGGCTCCGGCTCTGACGGCTGGAAATATTGGGACGAGCGGCGCGCCGGAAAGATCTCCGACAAGGACTGGCTCGACATCGAGGCCGGCATCGCCCGCAGCTACGGCACCTGCATGACCATGGGTACGGCCTCGACCATGACCGCGATCGCCGAGGCCATTGGGATGACGCTGCCCGGCGCCTCCTCGATTCCGGCGGCGGATGCCAACCACATCCGCATGGCCTCCGAATGCGGCCGCCGCATCGTCGAGATGGTCTGGGAGGATTTGACGCCAAAGACGATCCAGACCCGCAAGGCGTTCGAGAACGCGATCGCGGTGGCGATGGCGATGGGCTGCTCGACCAATGCGATCATCCATCTGATTGCGCAGGCCCGCCGCGCCGGCCAGGACATCGGGCTCGACGATTTCGAGATCGCGAGCCGCAAGGTGCCTGTCATCGCCAACGTGCGGCCGAGCGGCGATGCCTATCTGATGGAGGACTTCTTCTATGCCGGCGGCCTGCCGGCCCTGATGAGCCAGATCAAGCCGCATCTGCATCTCGACTGCATCACCGTCACCGGCAAGACGCTCGGCGAAGATATCGCGCATGCCGAAGTGCACAATGACGACGTGATCCGCTCGGTCGACAATCCCATCTACAAAGAGGGCGCGCTCGCGGTGCTCAAGGGCAATCTCGCGCCCGACGGCTGCGTGATCAAGCCCTCCGCCTGCGCGCCGCGCTTCCTCAAGCACACCGGGCCGGCGCTGGTGTTCGACGACTATCCGTCGATGAAAAAGGCGGTCGACGATCCCAATCTCGACGTCACCGAGGATCACATCCTCATTCTGCGCAACGCGGGGCCGCAGGGCGGCCCGGGCATGCCGGAATGGGGCATGCTGCCGATCCCGACAAAACTCGTGAAGCAGGGCGTGCGCGACATGGTGCGCATTTCGGATGCGCGCATGAGCGGCACCAGCTACGGCGCCTGCATCCTGCACGTCGCGCCCGAGTCTTACGTCGGCGGGCCGCTGGCGCTGGTGCGGAATGGCGACCGCATCACGCTCGACGTCGCCGCGCGCACCATCAACCTCGACGTGTCGGAGGCCGAGCTCGAAAAGCGCCGCGCCGCCTGGAAGCAGCCCGAGCGCCGCTTCGAGCGCGGCTATGGCTGGATGTTCACAAAACACATCAAGCAGGCCAATGACGGCTGCGACTTCGATTTCCTGGAGACCGATTTCGGCGCGCCGATCGGCGAGCCGTCGATTTACTGACTGTCGTTCCGGGGCGATGCAAAGCATCGAACCCGGAATAACGACCAATGAGAGAGTTCAAGCAATGACAAAACTCACCGACGCCACCCGCAACAAGCTCAAGACCGTCTCCACCGCCACCGTTGCCACCGCACTGTTCAAGCGCGGCCTGCGCATCCAGATGATCCAGGATGTGCACCCCTTAGGCCCGGACCAGCCGGTCATGGTCGGCGAGGCCTTCACGCTGCGCTACATGCCGGCGCGCGAGGACCTCAACACCATCGAAGTGTTCCGTGACCGCTCGCATCCGCAGCGCAAGGCGGTCGAGGATTGTCCGCCCGGCGCGGTGCTGGTGATGGACAGCCGCAAGGACGCGCGCGCGGCGTCAGCCGGCGCGATCCTGGTGACACGGCTGATGAAGCGCGGCGTCGCCGGCGTCGTCACCGACGGCGGCTTTCGCGATTCCGCCGAGATCGCCAAGCTCGGCTTCCCCGCCTTCCACCATCGCCCGAGCGCGCCGACCAATCTGACGCTGCATCATGCAATCGAGATCAACGTCCCGATCGGCTGCGGTGATGCGCCGGTGTTTCCCGGCGACGTCATTCTCGGCGACAGCGACGGCGTGATCGTGATCCCCGCGCATCTCGCCGACGAGATCGCCAACGAAACCTTCGAAATGACCGCGTTCGAGGACTTCGTCACCGAAGAAGTCAACAAGGGCCGCGGCATCTTCGGCCTCTATCCAGCCACCGATCCGCAAACGCTGACCGATTTCGCGGCATGGCGGAAGGCGAACGGAAGGTAGTTGTTTTGAAGGCGCCGCCACACACTCCGCCGTCGTCCCGGCGAAGGCCGGGACCCATACCCCCAGGGAGAAGTTTGGCGAAGATCAGCAGTTAAGAGGTCTTCCCGCGGTACAAGTACCGCGCTCTATCGATAGATCACGCGGTATGGGTCCCGGCCCCCGTGCGCAATTGCGCGCTAGGCCGGGACGACATCGGGGAGGCAGCGGGGCTACACCTCCGCCTCCGCCATCCCCGCCGCCCAGAGCGCAAACGCATAGACGATCGCGACTTCGTCCAGCCGGTTGAACCGCCCCGATGCGCCGCCGTGGCCGGCGCCCATGTTGGTGCGGAGCAGGACCGGGCCGCCGCCGCTCATGGCGGCGCGCAGGCGCGCGATCCATTTGGCGGGCTCCCAGTAGGTGACGCGCGGATCGGTCAAGCCGCCCATGGCCAGGATCGCCGGATAGTCCTTCGCCGCGACGTTGTCGTAGGGCGAGTAGGACAGGATGGTGCGAAAATCCTTCTCGCTCTCGATCGGGTTGCCCCATTCCGGCCATTCCGGCGGCGTCAGCGGCAGCGTGTCGTCGAGCATGGTGTTGAGCACGTCGACGAACGGCACTTCGGCAACGATGCCGGCGAACAATTCGCCGGCACGGTTCGCGACCGCGCCCATCAGCATGCCGCCGGCCGAGCCGCCATGGCCGACGATACGTTTTTCGCTGGTATACTTTGCGTCGATCAGCGCCCGCGCGCTCGCGGCGAAATCGTCAAAGCTGTTGGTCTTCTTCTCGCGCTTGCCGTCGAGATACCAGCCCCAGCCCTTGTCGGCGCCGCCGCGGATATGAGCGATGGCGTAAACAAAACCGCGATCGATCAGCGACAGGCGGTTGGCGTTGAAGGAGGCCGGCATCGCCATGCCGTAGGAGCCGTAGCCGTAGAGCAGCAGCGGCGCAGTGCCATCGAGCTTGAGCCCGCGCCGATAGAGAATCGACACCGGCACCTCCGCGCCGTCATGCGACGTCGCCATGATGCGGGTCGTGACGTAGTCGGCCGCGTCGTGGCCGGACGGAATCTCCTCGCGCTTGCGTAGGGTGCGCGTGCGCTTTGCCATGTCGTAGTCGTAAACTTCCGACGGCGTCGTCATCGACGAATAGGCGAGGCGAAGATTCGTCGTCTCGAATTCGTAGGAGCCCATCGTATCCAGCGAATAGGCCGCCTCGTCGAAGGCGATCGCGTGCTCTTCGCTGGACACGAGATCGCGGATCACGATCGCCGGCAGCGCGTTGGCGCGCTCCAGCCGTACCAGATGGCCGGCATAGAGATCGAGGTCGATGATGTAGATACCGGGACGATACGGGATCAGGTCGCGCCAGTTCTTGCGCTCGGGTGCGGCAAGCGGCGCGGTGACGATCTTGAAGTCGATGGCGTCGGCGGCATTGGTGAGGATGAGGAGTTCATCGCCGCGGTCGGCGAGCGAATATTGCACGCCGTCCTCGCGCGCCGCGACCAGGCGTGGCGGCGCTTCAGGATGGGCGAGATCGATCAGCCGCTGCTCGGAGGTCTCGTGATCGCCACCCGCGATCACGCAGAAGCGCCCGCTGGTGCTCTCGTGCAGATGGGTGAACCAGCCGGAATCCTGCTCCTCATAGATCAGGATGTCGTCGGCCTGCTGTGTGCCAAGCCGATGCCGCCACACCTGCATCGGCCGGTGGTTGTCATCGAGCTTCACATAGAAGAAGCTCTTGGTGTCCTTGCTCCAGACGATGCCGCCGTCGGTTTCCTCGACGAGTTCATCAAGATCCGTGCCCGTCGCCCAGTCGCGGACACGGATCGAAAAATATTCCGAACCTTTGGTGTCGGCGCTCCAGGCTTGCAGCTTGTGATCGGGCGAGTGCCGGCTGCCGCCGAACTTGAAATATTTGTGGTCCTTGGCGAGCGCATCGCCGTCGAGCACGATATGGCTGTCGCCGCCGTCGCGCGGCATGCGGCCGAACAATTCATGCTGTCCGCCTTCGCGAAACTTGCGGAAATAGGCGAACGACCCGTCCGGCGACGGCACGCTGGAATCGTCCTCCTTGATCCGCCCGCGCATCTCGCGCACGAGCGTCTTCTGCAAGGGCGAGGTATGGCCGAGCAGGCTCTCGGTGTAGCCGTTCTCCTCGTCGAGATATTTGCGGATGTCGGGATCGAGCACGGCCGGGTCGCGCAGCACCTCTTGCCATTTGTCATCCTTCAGCCAGGCGTAGTCATCGCCGACGGTGATGCCGTGCCGGGTGAACGAATGCGGCCGGCGAGGGGCGACGGGCGGCTGGGAAGGCGTTTTGGCTTGTGTCACTCGATCCTCGTTCAGATGCGTATCCGTGCGTCGCCGTTCTTGACGCGCCCCGCTTGCGGGTCGGCTCGCCCCCGGCGATGCGAAGCATCGTCCGGTGCGAGCCGGGTGTGAGGGAGACTCTCCGCGAGTCCAATTCTCACCATCCTTGCCGAGACGGCCCCCTCACCCCAACCCTCTCCCCGTAAGAACGGGGAGAGGGGGAAGGCACGGCCGGCTTATATCGTCTCTATCTGCCAAATTGCCAGCATCGCCGCGCCAAGGCGCCGGGTTGTTGATTGGCCCCTTGTATGCTTTAGGGGCCAAGTCCTTTAGTGGGCATGTCCCCGCCGCCGGTCCAGCCCGATGCTGTTCAATTCCTACCCGTTCATCCTGTTGTTCCTGCCTGCCGTGCTGGTCGGGTACTTTTGGCTCGGGCGGCGCAGCAATCTGACCCCGGTGATCTGGCTGGCGGCAGCCTCGCTCGCCTTCTACGCCATCGGCAACTGGCAGTTCGTGGCCCTGTTGCTGGCGTCGATCGCCTTCAACTATGGCATCGGCTATCTCCTGATCGCCGCGGAGCTCAGTCCATCGCGCCGCCGGGCGGCACTTTCCCTCGGCGTCGCCGGCGATCTCCTTGTGCTCGGCATCTTCAAATATGCCGGTTTCGTCACCGACAATGTCAATGCGCTGCTCGGCACGCATGTCGCGGTCCACATCCTGCTGCCGGTCGGCATCTCCTTCTACACTTTCACCCAGATCGCGTTCCTGGTCGATGCCTATCGCAGGCAGGTCGCGGCCTACGCGCTGCCGCCCTATGCGCTGTTCGTGACCTACTTCCCGCATCTGATCGCAGGACCGATCCTCCATCACAAGGACATGATTCCGCAATTCGAGCGGAAGGAGACCAAGCATCCTGACACGCATCTGATCCTGTGCGGCGTGATCATTTTCGCGATCGGCCTGTTCAAGAAGACCTGCCTCGCCGACGGCATCCAGCCCCTGGTCGCGCTCGCCTTCGATGCGCGCTCGCCGAGCTTCGACCAGGCCTGGCTCGGCGCTCTCGCCTACACGTTCCAGCTCTATTTCGACTTCTCAGGCTATTCCGACATGGCGATCGGCATATCCCTGATGTTCGGCATCTTCTTACCCGTAAACTTCAACTCGCCGTACAAGGCCACGAGCATCGTCGAGTTCTGGCGCCGCTGGCACATGACGTTGTCGCAATTCCTGCGCGACTATCTCTACATCCCGCTCGGCGGCAACCGCCGCGGCCGCGCGATGCGCTATTTCAATTTGATGATCACGATGCTGCTCGGCGGGCTCTGGCACGGCGCGGCCTGGACGTTCGTCGTGTGGGGCGCGCTGCACGGCGCCTATCTCTGCATCAACCACGCGTTCAACGCGCTGGTGCCGAACATCCCGTCGCCTCTTGCGCGCCCGGCCCGCACCGCGGGCGCCGTGCTGACCTTCCTCGCCGTCGTCGTCGCCTGGGTGTTCTTTCGCGCCGAGCGGGTGGATTGGGCGCTGCGAATCCTCCGCGCCATGGCCGACCCCGCGAACATCGCCTTCGGCCGCGAGGAGATCGCGGCACTGGTGCAGGTCACGGTCTACGCTGCGCTGGTGTGGCTGGCGCCGAACACGCAAGCGATCATGGGCTACGATCACGGCAATCGCACGGTCGGCGAGAGCCTCATGGCAGGACGAATGCGTCCGCTGTTTCTCTATGGCGCCTCACTGGTGTTCGCGTTCGGGATTCTCGGCATCCAGAGCCACAGCGAATTCATCTATTTCCGGTTCTGATGCGGGGCACGTTCACCAATTTGAAGCGTCTTCTCCTTGCCAGCGCCGCATGCGTGCTGGGCGCGGCTGCGCTCACCTTCGCCGTCGATCCGCTGCAACTGTTCCGCCCGTCGCGCCTCGTCTCGGCCTTCTATTCCGACGACACGCGGATGCAGAATGCCGGGCTGATCCGCAGCCAGTCGTTCGACACGGTCTTGATGGGCAGCTCGCTCGCGATTCATTTCCGGCAGAGCGATATCGATCGCGTGCTCGACGTCCAGTCGCTCAAGCTGGCGATGACCGGATCCAATTCACGCCAGCAGGGTTTTGTGCTGGAGCACGCGGTCGCCCGCGGCGCCCGGCGCGTGATTTGGGAGATCGACGATTGGCTTTTCGTCGACGCGCCCGACATCGACGCCGATCCCTATCTTTCGGCCGATCTCTATCGCGGGACGCCAAAGGGGATCGCGACCTATCTGTTCAGCGCCGCGATGGTGAAGGAATCCATGTTCGCAGTGCTGCGGTCGATTCCGCCGCTACGGGAGCCGATGACCCGGGCGGCGCCTTTTCTCCCCGTCAAGTTTGCCCTGTCCGACGTCGACGACATCTACGCGCTGCCGCGGGATGTCGACCGCGCCCGCGCCTACAACGCGGAGAGAGCGCTTGCCGCCTTCGCCTATATCACCGATCCCGTGCGCAGCCGCTTCCTCGGCGAAGGCTACGGCTATGACGCCATGGTCCGGCATTTCGAGCGCGATGCCGTGGGCCTGATCAGGCGCCATCCGGACGTGACGTTCGATATCTACCTCCCGCCCTATTCGATCCTGCAATTCGTCGCAATGCGCGATGCATCGCCGGCGACGCTGAAGATCGTCTACGATCTTACGGCTGTCATTGCGCAGCGCCTGACGCAGCTTCCCAACGTGCGCCTTCATGATTTCCGCGCGATCAAGGAAGCGACCCACGACCTCGGCAATTACAGCGACGTCATCCACCATTCGCCGATCGTTGATGCGAAGGTATTGTCGTGGCTGGCGAGTGGAGAGTATCGGGTCAATCCGAAGACGCCGCTCGCGTCGTTGGATGAGTTGAAGGCGCAGGTCGGGGCGTATCGGGTAAAACAGCCGTAGCCGAAATACTCCGCCGTCGTCCCGGACAAGCGAAGCGCAGATCCGGGACCCATAACCCCAGGGAGGAATTTGGCGCGAACTGGTAACTCCGAGTCTTCGCCAAATCACTTCCTGTGGCTATGGGTCCCGGATCGGCGCTCTGTCCTGGACAACGCTTCGCGTTGCCAGGAGCTTCGCTTGTCCGGGACGACGGCGGAGTTTGTAGCCTCCTACACCGCCACCTGCTCGCCGAGATACGCGACCGCGGCTTCGAGCCCGCCCTTGCCGTGCGGGATCTTCAGCGCGTTGAGGCCGATCTCGATCACGCCGAGCGTGCCGAGCAGCATCGGCGCGTTGACGTGGCCCATATGGGCGATGCGGAAGGCCTGGCCGGAGAGATCGCCGATGCCGTTGCCGAGCACGACGCCGCACTTCTCCTTGCAATAGCGTTGCAGCACTGCCGGATCATGGCCGTTGCTCATCGTCACCGTGGTCACGGTGTTGGAGCGCTCGTTTGCCTCCGCCACGTTGAAGCCGAGCACCTGGCCTTCCGACCATGCGCCGACCGCACAGCGCGCGGCTTCGCCGAGCAGGCTGTGGCGACGGAAGGCATTCTCCAGCCCTTCCTCGTGCAAGAGGTCGATCGCCTGGCGCAGCGCGAACAACAGATGCACCGGCGCGGTGCCGGCGTATTTGCGATAATGCTCGGTGCCCTCGCGCTCGCTCCAGCTCCAATAGGGCGTGCTCATGTTCGCCTTCTTGTGCACCTCGAGCGCGCGCGCGTTGGCGGCGACGAAGCCAAGGCCGGGCGGCGTCATCAGGCCTTTCTGCGAGCCGGACATCGCGACGTCGATGCCCCATTTATCCATCTCGAACGGCATGCAGCCAAGCGAGGCGACGGTGTCGACCATGTACAGCGCCGGATGTCCGCTCGCCTTGATCGCCTTGCCGATGGCCTCGATGTCGTTCTGCACGCCCGAGGCCGTGTCGACCTGGACGACGACGACCGCCTTGATGGTGTGCTCCTTGTCGCGGCGCAGGCGCTCCTCGACCTCGTGCGGCCGCACCGCGCGGCGCCAGTCGCCCTTGAGCACCTCGACCTCGGCGCCCATCAGGGCTGCCGCATGGCCCCAGCCGATCGCGAAGCGCCCGCTCTCCAGCACCAGCACCTTCTCGCCGCGCGACAGCACATTGCTCAGCGCCGCTTCCCAGGCGCCGTGGCCATTGGCGATGTAGATGTAGGATTTGCCCTTGGTCGCAAACAGGTTCGAGATGTCGCTGAGCAGGCTCTCGGTCAGATCGGTCATCTGTTTGGAGTAGATGTCGATCGCCGGACGATGCATCGCCCGCAGCACTTCGTCGGGCATCGTGGTGGGCCCGGGGATGGCCAGAAATTCCCGGCCCGCGCGAACGGTCATTGCTGTTGGTCCTTGTGTCGTGAAGACGGTCTGGAGGGTTGATGACTTGCGTTTCTACGCGTTGGAGGCGCCCAAGAAAAGCACGGAAAATGCAGGTCTGAGGTGGTCTTTTGTTCTGAGCATCGTCTTGTCGGAAAACCGCTTCACACTTTGCGCCAACGCGGCCCCTTCGGGTCCGGACCATGCTCTATCGCTTCGTCTCGCGGCAGCCGGCAGCTTCGGCGTCCTCGACCGAGCAGAACCAGCGGGTGCCCTTGCTGATTTTCATCTTGATCTGGGTGTACCAGCGGCTGTTTGGCTGGTGGTAGATGCACTCGCCGGCGCTGTTGACGTTGCCCTTGATGGTGCAGTCGGGCGAGGGGGCAACCGGGCCCGAGGCCGAGGCGAGCAGCACCGAATGCGCTCCATCGGGCGGCTTGGTGGCACCCAATATCGCCGTCTTCTTGTTGCGCACGCGCCAGTCCCAGGGCGCGATGAAGGCGCCCTGCCACATCCCGGCTTTGGCCTCACGCGCGGCAGCCTCATCGGCGTCATAGTCGTGCGAGACGCGGGTGTAGGACAGCGCCCAGCCGCTGCGTACCAGCCATTTCTGGATGTCCTCGCCGCCGACCTCGCAGCGCGCCACGGTGCGGCCGCGCCGGTCGATCGCGCGGGCATGGCAGACCCAGCTTTTGCCCTCGGTGTATTTGGCGAGCTCGTCGCGCGCCGCGATTCCGCAGGTCCAGCGCTCTTCCTTGGTGTTGAGGCAGAGCTGATCGGACGACGGCGCGTCAATGCCGCCGAGCCGGATCCTTGTGTTGCCGATCAGGACGGAATCGCCGTCGCGGACCTTTGCGGTGCCCGTGATGTCGGCGGCCTGCGCCAGCGACGGCAAGCCGGGCAAAGATAAGGCGAGCAGTGACAGCGCAATCAGGAATTTTTGCAACATGCCGGTCCGCGTGTGAGGAAAATCTCGATAGACCGTGCAATTGTGGTCGGCTTTTGGCCGCTCGGCCAGCGCTTGCCTAACAGATAGGCTTTCAACTTCCCGTCATCGAAGCGGGCGGATTGCGAATAGGGAATAGCGAATAGGGGCGCGGCGGACCCTATTCGCCATTCACCATTCGCCTGCGAGCCACCGCCAGCCCCATCAGCACGAACGCCGACGTCACCTCCGGGCCGCCGACCAGAATCCGCGTCGGCGTCTTCATCTTGTTCCATTCATAGGCGCGAAACGGGCCGCGGCGGCCGCCTTCGCCGAGCTGGGCGACGATCACGTTCAGCGCCGGCGCAAAGGCGCGCGGGTCGGCACCGAGATGGCCGAGCGCGATTAATGCCAACGCCGCGTCAAACACGTTCATCTCGGCGGTCATCAGCTCGCCCTGGACATAGGAGAGCACGCGGTGACGGATCAAATCGAAGTCGCCGTTGGGATCGATCGCTGTCTGCGCCGCCAGCGGCAGCGCGAGGAAGGCCGCATAGCAACGGCCGAAATAGGCGCTGTAGAGTTCCGGCAGATAGTAGATGTGCGAACGTGGATTGGCGAAAGCGCCGCTCGCGGCCAGCCGCTTCTGGAAGCCGATGATGCGATGCACGGTCGCAAGCCGCGCCGGCGTCTCCAAGATCTTCCAGCGCGCGAGATTGCGAAAACTCACCTCGAGAATGTCGAGGTTGAGCGTCGGATCGAGATCGTTGCCATAGGGCCGCTCGCCTCTGAGATTATCGATCCAGGTCGCGACCCCGCCCTCGTAGTCGATGTTGTCGTTGAGCGGCACGGTCACGCGCGGCTCGTTGACGCCTGCGCGCACCTGGTAGCCGGCATAGAAGTCCAGCAGCGGCTGGTCGAGGATCGGATCGATGCAGCCGGCCTGTGTCGCCGCGGAAATCGAGCACGCCGTGGTGTCGCAGTCCGGCACGTAGACGCCGAAGCCAAGGTCCTGCTTGATCTGGGCAAAGAAGCGGGAAAACCGCGGATGTGGCGATGGCGCCAGCGCGGTGATGACGTCGAACCGCGCACCGTCGGCGCCCTCTACCGGCTCGCGGCTGATGTTGACGCAGAAATCGACCATGTCGGCGATGGCGCGCTGTGCCGCTGTCTTGTCGGCAGGCGAGGCGAGCCCGGTCTCGAAATAGCTTAACAGCGCCTCGATGAAGAACGCGTCGTAATAGGCCGAGCGGTGGCGGATCTGCATCGGCTGCCACATCGGCTCGGCAATCCCTGTCCAGGGCTGATTGACGACGGCACGCGCGGGCGAGCGCGCGATGAAGACGCGGGCGAGGTTGAACAGCAGCGAGGAGTTCTTGTAGCCGCGCGCGTTCAGGCCGGTCAGCGCCATGGTCAGCTCACGGCCGCGGAAGTCGGGATCGCCGATCAGGTTGAACGCGGCATAGGTCGGCAGAAAACCGTTCTGACCGTATGAGCGCAACAGATGCTGCGCGCAGTCGCGGATCACGCCGTCGATCTGCGCCTGCTGTGGCATGGTGCCGACGAACGGCACGGCGGGCGGCTTGGGATGATCGAGCGCGATGGTGTCGAGGAGGTCGGCGACGGGCTGGCCGACCGCCGCCCAATCGGGCTCGGCGTCGTCGCGGGCGCGAACCAGCGCCTCGCGCAGCCGGGTCAGTTTGGCCTCGTTACGCAGTTCGGGCAGGCCGGCGCGGCGAAGCAGCACCCGCAGTGCGGGATTGCCGAGCGCGGTCTTGTAGAATTTGGCCAGATGCGGATCGCCGCTGGCCTGGCCCGACAATACGGGATCGCAGACGTCGTAAAGAGAAGGGCCGTCCTTCCGCGCCGTCAGCGCTCGGCAGGCGGCGCCGGCAAAATAATGAAAGTTCATGAAATACCTGGTCGCGGAACCTTGGCCGGGGGCCGGCCAGCATGCTCCCAGCTGCACGCCACCCCCGCAAGTCTTTGAAAAAGCTACCCGGATTCGCAGGAAATTCAAACGTGATGGAGGTCACGGAAAAAGCCGGCACGAGGGCTGCATGATCGAGGCCCTGACAAGGGGTCGGCGATGAAAAAATACGCAAATCGCGGTCGGATGATTAACCAATATATTCAGCCACTTAGCTCAAATTTCTGGCGATCTATTGCCGGGGAGACTATATCCGGTTAAGGCTTTGTTTGGTGCGGCGCCGCAAATTGTGCGCAATTCGGGGGCACTCCCCCGGCCAATCCCTCAAACCTGAAGACGCCATCGCGCTACTCAACCAGTGTGCGCGCGCTTGGCCGGTCTTTGGCACTGACAGGAACGAACCGAGATGAATGTTAGGCAGCTCGACATGTCCCGACGCACGATAGCGGTCGCCGCGGCCCTCATCGGCACGGTGTCGCTCGCGATCGGCGCCCATGCCGCTCTCAACATGCGCGCAATCGATGCCGCCAAGGCCGTCACGACCGACCAGATCACGGGCTCCATCGGCCATGCCTCGCGCCTGGCGCTCGTCATCGGCAATGGTCATTATCCCGACGCCAGCGCGCCGCTAACGCAGTCGATCAACGACGCCCGCGCGCTGTCCTCGGCGTTGCGCAAGAACGGCTTTGACGTCGACATGGTGGAAGACGCGAGCAAGGACGACATGGTCCGCGCCGTCAACCGCCTCAAGTCCCGGATCAAGCGCGACACCGTCGTCATGCTGTTCTTCGGCGGCTATGGCGTGCAGGCCGGCCGCGAGAGCTACATGCTGCCGGTCGATGCCGTGATCTGGAAGGAGAGCGACGTGCGCCGCCAGGGCGTCTCCATCGACGGCGTGCTCGACATGATGAAGGAGCAGGGCGCCAAGGCCAAGCTCGTCGTCGTCGATGCCTCCCGCCGCAATCCCTATGAGCGCCGCTTCCGTTCCTACTCGCATGGACTCGCGCCGATCGGCACGCCCGACAATGCGCTGATCCTCTCCTCGGCGTCGCCCGGCAAGGTCGCCGACGACGGCAAGGGCGAGCACAGCACGCTAATCAGCGAGCTCCTCGGCAACCTCAATGCGCAGGGCAGCGCCGAAAGCGTCTTCAACAAGACCCGCGTCGCCATCTCCCGCGCCTCCGAAGGCGACCAGGTCCCGACCGTGTCCTCGTCGCTGCTCGAAGAAGTCCACTTCGGCGAAGCCGGCGGCTAGTTTTGCTTCGACGACGCGCGTAACGCACGTCTGCACCCACATCGTCATTGCTCGCAATGGCGATTGTGGCTGCTACTTCGCCGCTTCCGCGCTCGCCATCACCGGGCGCACCGGATCGCCTTCGCGCAACAGCGCGCCGGCGCGGGCGACGACGATGTCGCCTTCGTTGAGGCCGTCGCGGACCTCGATATTGCCGCCCGACATCAAACCGACCTCGACGCGCTTGGTCTCGACGCGGTTGCGCCGGATCACCTGCACCACGGTGCCGGCGGACGAATACTGCACGGAGGTCAGCGGCACCGCGACATTGCAGCTCTGTCCGGTCTTGATCAGCGCGCGCCCGCTCGCGTTCAGCAACAGCCGCTTTTGCGACGAGATGCCGATATAGACCAAGCCCTGCTGGATGTTTGGCTCGACGGTCGGGCCGATGCGGCGCACCTTGCCGTCGATATCGCCGACGCCGGCCACGCGCACGGTTGCCGGCTGGTTGACCGCGAGCTTCCTCACGTCGCTGGTCGCCACCAGGCCGACCAGGTCGTATTCGCTGCGCGCCACGATCGTGAACAGCGCCTCACCCTTTGCCGAGGCGAGCCCGCCGATCTGCGCAGTCGAGGTGGCGATCACGCCGGCCACCGGCGCGGCGACCTGAAGCGTGCCGCCTTCGGGCAGCGCCAACCGCGCCAGCACCTGGCCGGCCGTGGTGGTGTCGCCGGCTTCCGCCAGCACCTCCGTCACCTTCAGCCCCGGACGCTCGGGCCGCACCGAGGTCTCCTCGCGCGCGACGATCGTGCCGGTGGCCTCGACGATGTCGGAGAAGCAGGACTTCGCCGCCTTCAGCACCGTGACCGCCGGCCCCTTGGGCGCATCCTTGGGCGCGTCGTCGGCGGCAGGCGCAGGGTGGGCGGACAGCACCAGCAGTCCGGCAAGGGCAACGAGTTTTTGGGAAAAGCAACGCGCAGGCAATGGACGCATAGGTCATTCCGGTTGGCCGCAAGGCCTCAATCGATAGCAGAAGCCGCCGCGGCCGGCCATGGGCGCGACAAGGCCGAAGCTGCCGCAGCAGGCGGCGCGATGCCGCCTGCTGAATTAGTCGCGGAAACGAAGACGAGGTTCGCTGACGGTCATGCGCCTCGCAAAGCTCGCCATGGCCGGGTCAACCCCGGCCATGGCCACGGGCTGTGCGCCCCCTCACGGCAGGCTCAAAAACTCCACCCAGTTCGGCTTCTTTCCGGTGGGGTAGGATTTCAGCTTGGCGAGCGCGCCGCTGCTCTGGTCGATGGCATAGGCCGTCATGCTGTCGGACGTCTCGCCGACTGCAGCGAGATAGCGGCCGGACGGATCGATGTTGAAGCCGCGCGGCTGCTTCTCCGTCGGCACGCTGCCGATCGTGGTCAGCTTGCCGCTTGCCGCGTCGACCTTGTAGGCAGTGAGCGTGCTGGTGGTGCGCTCGGAGGCGTAGAGGAAGCGGCCGTCCGGCGTGATGTGGATGTCGGCAGCCCAGGGCTTTCCCGAAAATCCTTCCGGCAGCGCGGTGGTGCGCTGGATCTCGTCCCATGCGCCGCTCTTGGCCTCATAGGCGAACGCCGCGACGTCACCGTTCAGCTCGTGGACGAGATAGACGAACTTGCCATTGGGATGAAACACGAAGTGCCGCGGCCCTGATTTTTCCGGCACCTTGTGGGTCGGCGGATCGCTCGGCGTCAGTTCGCCGGTGGTGGCATCGAAGGCAAAGGCCAACACCTGGTCGGAGCCGAGATTGGTCGCGAACACGAACCGGTTGTCGGGCGAGGGCAGGAAGGCGTGCGCATTCAGCCCGGTCGGGATCACCTGTTTCGGCTCGCCGACGACGCCGTTTGCCTGAAGCGGATTCACCGCGACCTTGTTGCCGCCGTAGGAGGCGCTGAACAGGAATTTGCCGCTGCGATCGCTCGCGATGTTTGCCATGCTGTCAGCGAGCGGTCCGTTGCCGATATGGCTGAGCTGGCCGGTTTTGGGATCGATCGCGAAGCTCACTGCCTGGAGCGGCTGCGAGCGGACGCCGGCGATCAGCACGCGGCGGTCGGGCGTAATGGCAATCGGCGTCGAGGAGCCGGGCTTCTCGACGCCCGTGAACGCGGCCGTCTGCACCGGAATCATCTCGCCGCTCTCGGCCATCTTGAACACGCTGATGTCGTTGCTGTCGGCGTTGCCAACATAGGCGAAGGTTTCGGCCATGCCGGTACGGACTCCGAAAATGAGGGCGAGAAAGACGAGCGCGGTGGCGATCACCGCGCGGGGGGCACTGATTGCGATGCGGCGTGTTGGTCTGAGCATGGGCGTTCCTCCTTGAGCCGGTACGGCGTTGTCGTTTGCGCGAGGATAGCGGCAGGCGGGCCGTCGCACCAAATTCCAATTGGGATCGATCGATACCGAAATTGTATCGATTGGACAGGGCCGGCTATCGCACGGCCGCTTCCAGGCTGCGGGAGGGGAGATGCGAACCAGATGCGTGGTCGGGCGGCCCGAGCACGGTCCACACGGCGACCGCCAGCAGCGCGGCGGTCAGGATGGTCCAGGCGACGAGTCGTTTCCGCATCAGGCCAAATCCGCTGTCGAAAGTTCGGTGCGCCGGGGGGCGCGTGAGAACCATCGTGCAACGCAGACAGCGAGGCCTCTATGAACTCGTTCACAGCCGAAAAGCGAACCAACGCCGCGCCCGCGCGAAGGCTCGCGGGATGAAGATGTCGTGGCAAAGCGCCACACCGGTCAAACCGATCGCAAGGTCCCGCCGACCAACAAAAGATAGCGCTGCGCTTCGCCCGCGCCTCGCCGTGCCGCAATTGCACCGGGAACGGCAGCCTTGTTTTGCCGTTACCTTGATCCCGCGGGCGGAGGAGACGAAACGGAGGCTGGCATATGTTTTGGATCTATTGGGACACCGCCTGGTCGCTGATCATCAGCGGCATCATGTTCGCCACCATCATCGCGCATCCGGACGCTGAATTCGCGGAAGTGCGCGCCGCAAGACAGCAGATGTGAATTTCCGCGTTTTCCGGATGCTGTCCCGATTCAGGTCATGCTGCCAGGCATGAAGCAACGGATCACCGCGCGGCCGTTGACGTAATAAGACCAGACCATGGTGCGGCCGGCGCGGTTCGGCTCGGTGATCACGGTGTCGTCGGGCACCTCGATCCACTCGCCCTGGAGCCGGACCCGGTAATGTCCGCTCCTCGTGTCCCAGTCGACCTCGTCGAGGGCGGTACCGTCGGCATTCGCGCAACAGGGGCCGCCGGCCTTGCTGTGCAGGCTCTCGAACCAGCCCTTGAGCGGAGAATTCGCGTAGCGGCCATCGTCGCGGGCAGCCACGGGCACGCCGATCATGGCGGCAACCACCACGAGAGGAATCATCCGGAAGGTCGCGATCGCCATGTCGCCTCGCTCCATGTGCGCAACGCGCGCAACAGCCCACAGACGCGGCGGTCTGCGAAGCGCGCGATGCGGTGTTGGCTGGCGGCGGCCAGGGTTCCGGCCGCTTCAGCAGGGCGATAACCGCAGCACGCGAGGTTTGATCCTATTTTTCGGGAGGTGGCGAAGGAACGGCCTCAGGCCGCCACAGCCTGCGCCGACAGCAACTGCTTCAGCCGCGCGGCCGGCACGGCCGGGCTGAACAGCCAGCCCTGCATCTGGCTGCATCCGAGCCGCCGCAGCACCTCGCGCTGCGCCTCGGTCTCGACGCCTTCGGCCGTCGTCGCCATCTGACGCGCGGCGGCCATGTGCACCACCGCCTGGACGATCGGTGAGGAATCTTCGGGCTCGCCGATGTCGCTGATGAAGCTGCGGTCGATCTTGATCTTGTCGAACGGGAAGCGGTGCAGATAGCTCAGCGACGAATAGCCGGTGCCGAAATCGTCGAGCGCGATGCGCACGCCGAGCTCGCGGAGCTGCTGAAGGATCGTCAGCGCCTCGGCGTCGTCGCGGATCAGGACGGTCTCGGTGATCTCGAGCTCGAGCCGTCCCGGTGCCAGGCCCGATTCCGCAAGGGCCGCGGCGACCTTGAGCGCCAGCGTTTTGGCGCGGAACTGCACCGGCGACACGTTGACCGCGATATGGATATCGCCGGGCCAGCCCGCAGCCTCGGTGCAAGCCTGCTTGAGCACCCATTCGCCGATCTCGCCGATCAGGCCGGTGTCTTCCGCGACAGGAATGAAGTCCGCGGGCGAGACCATGCCGCGCTCCGGATGGTGCCACCGCAGCAGCGCCTCGCAGCCGGTCACCACATTGGCCGCGAGATCGACCAATGGCTGGTAGTGTACCTCGAACTCGCCGCGCGCCAGCGCCTGGCGCAGATCGAGCTCGAGCTGGCGGCGTTGTTTCGCCTTGGCATCGTATTCGGGCACGAAGACGCGGAAGGTGCGGCGGCCCTCGGATTTCGCCGCGTACATCGCGAGATCGGCGCGCTTGAGCAAATCGTCGAGATTGTCGCCGTGGTCGGGCGCGATCGCGATGCCGATGCTGGCATCGGTCGGAATCTCCTGACCCTTGCAGTTCACCGGCGTGCGCAGCGTCGTCAGGATCTGCTCCGCCAATGCCGTCAGCTCGGCCTGGTCGTTGGTGCCGGCCTTGACGATGGCGAATTCGTCGCCGCCGAGCCTTGCCACCAGGTCGTTGCCGCTGACGCAGGCGCGCAGGCGGTTTGCGACCTGACGCAGCAGTTCGTCGCCGACCTCATGGCCGAGCGAGTCGTTGACGCCCTTGAACTCGTCGACGTCGATATAGAGAATCGCGAACGGTTTGCCCGCGGCAAGCTCGGCGACGCGGCGCTCGAGGTGGCCGCGCATCAGCACGCGGTTGGGAAGGTCGGTGAGCGCGTCGTAATGCGCCATATGCGCGATGCGCTCGTCGGAGCGGATGCGCTCGGTGACGTCGTCATGGGTCGCGAGCCAGCCGCCGGCGGCGCCGGGCTGGTTCTTGATCTCGACCAGGCGGCCGTCGGCGGTCTCCACGATGGTGCTCTGCGTCCGCCCGACATTGGTCAAGATACCGTCGCAATAAGACTCGACGTCACCGTGGAACGAGCCGGTATCGTGGCGGTGCTGGATCACGTCGCGGAAATACGCGCCGGGTTTGACCGCGCCGGTCGACAGCCCGTACATCTCGACGTAGCGCCGGTTGCAGACGATGAGCCGCTTGTCCTGGTCGAACATCAAAAGGCCCTGCGTCATCGTGTTCAGCGCGGTGTCGAGCCGCTGCTTCTCCACCGAGAGCCGGCGCGTCACCTGGCGGAAGATCAGGAACAACGTGAGCACGAGCAGGCCGATCGACAGCACGGCCACGGTAACGAAGAATTTGGTTTGCGTGTGCCAGGTGGCGAGCGTCGCGTCGAGCGACTTGGTCGCGACCACGACCAGCGGCTCGCCGGTCAAGAGACGCGCGGCGACGATGCGGTCCTTGCCGTCGATCGGGCTTGCGAGCTGCGTCGTGACGAAGGTGCGCTCGAACACGGCCATCTGCTCGGGCGAGCCCTTGCGGTAATTCTGCCCGATCATGGCGTTGACATGCGGGACGCGTGCGAGCAGCTGGCCGTTCTGGTGGTGCATCGCGATCGAGGATTCCTCGCCGAGGCCGGTCGAGGCGAAGAACGATTCGAGCTGCTCCGGCGTGATCGCGCGCGAGACCATGCCGAGGAATCCGCCATGCGGGCCGGACACACGCCGTGCGAACACGATGGCTGGGCCATTGCCGATCCGTCCCGGGACCACTTCGACCTCTTCCTGTGCAGCCGGATCATTCTTGAGACGGTTGAAATAGCCGCGGTCGGCGACCGAGATATCGGCGACCGGCCAGCGCCGCGACGAGTTGATCAGCACGCCCCTGGAATCGAACACATTGGCGCCGGCGACGTCGGACCAGCCGCTGGCTTTTGCGTGCAGCACTTCATGCATGGCGAGCGTGCCCATCTCGCTGCGGAACACGTCCGCGGATTCGATGCCATGGCTTTCGAGCTCGGCGATGACGCTCTTTTGCAGCACCGCGAAATCCTCGAATTCGCGGTCGAAGTGACGGGCGAGCAGCCGCACCGCGCTCTCCAGACCGTCGCGTCCGCTCTCGATCGCGCTCTGCCGGAAGCGATCGACGGTGAGCGCAGTGCCGATGGCGGTCGCGGCCATCAGCACGAAGCCGCCGATGATCAGCCATGTCAGCGGCGCCCCGCGCCAGCGGCGCAGCAGCGCGCGCGTGCGCGCGGTCCATCGGATTGATGTGCCCATGCAGCCCTCCCGTGGGATGCAAGATGCAGCAAAACCGACAAGAGCCCGTTACCAGCAAGGGTTAGGGAACCATGAATCGGAGTGGAATCAGGGTGGTTGGCGCGAGGAATGACGACATCGCCGGGGCCGCGAGACTATCGGCTGTCTTGCTGCCGCGGCCAAATCGGCGCAACTTGCCGCGATTGATTGATTTGTGCTCCGGGGTTTGATGTCGATGATGACCGCATCCAAGGCTTTCATTGCACTCTGCGTGCTCGCCGTTTTTGGAACCGCACTGGTGATCGGTCCCGCCGAACTGCGCCGGTTGCTGCCCGGCGGCGCGAACACCGAGATCGCCGTCGCCGCCAAGCCGGATGCAAGGCCTGAAACCAGAGCTGAAACCAAAGCCGAGGCCAACCCAGAACCGAAGCCGGAGGAACCAAAGCTCACCGCCGCACCGAAGACGGGCGCCATGGCCGAAACGCAGAAGCAGGTCACGGCCGCGCTCGCCGATCTCGCGCCGGTCAAGGCGCCGCCGGCCGCAACCGACGTCGGCCCCCGTTTCGATGTCGCCCGCGTCGACGATCATGGCGAGGCGGCGGTGATCGCGGGCAAGGCCGCTCCGAGCGCCAAGGTCGAGCTGCTGCGTGACGGTCAGCCGCTCGACAGCGTGGTGGCTGACGCTTCGGGCCTGTTCGTCATGACGCCGTCGCAGCTTCCCGCCGGCAGCTATGAGCTGACCCTGCGCGCAACGGCGCCGGATGGCACCGTCACGCAGTCCGGCCGCACCATGCCTGTGACCATTGCCGAAGCGGCGCCGCCGCCCGTGCGCCCCGCACCGGCCGCCAGGCAGGCCGAGAAGCCGGACGAGAAATCGGACGTCGTCGCGTCCTTGCCGTCCGCCGCGTCGCGCGTTGCCTCGGCGTCGGCGGCTCGGCCCAGAATGATGGGGCCGCCGAAGCCGAGGGTTTTGGCAAGGGCGCCAGCCGAAACCGCTGGCGCGACGGTCGCATCGGCTTCGGCCGCGGAGGTCTTCGGCGCTGCGCCCGCGGAAAGGGGCGGAAGCCGGGTGATTTCCCGCGGCGACAGCCTCTGGGCCCTCAGCCGTCTCGCCTACGGCGACGGTGCCCGCTACGCAGTGATCTTCAAAGCCAACCGCGACAAGATCCACAACCCCAACCTGATCTATCCCGGCCAGACTTTCGTGCTGCCGCAAAAGACGGAGTGAGGGACCGAAGCGCTTCGTCTGCGACGCTTTGACTCCCTTTGACTCCCTTGGAGTCGGAACCTTTGGTTCCGCTCGGAGTCATGGTCATGCGGCGCGGTGCGCGCTTGGAGGACCAAGAAGTGGCCAGCTCGGTGGTCATGTCGAGATCGCGCATGGGATTGGCGCTGGCCGGCGCGGCCATCCTGGTTCTGGCGGTGCTGCTGCCGAATAGGGCCGAGGCGCAGTTCGGGCTGCGCGGCGGTCCGCTCGGCGTCGCCCGCTTCGCCGTCGGCCACGTGATCGGCCTGTCGCGCTTGCGGCACGCCCGCATGGGCGTGCGCGGCGGTCGCACTCGCTCCGCCGCGTTGAGATCGCAGGATCCCCGCGGCGCTGAGCGTGGACAGCCCGCCAATCCCTACATCTTGCGCGCGGCGCTCACGGCGCAAGCTGCGCTGTCGGGCTGGCATGGCGGTCGCCGCCCGCAGGGCTGGTGGCGCCACCCTGACGGCAGCTATGGCTGGGTAGGCCCGGTGTTCTGGCCGTTCGCGCATGATGACCTCACCACCGCAATCATCTTCGGTGATGCGACCAGCCTCTCGCTCTACGGCTATGGCGATATCTATGCCGCGATCTTCGCGCCCTATGCAGCCACGGAGCTCGCCGCCTACACCGCCCCGCAAGGCAGGCGCGCGCGAAAAGTCCCATCGGTCGAGAATGTCTGCGATGTCAGCGACACCGGCGGCTTGCCGGTCGACCGCATCATTGCCGCTGCGCAGCCGAACGAATTACAGCGCACGGCCCTCGACGAGCTCGCGACCGCATGGACCACAGCGCGCGACACCATCCGCGCCTCCTGCCCGGCGCAGGCCCCCGCTGCGGCGGCGGAACGCATCGGCCTGATGCAGGCCCGCCTGGAGGCCATGATCAAGGCGACAGACACGGTGGCGCCGCCGCTCGCGAAGTTCGTCGATCTCCTCGACGATCGTCAGAAAACAAAGCTCGATGCGCTGGCAAAAGAGCGTGGCGCCGCGCTTGCGTCAGGCCAGCAAAAGAACCCCCAGGCGGCATCGGCCTGCCAGGCGGATCCCCGCTACGACGAGCAGGTGCAGCGCCAATACGAGCAGCTCGTGCAGCAGCAATGGCCCGCAGACGACATCGCCGCCACGCTTCGCCTCGACGACACCGCCCGCGCCCGGCTCGACGTGCTCCAGGACACCGCGCTGCGCACCATGCAGACGCTGAGCGCCTGCCCAACGAAGCCCGCGGCGACACCGCAAGCCCGCCTCGCCGCTGTGAAGGCGCGGCTCGAGACAATGCTGCAAGCGGTGAAGGGCGTCGGCGATGCGCTGGATGATTTCGAGGCGGATTTGAGCGACGAACAGAAGACGGGGTTCGAGGCGATGGGGCCGAAGCGGGGGACGTGATTGCTGCCCGTCGGGGAAACCACACCAGGGCGTGATGTGCTGAGGTTCGGCACCGCTGCCCGATGATGCCATCCTGCCAGTGTTTTGCCCGACGTGTCAAAACGACGTCCGCAACGTGCGCGTAAGTCATTGATCCCGCACGCACCGTCTACTGTGCATGGGGTTGTTTTCGACTTTTTTGTTTCAGGTGGCCGTCATCGCCCGACTTGATCGGGCGATCCAGTATTCCAGAGACGGCAATGATGGAATCGAGAGGGCGCGGCGTACTGGATTCCCCGGTCAAGCCGGGGCATGACAGCGGAGCAATTGGCGCACGTCTGCGCCTGCTACCCTCGCCGCCGCGCCGCTGCCGCGTCCACCACGTTCTCCACCTCCTCGCGCCACGACATTATCTCCATCGCGAGCACCGGATGGTTGAAGCCCTTGAGCACGAGGTCGTCGAGCGCACGGGCCTCGACCCAGGGCTCGACCATGCCGTAGACGCGGCGGCTGACCACGACCTGGCCGGCCTTGGCCTCGTCGCAGAGGCGCGAGGCGAGATTGGTGACGCTGCCGATCGCGGCATATTCCAGCCGCTGCTCGAAGCCGATCTGGCCGAGCGTGGCGTAGCCCATCGCAACGCCGAGGCCGAAGCCGAGCGAGTGGCCGCGGTTCTTCCATTTCTCGGTCAGCTTGCCGATCTCGTCGCGCATCTCGACCGCCATCTTCACCGCGCGCTTGGGGTGGTCGGCGAATTGAATGGGGGCGTTGAACAGGATCATCACGCCGTCGCCGGCAAAGCGGTCGAGCGTGCCTTCATAGCGGTGGATCAATTCGCCGAGCGCCGCGTGATACTCGCGCAGCACGTTCATCGCCTCTTCCGGCTCGGTCGCCTCGGTGAAGGAGGTGAAGCCGCGCAGGTCGCAGAACACGACGGTCACCTCGCGGCGGTGGCTGTCGAGCAGCGCATCGTGGCCGTCGGAGGATGCGATGAGCTGGGCAACCTGCGGAGCGAGGAAACGTTCGAGCCGCTTGATACGGCCGATCTCCCCTAACTGTTTCTCGACGCGCTCCTCCAGCGAGCGATTCCAGTTGCGGAGCTGCTCGGTCTGCTCCTGGAGTTTTGTCGCCTGCTGCTGCACGGTCTCGTGCGCCGCGGCGAGCTCGCGGCCCTTGTCGTCGACCTCGCTGAACAGGCGCGCATTGCGCATCGCCAGCACTGCCTGGTTGGCAAAGGTACGCATCAGGCCGGTGACGCTGCTGGCGAACTCGCCGCTGGCGCGGCGCAGCACCACCAGCGAGCCGAGCGTGCCCTGCTGATCGACCAGCGGCACCACCAGCACCGAGTGGAAGCCGGCGTCGACCGCGACGTCGCGCAGCGGCTGTTCGAAGGCCCGGTCGAGATCGGGAAGCGCGATCGGCTCGCAGCTCGCCGCGGCATCGCTCAAAATATTCTGGCCTTCGTCGATCGTGACATGCGCGCCCTCGGCCGATTTGTCGATGCCATTGGCCTCGACCAGGTTGAAGCGGTGCTTCTCGGCGTCATAGCCGTAGATCAGCACCGCGTCGGCATGGGTGATCTCGATCGCGCGTGCCGCGATCGTCGGCAGCACGGCATTGAGATCGAGCGAGGAGGCGACCGCGCGGCCAACCTCTTCCAGCACCTTGAGCTCGTTGATCGACTGCGCGAGGTCGCGCGTGCGTTCCTCGACCTTGGTTTCGAGATCCGAATAGGTCTCCTGGATCTGGCCGGCCATGCGGTTGAACTGGCCGGCGAGCTCTTCCAGCTCGTCGGAGGTGTGCACGTCGATGCGATGGCTGAAATCGCCCTCGCCGAGCCGGTGCGCACCGTCGCGCAGCGCCGTGATCGGGATGATCATGCGGCGCGCCAGCAGCGTGCCGGCGAGGATCGCGACCATCAGGCCCATGCCGATCAGCAGCGCGATGCGCACGAGCTGGTCGCGGATCGGCATCAGCGCCTGGGTGGTCGGCTGCTCGAACAGCACGCTCCAGCCGAGTTTTGGCACGGTGCTTTCGGCGCTCATCACCGAATGGCCGTTGAAGTCGGTGCCGGAACTGTCGGGCTCGCGGCCGGGCGCGATCGCAGCTGCCACCTGCGGCAGCTTCGACAGGTCCTTGCCGATTTCGGGCCCCTTCGACGACGTCGCCAGGACGCGGCCGCGCGGATCGACGACATAGGCAAACGCCGCCTTGCCGACCTGGGCATCGGACAGCGACTCGGAGAGAAAGCTGAGATCGATCTCGGCCACGGTGACGCCGGCGTTGAAGCCGGAATGCGCCACCGAGATCGACATGAACGGTGTCCGGTCGGAGAAATAGGCCGGCGCGTAGTTGACGCCGCGCGCGACCGTGTCGGTGAAGCGCATGTCGCGGGAGAGATCGGCGTTGCCGCCGGTCGAGGTCGATTGGCGCGAGACGCGCAGCACCTCGCGGCCCTCGCCATTGAGCTGGAACAACTGGGAGACGACCGCGACCTGGTGCAGGAGCTGGGCGTAGTCGGCGCGGCGCTTCTCGAGCGTGTCCTGGCTTGCCCGCGTCACCCAGCTGATCTGGCGCTCGAGCTCGGAGACCGATTGCTCGATGCGCCGGGCAGCGGCCTGCGCCTTGTCCTCCAACCCGTCGGTCAGCGACGTCCTGGTGGCGCGGTAGGAGATCCAGGTCTCCATCGCACCGTTGACGGCGAGCACGAACACGACGAGGCCGACGAGGGAGACGACGTATTTGGCGAACAGGCCCTCGCGAAGAAACCTGGACTTGTCTTTCGCTCCTGCCATCCGGATCCTCTCGCGCCGCCACCGAGGCCGGCGCTACGGGCCGTACGCGCCCGACGGCATTTCTAGCACAATTTGGGCCGATCGACCGGCGAGCGCCCGGCGTGGTTACCCGCTGTGGACGCGAGGATGGCCAACGGGGTGGTGAATTGTCGCAGGCGGCCGAGCGTGCGCCTCATCCGTTCGGAGGAAGAAATGGATTGGCGGGCTGATGTAAGGGGTGCTCTGGAGTCCCGCGCGTTGGTCCGTCAATCACCGATTAAAAAGCTGTCGCAGCACGTCGTTCATCGGCTGGCTATCCTGCTGCGCGGTCGGCGGAGCCTCCTGGGCGGGGGGCGCGGGCGAGGCCTGCGGTGCCGGCGTGGACGGCGTTGCGGGCAGGCTGCGGCTCCGGCCGGTGGCAGTCCCCGTGCCTGTGCCCGTGCCAGTTGCGGCGCCGCCGGAGAGTCCCTGCTGGATCAGATTGCCGAGTGCCTCCCCCAGCGGGCCGCCGAGCAGATTGTTCTGCCCCGGCTGCTGCGTTTGCGGATTGGCATTGCCTGCGGTGTTGCCGCCACCCGGCGCGGCGCCGCCGGGCCCAAGGTTACCGCCAAGGTTACCGCCGCCAAGATTACCGCCGAGGCTGCCCAAAATATTGCCGAGCCCGGCACCGTCAGGGCCGAACAGCCCCTTGCCCATCTCGCGCAGCTTGCCATAGGCGGCGTCTGGATTGTCGAGCATGCCGGCCATGTCCGGATAGATCCGCGGCTGCGACCAGGAGCCCGTGATCATCACGGGGATGCCGAAGCCGACCGGCTCGGAGGTGCGGCCCTGGCCTTCGGTCGTCATCACGAGCTTCGGCTCGACGCGAAAGCCCATCATCTTGGTGTCGAGTGCGATGGTGCCGGCGCCGGTCACGCGCACCAGCGGTCCGGTCAAACTGAGATCGGTCGTCACCGCCTGACCCTTGTCGACGCGGAAGGAGGCGGAGAGCTGCGACAAATCCGTGGTCTGTTCCTGGCTCTGTTCCTGACTATCCTGCCAGCCGGACAGCGTGCCTGCCGTCAGCGAGCGGATCATCTGCGCGATATTGATACCGCGGATGGCGCCGTCCTGGAAATTGACGAAGGCGGTGCCCTGCATGTTGGCCATCAGCGCGCGCTGGCTGGTGCCGGCGCTGCGCAGTGCGAGTTTGGCTTGCAGCTTGCCGTCGATCCGGTCGAATTCGGCGAGGCCCTTGAGCAGTGGCAGTGCGCGAACGCCGACCAGATCCGAATGCATGGCAAAGCTCGGTGCGCCGCTGGTCGCATCCAGGATCACTTCGCCCGAGACCTGGCCGCCATAGGCGCCGAGATTGGCGGTTCCGGCCTTCAGCACGCCGCCTGCGAGCTTTGCATCGAGCGAGAGCGGCGCAAGGCGCGCCTCGCCGATGACGGCCTCGTTCGCCGAGATCCTGATTTGCGCGTCGACATAATTGAGCCCGGAGACGTCGATCGGCGCATTGCTCCAGGGCTGGCCGGACGCGCCGTCTGGCGACTTCGCCAGCGGAATCACGAGCCGCTGGAAATCGAGATCGACCTTGACCAAAGGCTTGCTCGCGATGTCGACCGAGGCCCAGCCGTTGAACGCGCCATCGCCGAGCGTGCCATTGACGCCATTGATCATCACGATGGAGCCGTTGAGCCGCATCTCGGCATGGCCAGAGAGCTGAGATTTCAGCACGTCGGGCATGTCGATGGCGAAATCGACCGGGATCGTCGGCCGATCGATCGACGGCGCGGGCGTGGTCGCCTTGATGTCGAACTTGACGGTGTGATCGCCTGCACGTGCGGTGCCGATCATATTGACCTTGCGGTCGCGGCCTGTAACGGCTTCGGCGTTGATGGCGCTGACGCGGCTCTCGGTGCGATCACGCACGCGCGCGAAGGCGATTTCGCCGTCGACGACCTTGACGCGGTCGATGGTCGCGCCGTCCATGTCAAGCGCGAGCGGTTTGGCCGACGAATCGGCGCTTGGCAGGCGCTCGCGCAGCAGCGGCTGATAGAGCACGGGATGAGTGACGACGAGCTCGGTGATCTTCGGCCGGCCAGACCAAGCGCTGGAGAGCGACATGTCGGCCTGCACGCTGTCGATCGTCAGGCGGGTGATCCCGCTACGGTCCTTCGGGTCCTGAAGCGTGAGGTCGTTCAGCGTCACGTTCAGCGTCGGCCACAGGCTGATCCTGGTGGTGCCGTCGATCGACAGGCGATAGCCCGTTGCGCTCTCGACCCGCGACGCAATCGTCGAGGTCAGGAAACCCGAGGGAATCCCGACCGCGAGGAGAAGCGCGATCACGACGATGACGGCGGCTACCGCCGTGCCGGCAAATTTGACTGCTCTCATGTCGACTTTCCAACGACGGACAAGCGGTGTCGAACCCGGCCGGCCATCCGTCCTTTGCGCGTGAGTTTATCCCGGGACGGGAAGCCGCTCCAAGCCGCTAAAAATAATCCGGGGGTGCTGCAAAGTTATGTGACTTATGACACACTTCCCCGGCGCGGTTTTACGCGATCCTGATGTTGATGGTTCCAAGCGCTTTGCCAAGGAAATTCACAAGGAAATTGAAATGAGCAAGCAGGCCGAATTTGCGGTCATTTTGAAGATGAACGCGATGTTCGCGGATCTCGGCGCGGACGAACTCCAGCGATTGTCCCATCTCTGCCACACGCAGCATCTGGCGAATGGCGAGGTGCTGTTCCAGAAGGGCGATTCGGGCAGCGCGCTGTTCGGCGTGCGCCGCGGCCAGGTCCGCATCGAGACCGGGGCCTCCGACGGCAGCCGGCTGACGCTGAACTTCATGGGCCCTGGCGATTTGTTCGGCGAGGTCGCGGTGCTGGATGGCCAGAGCCGCACGGCGGACGCGACCGCCGGCGAGGTCAGCGAATTGTTCGTGCTGCGGCGCGAAGACTTTCTCGCCTTTCTCGAGCGTGAGCCGAAGGTCGCAATCAAGATCATCGCGCTGCTCTGCCAGCGCATCCGCTGGCAGAGCGAGCGCATGGAAGAGTCCATGCTGCAGCCGTTGCCGGTGCGGCTGGCGCGGCGGCTCTGTGCGCTCGCGGCCGATTTCGGCTCCGAGGTGCACATCTCGCAGGAACAGCTCGGTGTCTTCGTCGGCGCCGCCCGCGAGAGCGTCAACCGCCAGCTTCAGGCCTGGCGCAAGGAGGCGATCCTCGATCTCCAGCGCGGTCGTATCCTGCTGAGGAACATGACCAAGCTGACGGCGATCGCGCGAAACGAGTAGGGGATTAATCGATCGGAAGCCTGCGCCGGCGGACGCGATCTCGGTCGATGGTAACGATGCTGCCCTGTATCTCGTCTTGGGTCAGCGCAGAAGGAACTTCACTTCGCCGGGACAGTCGGCCTGAGCTCAACGGCTTCATCCTCTGCGAGGAACGCCGCGTAGCGCAAGGCTTCATCGATGTCTTCGCTTTCGAGGTAGGGGTAGTCCTTCAAGACAGATTCACGCGTTTCGCCAGCTGCCAGAAGGCCGAGCAGCCGGGCGACGGGAAACCGCAGCCCGCGGACACAGGGCTTGCCGGTACAGACCGCGGGGTCAATCGTGATGCGTGTGAATGTCATGCTTTCAAGATAGCGCGCGAAGCCGACATTCGCCAGACCGTGCGCAAGGCCTGATCACCCAATTTCTACTCCGCCGACGGGTGCACCATGCTCTTCGGCGCCGGCGCCGCTGCCGCGGGCGCTGCGCCGGCGGGCGGGGCCGCGTGGTGATCGGCGGTCTCGGCATCCTCGCTGTGCACGATCAGCCGCTTGCCGAAGCGCCAGATCAGGGCGCCGAGGTCGTCCATCACCATGAACATCGCGGGCACGAACACCAGCGACAGGATGGTCGAGAAGATCAGGCCGCCGATCACCGCGAGCGCCATCGGCGAGCGGAACTCACCGCCGGCGCCGACTGCGAGCGCGCTCGGCATCATGCCGGCGGCCATCGCGATCGTGGTCATCACGATCGGGCGGGCACGCTTCATGCCGGCATCGATCATCGCGTCGTCGCGCGGCTTGCCGGCGTGGATCGCCTCGATCGCGAATTCCACCAGCATGATCGCGTTCTTGGTGACGATGCCCATCAGCATCAGGATGCCGATCCAGACCGGCGTGGTGAGCTGCTTCCCGGTGACGAGCAGCGCGGCAATGGCGCCGCCAATCGACAGCGGCAGCGAGAACAGGATGGTGATCGGTTGCAGGAAGGTGCCGAACAGCAGCACCAGCACCGCATAGACCATCATCAAGCCGGCGGTGATCGCGGTGGCGAAGCCGTCGGACAGCTCGTTCAGACTCTCCGCGTCGCCGGAGGGGCTGACCCTCACGCCCTTGGGCAGGCTCTTCATCACCGGCAGCTCGGAGATCTTCCTGGTGGCATCGCCAAGCGCCGCGGAGCCGACGAGGTCGGCGGCGACGGTCGCCTGTCGCTCGCGGTCGTAGCGGTTGATGCTGGTCGGGCCCTGGTCGAGCTTGACGTCGGCGATGACCGAGAGCGGCACGCCGCCCTTCTCGCCGCGTTCGCCGAGCGGCACGCGCAGCTGCTCGAGCGTCCTGAGATTACCGCGCGCGGCGTCCTCGAGCTGCACCCGGATCGGCACCAGGCGATCGCCAACGTCGAACTTGGCGAGCGCGGGACCGACATCGCCGATGGTCGCGACACGGATGGTCTGCGACAGGCTTTCGGTCGAGACGCCCAGCCGCGCGGCGAGATCGGCGCGCGGCTCGATGCGCAGTTCGGGGCGTTCCAATGAGGTTTCCGAGATCACGTTGGCGATCGTCGGAATCCGCTTCATCTGCGTCGCAAGCTCGCTCGCGACGTTGTTGACGATGTTGGCGTCGACACCGGTCACGACCAGCGAGATCGCGCGCAGGCCGTTCTCGTCGAGAAACCAGAAGCGGATGTCGGGGATGTTCTCCAGTTCCTGGCTGATCGAGAATTCGAGCTCGCGCTGGGTGATGTCGCGGTCGTCCTTGGGCGTGTAATTGATGATCAGGGCCGCACGGCGCACTTCCTGCGTCCCCGGCGGGACGCGGCCGCCGTCGACGAAGATGCTCCTCACCTCGGCGCGCTTGCGCAGGCGCGCGACGATGTCCTCGGTGACCTTCTCGGTGTAGGAGAGCTGGGTCCCCGGCGGAAGCTCGATCGCAAGCAGCGAGCGCGCGCTGTCCTGCGCGGGCAGGAAGCCCTGCGGCAGCAGTGTAATGCTCCAGATCGAGGCAGCGAAGACACCCAAGCCGATCAGCACGGTGATGAAGTAATGCTTCACCGACCAAGTGACGATCTTGTGGTAGTTGCGCAGCACCAGGCCCGGCGGCGGCTCCTCGTGATGGTGGTCCTTGAGGAAGTAGGCCGCCAGCATCGGTGTGACGAAGCGCGCCGCGAGCAGCGAAAAGAACACCTGCACCGAGACGGTGATGCCGAACTGCTTGAAGAATTGTCCGGCGATGCCCGACATGAAGCTTGCGGGCGCGAAGATCGCGATGATCGTGAGCGAGATCGCGATCACCGCGAGGCCGATCTCGTCGGCGGCTTCCAGCGCGGCACGGTAGGGCGACTTGCCCATGTTCATGTGCCGCACGATGTTCTCGATCTCGACGATGGCGTCATCGACCAGAATGCCTGTCGACAGCGTGATGGCCAGGAAGCTGACCAGGTTCAGCGAGAAGCCGAGGATGTCCATCGCCCAGAACGCCGGGAAGATCGACAGCGGCAGCGAGATCGCGGCGATGATGGTGGCGCGCAGGTCGCGCAGGAACAACAGCACGATCACGACGGCCAGGATGGCGCCTTCGAACAGGGTCGAGATTGCCGCCGTATAATTGCCCTTGGTGTATTCGACCGAGGTGTCGATCAGCTTGAGGTCGACATCGGGATAGGCCGCCTTGAGCGCATCGATGCGCTTCTGCACCGCGGCCGCGACGACCACGTCGCTGGCGCCCTTGGATCGTTTGATGCCGAGCGCGACCACCGGCTCGCCGTTGAAGCGGGCGAAGGTGCGGCGGTCGGCGATGGTGTCGGTGACGGTGCCGAGATCGTCGAGCCGAACCTCGCCGCCGCCGAACAGCGGGATCATGGTGCCGGCCAGATCGCTCAGCGTCTTGGCGCCGGCCAGCGTGCGGATCGCCTGGTCGTTCTTGCCGATCTCGGCGCGGCCGCCGGCCACGTCGACATTGGTGCCGCGCAGGCTCTGGCTGACATTGACGGCGGTGAGCCCCATTGCCTGCATGCGGTCGGGATCGAGCGAAACCAAAATCTCGCGCTCGACACCGCCGATGCGCTCGACCTGGGCGACACCGCGCACGCCCTGAAGCGCGCGCTTGACTACGTCGTCGACGAAGTAGGAGAGCTGCTCCGGCGTCTTGCCGGGCGAGATCGCGGCATAGGTGACGATCGGCAGGCCGATGACATCGACGCGCTGGATCAGCGGCTCGGTGACGTTTTGCGGCAGGTTGGAGCGCACGCGCGTCACGGCATCCTTGACGTCGTTGAGCGCGCGGTCGGTGTTGGTCTCCAGAGCAAACTGGATCGTGGTGACCGACAGGCCGTCGGTGATCGACGAGGTGATGTGCCGCACGCCTTCGACGCCGGAGACCGCGTCTTCAACGGTCTTGGTGACTTGGGATTCGAGTTCGGCGGGTGCAGCGCCGAACTGCGACACCGCGACCGAGATCACCGGAATGTCGGCCGAGGGTAGCCGCGTCACCGCGAGCTTGGTGAAGGAGACCCAGCCGAGGATCAGCAGGATGATGGAGAAGACGATCGACGGTAGCGGATTGCGGATCGACCAAGCCGAGATATTAAGAGCCATCAGCGTACCCGCGTGCGATCGAGTTCATCGGCGAACATGGTTTTGATCTGGTCGCCGTCATGCAGCGAAGAGCCGGCGTCGGCCACGACGATTTCGCCGACCTCGATCCCTTCCAGGATTTCCGTCGCGCTGTCGGACGTCAGTCCGACCCGCACCTTGCGCGTCTCGATCGTGTTGCCTTTGACCACCTGCACGGTGAGATGGTCGATGGCGGTCTTGGGAACCGCAACGCCGCAGCTCCGTTTCGCGTCGATGGAAGCGCGGGCGAACGTGCCGATCTTCAGCGAGGGATTGTTGGTGACGCTGATGCGGACGCGGCCGAGCTGCGTGGTGCGGTCGATTTCCGGCGCAACCAGGCGGACCCGTCCGATCAGGTCGGGCGCGTCGTCGCGGCTGATGCGCACGGTGGCGCCGGCGCTGAGCTTGGGCATGTGCACGGCCGGAACCTGAGCGTCCAGCTCGATCTCGTTGTTGACGGCGATGCGAAACATCGGACCGGCCTGCGGCGAGGCCGGCGCGCCGACGATGGTGCGGACTTCCGTGACGAGGCCTGGCGCAGGCGCCTTCAGCGAGATCGGACCTTGCGGGCCGGGTCGTTGCGGCTGCCCCGGAATCTGCGGCGGTGCCGTCAGGCGCGCCAGCTCCTGATTTTCGGTCACGGTCGCACCTTCGGTGACGAAGAGGTCGGTAACCCTGGATCCTTCCTGCTCGGCGACGACCACGGCCTCGCGCCGCGGCACGAAAAAGCCGGTCACCCGAACGAGGTCGGAGAAGCAGGCATTGGTCGACTTCGTCACAATGACGAGCGCCTCACCCGGCGTTTCCTTCGCCTCGGGACGATGCCGATGCTCGAAGAGATAATAGCCGACGCCGAGCACAACGACAAACACGACGGTTCCGGCAGGCTTGAGATATTCGGTGATCTTCATCGCCGGATCATCCTGGCCTGGCTCGCGGCCGTCCGCGCATGGCCTTGCGAGAGCATTTCCCTGAAACGAAGCAGCGTCCCGCAAGGCTGCGGGACGCGCTTCGCGAGCAAGATTTTACACCACATCACGACTGGTCACTTCAAGGGATTGCGTCGTGTCACTTCGATGCGGTGGTCTTGTTTTCCATGTTGACGACCTGCACGCGGCGGTTCGCCTCGGCCATCGGCTGGCTCGGATCCTTCAGCTTGCTCTTGCCGTAGCCGACGGTGACGAGGTCGGTCGCGGAGATGCTGTACTTGTCGACGAGGTAGCGCTTGATCGAATCCGCGCGCCGCTCCGACAGGTCCTGATTGTAGGCTTCGCCGCCGGCGGCGTCGGTGTGACCCGCGACGACGAAGGTCGAGCCCTTCAGGTCCGGGCTGGTCAGCGCGCGGCCGAGAGCCTGAACCGAGGCGAGCGACTTGCTGCTGATATTGGCCGAGTTGTAATCGAAGGTGATCTCGAGGTCGATGTTCGGCTTATCCTTGGCCGCCGATGCGATCTCCTCGCGCTCGGTCGACGAGAGCGAGCGCGTCGCGCGGCCGCGGACGGACTGGATCAGCTTGGTCTCCGTCGCGCTCGGCGCGGGATCGGTCTGGGGGCCGATCGAGAGGCCGCGGGTCAAGGGCTTCTTCGGCGGCGGTGCCAGCGCGCGGACAATCTCGTCCTCGGTGACGTTCTTGCTGTTGCCGTCGTCGCCCGCGTGCGCAGGCGACACCGGCAGCGACAGGGCGGCGCCGACGGTGATGATGGAAAGGATCGCGGTAAGTCCTTTTACAGCCAATCTCATTGCCAGTCCCTCCAGCGCAGCAGCCCGCGCGGTTCCAAAATTCCTGCAATCAGGCCCCCTAATGCCGCTTGCGGCACCGTCCAATTAGTCTTCGCCGGGCCGCCAGGGTTCGATTGGCGCCGGCCCCAATTCAAAAAAATATCAACGTACTCCGTAACTTGCGAATTCCTGAACGATGTTTGGGTCCATCGCCTTGGCGTTGGCGAGGTCGAGCGCCCCTTCCTGGGCGGAGCCGTTGCGCTGCTTGGCGATCCCCCGGCCATAGAGCGAGGAGGTCAGGCGCGGGTTGATCTTCAGCGCCGCGTCGAAATCGGAGATGGCGTTCTTGACCGCCCCGGACTTCAGGTTGACCAGCCCCCGGCTGTCCAGCGCGTCGACGAAATTCGGCCGCAGCCGCAGCGCCTCGTTGCAGTCCTTCAGCGCGCCCTGGAGATCGCCGACCACGGTGCGGGTCCAGCAGCGGTTGTTCAGCGCCTCGACGTCCTTCGAATTGATCCGCAGCGTGTCGTCAAAATCCTTGATGGCGAGGCCGTAGGCCCCCTTGCTGGCATAGACCTGGCCGCGCCGATACAGCGCGTTCACGTCATCCGGATTGGCGGCGATCTTGGCCGTCAGGCTCTTGATGGTGGGATCGTCGGCCAGCACGGCCTGGCTCGGGCCGCTATCCATGCTCGGCGCGGTGCCCGTATCGGCCGGCTTCACCGGTGGTGGCGGCGGAGGCAAAGCGGCTTCGACCTGCGGCGTCGGCGCGGGTGCTGGGGCGGGCGCGACCGTGGTGTCGACCGGCTTCGGCGGCAGAGGCGGTGATGGCGGTGCGGCCGGCGGGTTGTTCGCGACCACGGGGGGCGGAGCGGGTGGCGCCGGCGGCGATGTCGTTGCCGGCGGACGCGATCCACTGGCGCCCGGAATGAAGGAGAAATCCTCGGCCAGTGAGGAAGAAATCCACGGCACCTGCTCGCTGCGGGAGGCGCGGGTGACGCCCATCTTGGTGCGGTTCAGCGTCTCCTCCGCCATCAGGTCGGGGACGCGAATTTCCTTCAGGAGTTCCTGGACGAACAGGCTGTGCTCGCCGCCGACGTCGGACACCACCGAGGCCAATGCCGCCGAATACATCACCAGCGTGCCGTTCGGTGCGATGACCGGCGTCAGGCCGGCGGAAAAGCTGCGGAACCGGCGCTCGAACGGGTTGCGCCTGCTAGCGTCGACCAGCGCGATCTTGACCCCGGCGCCGCGGGTGTTGAGTTCGCCGAGGACGGTCTCGAGGCTGAAGCCGTCGCGCCGCACGTCGGATTCGGTCCAGATCTGCGCATCGATCGGGATCATGTAGCTCTGGCGCGCCGATTGGATGCCGAAACCGCTGAAGAACACCAGCGCCACCGAGCCCGGCTTGATCTTGCCGTAGAGCTTGTCGAAGGCGCGGCGCATGCCGTCGCCGGTCAGGTTCTCGCCGATCTCGACCGAAAAGCCGTCACGCTTGAGCTCGTCGGCGATGTCGCGCGCGTCGTTGAGCGGTTCCTTGAGCGGGGCGTCCGCGTCCGGATATTTGGCGTTGCCGATGACTAGCGCATAGCGGTCGCCGGCCGCCAAGGATGGGGCGGTCGGGACGAGCGAGACGAGCAATGGCAGAAGAAGAAGGAAGCGAATTTTCATAATCAGCGCGGTCCAGCCAAAAAGGCGCCGTTCCCAGCTTGCGCCGCGGCGACCTTAACTTACGCAATGTGCATTATCAAACCGCGCGAGGGGGGCGTCAACCGCTTGCAGATTCGGTGTTATCGCGACAATTGACCGCGACACGTGGGCACGCTGCGAGGGGAATAAACGGGCAGTCACGGTTGCACTCGACGCATTCTGCTGGGCATTGCGGTGGTGATGTTAGGGCAGCAATGGCGACAAAAATGTGATTGGTCTCACATTGTAGGCCTACGCCCGCCGTAACCTGCGGCGTTTGACCTTTCCCGCGGACGATGGCTTGGTGCGATCGATCGTCCCTTAAGGTCCACTCAAAAAAAGCAAAGAAAAGATCAAACCATGGGAAACGCCTGCGAAATCTACGCACTCCGCTATGCGACGATGTCGCCGCGCACGCCCGGCATGAACTTCCTGGCGCCGGATCCGCATGACAGCGCGGCGCAGGATCTCGACTACTTCGTCTGGCTGATCCGCGGCGGCGGCCGCGATATCCTGGTCGACACCGGCTTCAATGCCGAGGAGGCGAGCCTGCGGGCGCGCAAGCTGACGCTCAATCCGGTCGATGCGCTGGAGCGCTTTGGCGTTGCGGCGTCAAGCATTCGCGACATTATCGTGACACATCTGCACTACGACCATGCCGGCAATCTCGATCGCTCACATTGTAGGCCTACGCCCGCCGTAACCTGCGGCGTTTGACCTTTCCCGCGGACGATGGCTTGGTGCGATCGATCGTCCCTTAAGGTCCACTCAAAAAAAGCAAAGAAAAGATCAAACCATGGGAAACGCCTGCGAAATCTACGCACTCCGCTATGCGACGATGTCGCCGCGCACGCCCGGCATGAACTTCCTGGCGCCGGATCCGCATGACAGCGCGGCGCAGGATCTCGACTACTTCGTCTGGCTGATCCGCGGCGGCGGCCGCGATATCCTGGTCGACACCGGCTTCAATGCCGAGGAGGCGAGCCTGCGGGCGCGCAAGCTGACGCTCAATCCGGTCGATGCGCTGGAGCGCTTTGGCGTTGCGGCGTCAAGCATTCGCGACATTATCGTGACACATCTGCACTACGACCATGCCGGCAATCTCGATCGCTTCCCGAACGCGCGCTTCCATCTCCAGGAGCGCGAGATGAGCTACGCGACAGGGCGCTGCATGTGCAACGGCCTGCTGCGACATCCGTTCTCGGTCGAGCACGTCACGCAGATGGTGCGCCATGTCTATGGCGAGCGCGTCACCTTCTATTCCGGCGAGGGCGAGGTCGCGCCGGGTGTCACCGTGCACCGCGTCGGCGGCCATTCGGACGGTTTGCAGGTGGTGAAGGTCGAGACCGCGCGCGGACCGGTGGTGCTCGCCTCCGACGCCGCACATTACTACGCCAATCTCCAGCGCAGGAGCCCGTTCCCGATCGTCTACAATGTCGGTGATATGGCGGTGGGCTGGGAGACGATCGAGCGGCTCGCCGGCCATCCCGACCGCTACATCCCCGGCCACGATCCGATCGTGACGGAGATCTATCCGCGCGCCAGCGACAAGGTCGACGCGTGGGCGCTGCACCTGCCGCCGTCGAGGTCGTTTGCGAAGTGACGTGACAGCGTCATTCCGGGGCGCGCGAAGCGCGAACCCGGAATCTCGCGCCACAACTTCTGGATTCCGGGTTCGCCGCTTTGCGGCGCTCCGGAATGACGGGAGCGCCTAATACGCTTGCTTCGCGTCCGCCTCTTCGCTGGTCTGGATCAGGTCGAGGCTCTGCTCGATCTTGCCGAGCAACGCCGATAGCTGCTTCCGCTCCTGCGCGGAGAGGCAGGCAAGGATTTCGTCCTCCCGCCGCAGCAGTTGCGGAAACAGCTCCTCGTAAAGCGTGCGGCCCTTCTTCGTCAGTTGCAGGCGGAATTCGCGACGGTCAGCCTCGTTCTCAACCCGCTCGATCAGCCCCTCTTGCAGCAGCGTGGTCACCGCGCGGCTGATGGTTGATTTGTGCGTGCGGGTACATTGCGAGATGTATTGCGCGCTACAGGCGTCGTTGCGGAAGCCGAGGGTGGCAATCACGCGCCAGGCCGGGATATCGAGACCGTGACGTTCCTGATACTCGACCGCGAGTGCGGAACTCACTTCCGCCGCGAGCCGGTTCAGCCGAAACGGCACGAACCTGAACAGGTCGAGCCGTGACTTTGGTTTCGGCAACGCCTGCTCCGCGTCGCGTGTCTTCAGCGCCGTATCGCCCGATGTTCTCGCCAAGAAGCGCGCTCCGAATTCCAGTTGACGGCCGGCCGGCTCCGGTCCAAAATAGTTGCACGTGAGACTATCTAGCAGATCAGTCCCCTCCTGACCAGAGCCGAGGTTAGCGCATGGCGCGGGCCAAGACCCAGTTCGGTTATCGCCGTCACCCCGATCAGGATCGCCCTGGCCAGAGCCCGGCCGAGCATGCGATCGTTGTTGTCGGAGCGGGCCCGGTCGGGTTGTCGCTGGCGATCGACCTCGCCCAGCGCGGCCAGCGCGTCGTCCTTCTGGATGATGCCGACCGCATCGGCGAGGGCTCGCGCGCGATCTGCTTCTCGAAACGTTCGCTGGAATATTGGGACCGCCTCGGCGTCGGCGACCGCATGGTCGACAAGGGCGTGGTGTGGAGCGTCGGCCGCATCTTTCACGGCGAGTCCCAACTCTATCAGTTCAATTTGCTGCCCGAGGCCGGCCACAAGCGGCCGGCCTTCATCAACCTCCAGCAATATTACGCCGAGGCCTACCTGGCCGATCGTGTGCAGGATCTCCCAGGCATCGACCTGCGTTGGCGCAACAAGGTCACGGCGCTCGAGCAACGCAATGATTCGGTTGCGCTGACGATCGAGACGCCGGAGGGTGCCTATCGCTTGCATGCGCAATACGTCATCGCCTGCGACGGCGCGCGGTCCTCGCTGCGGCAGATGGTTGGCGCCGACTTCGCCGGCCAGGTCTTCGAGGACCAGTTTTTGATCGCCGACGTCAAGATGACCGCGGAATTCCCGACCGAGCGCTGGTTCTGGTTCGATCCGCCGTTTCATGGCGGCCGTTCCGCGCTGCTGCACCGGCAGCCCGACGATGTCTGGCGCATTGACCTCCAGCTCAGCCGCGACGCCGATCCCATCGTCGAGAAGAAGCCTGAGAACGTGCGGCCGCGGATCGCGCGCATGCTCGGGCATGACAAATTCGAGTTCGAGTGGATCTCGCTCTACAAATTCCAGTGCCGCCGGATGGACCGCTTCATCCACGGCCGTGTGATTTTCGCCGGCGATTCCGCGCATCAGGTCTCGCCGTTCGGCGCGCGGGGTGCCAATTCAGGACTTGAGGACGCGGAAAATCTCTCCTGGAAACTCGACCGCGTGCTGCGCGGCCGGTCGCCTGCGAGCCTGCTCGAGAGCTACCATATCGAGCGAAGTCTGGCGGCAGACGAGAATATCCGCGAATCCACCCGCTCGACCGATTTCATGGCGCCGAACTCGCATCAGGAGGCACGGCTGCGCAAGGCGGTGCTGTCGCTGGCGAGGGAGACCGAGTTCGGCAAGCGCATGGTCAATGGCGGTCGCCTGTCGGTGCCGTGCAGCTACGACTCGCCGCTATCATCGCCCGACGCGGATGCGTGGCGCGGTGGGGTGCAGCCCGGTTGTTCCATTCTCGATGCGCCAGTTGCGACGCGCGCGGGCGAGCAGGCCTATCTGACGGATGCGTTCCGCAAAGGTGGAACGGACTTCACCTTGCTGTCGTTCCGCAATGGCGCGCCGATTGAGACGCCGGATGGTATGAAGGACATCCGCATCGGCGGTGAGGGCGGGCTCGCAGATCCGGCGGGGTTCGCCGCGAAGCGCTACGACGCGGAACCCGGCTCTGTGTATCTGCTCCGGCCCGACGGTTATGTCGCGGCGCGCTTCCGTCATCCGACGCGCGAGGCGATCGCGGTGGCGCTGTCGCGCGCTCAAGGCTTGAACTGAAGGTGCAACGTATGCCGCTTTCCACCAGCTCGAACTTCGCACGGCCGGACGACGCCTTTCGCGCCATCGTCGAGGCGCATCGCGGTCTCACGGACGAACAGAGCTCCGATTTCGACGCGGCGCTGGTCCTGATCCTTGCCAACCATATCGGCGATCTCGACGTGCTGCGCGAGGCGATCTTGCTCGCCAGGCGGCGCATGATCGACGGCCAGCAGCAACAACAGCAACAGCAATAATAAGTGTCCAAAGGAACGAACTGATGGCGAAGAACTTCGCATCCACCGGCGACCTCTCCGAGAAGAAGATCACCTTCTCCGAGATCGGCACCGACCTCTATGCCTTCACCGCCGAGGGCGATCCCAATACAGCGGTCATCGTCGGCGATGATGGCTGTCTCGTGTTCGACGCGCAGTCGACGCCTGCCATGGCCAACAAGGTGATCGAGCGCGTCCGCACCGTCACAGACAAGCCGATCAAATATGTCGTGCTGTCGCACTACCACGCCGTGCGCGTGCTCGGCGCGTCCGCCTACAAGGCGCAAGGCATCGTGGCCTCGCAGGAGACCTATCGGCTGATCGGTGAGCGCGGCCAGCAGGATTGGGATTCCGAGTACGGCCGCTTTCCGCGCCTGTTCCAGGACGCCGCGAGCATTCCCGGCCTGACCTGGCCGACGCTGACCTTCGAAGGCGAGATGTCGATCTATCTCGGCAAGCGCGAGGTGCGGCTGATGCAGTTAGGGGCCGGCCACACCTCCGGCGACATCGTCGCCTGGGTGCCGGACGCGGAAGTGATGTTCTCCGGGGATCTCATCGAATATCACTCGGCCTGCTATTGCGGCGACGCGCATTTGCGCGAATGGCCGCAGACCTTGAACGAGATCCGCAACTTCAACCCGAAGGCGATCGCGCCGGGGCGCGGCGATGCGCTGAAGGGGCTCGCGACTGGGCGCGAGGCAATCGCGATGACGCGCGATTTCGTCTCGACACTCTATGGCGCGGCGGAAATCTCCGTCGCCAGGGGCCGCACGCTGAAGGAAACGATGGCTGCGTCCCGCGAAGTGATGGATCCGAAGTTTTCGAGCTTCGCCATCTATGAGCACTGCCTGCCGTTCAACGTGTCGCGCGCCTTTGACGAAGCGTCGGGGATCGATGATCCCGTGATCTGGACCGACAAGCGCGACCAGGAAATGTGGGCCGCCCTGCAAGGAGGAGGACAGTCATGAACATCAACACCTCGCCTGATCAGATCGTCCGGAGCACAGCCCAGGTCACCCCGGGCTACATGTCCGGCTTCGGCAACAGCTTTGAGACCGAGGCGCTGCCGGGCGCGTTGCCGATCGGGCGCAACTCGCCGCAGCGCTGCGCCTACGGGCTCTATGCCGAGCAGCTTTCCGGCTCGCCCTTCACCGCGCCGCGCGGCACCAATGAGCGCTCCTGGCTGTATCGCATTCGCCCGTCGGTGAAGCATTCCGGCCGTTTTGAGAAGGCCGATGCCGGCCTGTGGCGCTCGGCGCCGTGCCATGAGAACGATTTGCCGATCGCGCAGCTGCGCTGGGACCCGGCGCCGATCCCGAAGGAGGAGATGACCTTCCTCCAGGGCGTGCAGACCATGACGACGGCGGGCGATGTCAATACGCAGGCCGGCATGGCCGCGCATGTCTATCTCATCACCAAGTCGATGGTGGACCAGCACTTCTACAACGCCGACGGCGAGCTGATGTTCGTGCTCCAGCAGGGCAATCTTCGCATCGTTACGGAGTTCGGCCGGATCGACGCCGAGCCGGGCGAGATCGTGGTGATCCCGCGCGGCGTCAAATTCCGCGTCGAGATACCGAATGGACCGGCGCGCGGTTATCTCTGCGAGAACTATGGCGGCGCCTTCACGCTGCCGGAGCGCGGGCCGATCGGCGCCAACTGCCTCGCCAATGCACGCGACTTCCTCACGCCGGTCGCGCACTACGAGGACAAGGACACGCCGACCGAGCTGTTCGTGAAATGGGGCGGCGCGCTGTTCAAGACCGCGCTGCCGCATTCGCCGATCGATGTCGTCGCCTGGCACGGCAACTACGCGCCCTACAAATACGATTTGCGCACGTTCTCGCCGGTCGGCGCGATCGGCTTCGACCATCCCGATCCCTCGATCTTCACCGTGCTGACCTCGCCGTCGGAGACCGCGGGCACCGCGAATATCGACTTCGTCATCTTCCCCGAGCGCTGGTTGGTCGCCGACAACACTTTCCGCCCGCCCTGGTATCACATGAACATCATGAGCGAGTTCATGGGCCTGATTTACGGCGTCTACGATGCCAAGCCGCAAGGTTTCGTGCCGGGCGGCATCTCGCTGCACAATTGCATGCTGCCGCACGGCCCCGACCGCGACGCCTTCGAGCACGCCAGCAACGGCGAATTGAAGCCGGTGAAGCTCACGGGCACCATGGCCTTCATGTTCGAGACCCGCTATCCGCAACGCGTCACCGCCCATGCTGCGAATTCGTCGACGCTCCAGGACGACTACGCGGATTGCTGGAAGGGCCTGGAAAAACGGTTCGACCCGAATAGGCCGTGACGCTTCTTACCCTCTCCCCTTGTGGGAGAGGGTGGCTCGCCGCGTAGCGGTGAGACGGGTGAGGGGTCCTCTCCACGAGTGACCTCTCTCATTCGCGTATGCGGTCAGATACCCCTCATCCGGCGCTTCGCGCCACCTTCTCCCACAAGGGGAGAAGGAAGAAAGGACCGGGCCAAAAGTGACAACCCATCCCAACGATCCCAGCCTCCGCTCCTTCATCGAGGTCGATCCCGCCTCCGACTTCCCGATCCAGAATCTGCCTTACGGCGTGTTCTCGACCGCGGCCAATCCGACGCCGCGTGTCGGCGTCGCCATCGGCAGTTACGTGCTCGATCTCTGGGAGCTCGAGCAGGACTCCCGGCTCGACGTCGGCCCGCTTGGCGTGTTCTCCGCGCCCTCGCTCAATTCCTTCATGGCGCTGGGGCCAAGAGTCTGGGCGAAGACGCGGGCGCGGATCAGCGAGCTCCTGCGAGCGGATCATCCGGAGCTGCGCGACAACGAGGAGCTGCGCCAGCAGGCGCTGGTGCCGATGCGTGACGCCCGGCTGCATCTGCCATTTGCCGTCTCCGGCTATACAGACTTCTATTCCTCGAAGGAGCACGCCACCAATGTCGGCGTGATGTTTCGCGGCAAGGACAATGCGCTGCAGCCGAACTGGCTCTACATGCCGATCGGATATAATGGCCGCGCCTCGACCGTCGTGGTGTCCGGCACCAAGGTGAAGCGCCCGCGCGGCCAGTTGAAGCCGCCGAACGTCGAGGTGCCGAGCTTTGCGCCCTGCAAGCGGCTCGATTTCGAGCTGGAGATGGGCGTCGTGGTCGGCCAGGCCTCAGCCATGGGCGGCATGCTCTCCGAGCAACAGGCCGAGGAGATGATCTTCGGCTTCGTGCTGCTCAACGACTGGAGCGCGCGCGACATCCAGCAATGGGAATATGTGCCGCTCGGGCCGTTCCTCGCAAAAGCGTTTGCGACCTCGATCAGCCCGTGGGTGGTGACGCGCGAGGCGCTGGAGCCGTTCCGGCTGGCAGGGCCGGAGCAGGATCCCGCGCCGCTCGCCTATCTCAGGCAGGGCAAGCCGCAGAACTACAGCATCGAACTCGATGTCTCCTTGCGCCCCAGCGGCGCAAATGCGCCGACGAGCATCAGCCGCACCAACTTCAAATACATGTACTGGTCCTCGGTGCAGCAATTGATGCACCACACCTCGAGCGGCTGCGCGATGAATGTCGGCGATCTCTTAGGGAGCGGCACTATCTCGGGTCCCGAGAAGAACCAGCGCGGCAGCCTCTTGGAGATCAGCTGGAACGGCACCGAGCTCGTCGAACTGCCCGGCGGCGCCAAGCGCTCATTCCTGGAAGACGGCGATAGCCTCGTCATGCGCGGCTGGTGCCAGGGCAACGGCTACCGCGTCGGCTTCGGCGAGGTCGAGGGGACGATATTGCCGGCGGAGTAGGGGCTGTCATTCCGGGGCGATGCGAAGCATCGAGCCCGGAATCTCGAGGTTCCGGGTTCGCTTGCGCGCTCCGGAACGACGGCCAGGTGATTATCGCTTCTCCGGTGACACGTCGCGTATCCTCGCGCAATAAGCGGCGACGTCCTCCAGGCTGTACTTCAGATGCACCCGCTTGTCCGACGCTGCGTGCTTCGTCACGCACACGCCCGGCCGCCATTCCTGCGTCGGCCGGATCGGGCGCGGCGCAAAGCCGCCGCCGCAATTCGGGCAGACGTTCGAAAGCCTGGTCTCGACGCAGTCCGCACAGAACGTGCATTCATAGGAGCAGATCCGCGCATCCGTTGCATTCGGCGGCAGGTCGCGGTCGCAATATTCGCAGTTCGGTCGAAGTTGCAGCGCCATGGCTGAATCTCCCGGATTGGCCTGGATCATCGCAGATCGCGCGCGCGGCGCGAATGCCACATTTCCCTCGATTTCAGCCAGCCTTCAGATCTTTCAGCGGTAGCCGCGAGCTTTCCTTCAGCCTATCAAGCACGATCGAGGAGCGTACATGCGCTACGCTCTGGTGCGGCATCAGCACGTCGTTGACGAGATTGGAGAGCCCCTTGAGGTCGCGCAGCACGGCCTTGAGCACGTAATCGGCATCGCCCGTCAGCGAATAGGCCTCCTGGATCTCGTCGATGCGGTTGACCAGGCTACGGAAGCGCTTGGAATTGTCCGGCGAGTGAGTCGCGAGCCCCACCTGGATGAAGGCGATCACGCCGAAGCCGAGCGCCTCGCTGGAGAGGTCGGCGTGGTAGCCGGCGATCACCTTCTCCTCCTCCAGCCGCATCCGCCGGCGCGAGCATTGCGAGGCCGAGAGGCCCGCAAGCTCGGCGAGCTCCTGGTTGGTGAGGCGGCCATCATCCTGGAGCGCGCTCAGGATCTTGAGGTCGAAGGCGTCTACCGTAATCATGCGTCAAATGTCCAATCCATGCACGAACCGTGCATAAGGTAGCGAAATGGCGTTCCGTTTGCACGCTCCTTGCGCGCCCGATGAAGGATAGTTCAACGCAGCAGCAATTTGGGAGAGCAGCCAATGGGTCCGTTTCCGCACGATGCGCCGCCGGCCACGATCACCGCCGATAATCCGATGGGCACCGACGGGTTCGAGTTCGTCGAATATGCGCATCCCAATCCCGAAGAGCTGCACGCGCTGTTCAAGCTGATGGGCTATGCGCCCGTCGCGCGCCACAAGAGCAAGAAGATCACGGTCTATCGCCAGGGCGACATCAACTATCTCGTCAATGAGGAGCCCGGCACTCACGGTTACGATTTCGTCGCCGCGCACGGTCCCTGCGCGCCATCGATGGCGTTCCGCGTCGTCGATGCGAAGGCGGCCTATGAGCGCGCGATCGCGCTCGGCGCCGAACCGCCCGAGGTGTCGTCCGCGCAGAAGACGCTCGATGTGCCCGCGATCAAGGGGATCGGCGGCAGCCTGCTCTATCTCGTCGATCGCTACGGCGCGAAGGGCTCGGCCTACGATTCCGAGTTCGAATGGATGGACGCGCGCGATCCGCGGCCGGCCGGCGCCGGCCTATTCTATCTCGACCACCTCACCCACAACGTCCATCGCGGCCGCATGGATGTCTGGACCGGCTTCTACGAAAGGCTCTTCAACTTCCGCCAGATCCGCTTCTTCGACATCGAGGGACGCGCCTCGGGTCTGTTCTCGCGGGCACTGACGAGCCCGGACGGCAAGATCCGGATTCCGATCAACGAGGACGCCGGCGATTCCGGCCAGATCGAGGAATATCTGAAGATCTATCGTGGCGAGGGCATCCAGCACGTCGCCTGCGGCTGCGGCGACATCTACCGTACCATCGAAGGCCTGCGCGAAGCCGGCCTGCCGTTCATGCCGGCTCCGCCCGCCACCTATTTCGAGCGGATCGACGCGCGTCTGCCCAAGCACGGCGAGGACATTGCGCGGCTCCAGAAGAATGGCATCCTGATTGACGGCGAAGGTGTGGTCGATGGCGGCCAGACCAAGGTGCTGTTGCAGATCTTTTCGGCCAACGCGATCGGCCCGATCTTCTTCGAGTTCATCCAGCGCAAGGGCGACGACGGCTTTGGCGAGGGCAACTTCAAGGCGCTGTTCGAGTCGATCGAGGAGGATCAGATCCGGCGCGGGGTGTTGAAGGTGAATGCGGCGTAGGCCGCTGCTATTTGCCACACGTCGCATCACAACAGGTGTCGTCCCGGCGAAGGCCGGGACCCATAATCCCAGGGAGAAGTTGTGGCGCGAGATGGTAACTCCGAGTCTTCGCCAAACCACATACTGTGGCTATGGGTCCCGGCCCCCCGTGCGCAATTGCTCACTAGGCCGGGACGACATCGGAGTTTGACGCAACAGCGGAGCACTTATTTCCCCGCCTTCCACGCATTCGTCACCGCCCCGATCTCCGCCGCCTCCGGCTCGCGGACCGCCGACGGCGTGCGCGAGAACCGCGGTGCCGGCGCGGGCTGTTTCACGCCGTGGCGCTCGACGAACACATTTCGAGCGACCATGTGCGGATGCTGGGTCGCCTCCGACATGGTCAGCACCGGCGCGAAGCAGATATCGGTGCCTTCCATGATGTTGCACCAGTCCTCGCGCGTCTTGCTCTTGAACACCGCCTTCAGCTTCTCCTTCAGCGCCGGCCAGGCCTTGCGGTCCATCTGCGCGTCGAAATCGGCATCGGTCAGGCCGGCGTGCTCGCGCAACAGCGCATAGAACTGCGGCTCGATCGATCCGATCGAGACGAAATGGCCGCAGGCGCATTCGTAGACACCGTAGAAATGCGCGCCGCCGTCGAGAAAGTTCTGGTTGCGGCCTTCGGTCCAGCGGCCGATCGTGGTCATGTCGAAGAAGAACGACATCAGCGATGCCGCGCCGTCGCACATGGCGGTGTCGACGACCTGGCCCTTGCCGGACTTCGAGGCTTCCAGCAGTGCGGCAAGCACGCCGACGACGAGATAGAGCGCGCCGCCGCCGAAATCGCCGACCAGATTGAGCGGCGGCACCGGCGCTTCCTCAGGTCCGATAGCCGCGAGTGCGCCGGTGATGGAGATGTAGTTGATGTCATGGCCGGCGGCGTTCGCAAGTGGGCCTTCCTGGCCCCAGCCGGTCATGCGGCCATAGACGAGTTTCGGGTTGCGTGCGAGCACGACATCGGGACCGAGCCCGAGCCGCTCCATCACGCCGGGGCGAAAGCCTTCGACCAGCGCGTCGGCGTTCGCGAGCAGGTCGAGCACCTCCGCGATCGCCGCCTTGTCCTTGAGGTCGAGCTCGATCACCTTGCGGCCGCGGCCCGCCACCGACTTCATGCTCTTCTTCGCGCCGACGCGGTCGAGCGTGACGACGTCGGCGCCCATGTCGGCCAGCATCATGCAGGCGAACGGGCCCGGACCGATGCCGGCGAATTCGACGATGCGGAAGCCCGAGAGCGGGCCTGAGGTGCGAACGGAGGAGGTGGGGGCTGATTTATCGAGCACGTTGTTGTTTCCTCGGATCCGAGGCGCGGATTGCCGATGATCCGGCAAGCGCCTGGGACGTTCCTCTGTGGGGCGAGTTAATTGACCGATTAACTTTTCCCGCCTTAGACCGAACGAGGCAAGCGCTTTCACGCATGGGCGCATAATAAATGCGGCGCGCACTGAAGTGCGCGCCGCGGAAAATTTGTGTTGAGGCGCTAAAGCGCGGTCACGATCGCGCTTTAGCTTTTTGTTCGGGCATGATCTTTCCGGAAAACCGCTGCACACTTTTCCGGATCATGCCTTATCAGTCTGCCGCGGTCACCGCGCGCTGCGCCATCACCTTGATCAAGTTCGCACGGTACTCCGCCGTGCCGTGGATGTCGGCCAGCAAGTTGCTCGCCGAAACGCTCACGCTATCGATGGCCGATGGCGACCAATTCGCCTTCAGTGCGGCCTCGATTGCGGGAACCCGCATCACGCCGCTCTGTGAAGCGCCGGTCGCGGCGACGCGGACATCGCCCGACTTCGTCTGCGCGACGAACACGGCGGTCAGCGCGAAGCGCGAGGCCGGGTGCCGCATTTTTGCGTAGCCCGCCTTCTGCGGAACCGGGAACGATACGGCGGTGATGATCTCGCCGTCTTCGAGGGCGGTGGTGAACAGGCCCTTGAAGAAATCCTCGGCGGAAATCGAGCGCTTGTTGGTTTTCACCGTCGCGCCCAGCGCCAGCAGCGCGGCCGGGAAATCCGCGGCGGGATCATTGTTGGCGATGGAGCCGCCGATCGTGCCGCGATAGCGCACGGCGGGATCGCCGAGCACCGAGGTGAGATAGCCGATCGCGGGGATCGCCTTCTGCACATCGGCATTCTGCATGATGTCGTAATAGGTCGTGCCGGCCTTGATGGTCAGCACGTCGCCCGACAGTTCGATGCCTTGCAGCTCCTTGATCTTGCCGAGATCGATCACGTCCGAAGGGCTGGCGAGCCGCTGCTTCATGACCGGCAGCAGCGTCTGGCCGCCGGCGAGGAATTTTGCCTCGGTACCCTCAGCGAACAGGCTCGCCGCCTCCTCGACCGAGGAGGCGCGATGATAAGTGGTCTGGTACATCTTGGCTCTCCCTCTTAGGCCGCGTGGATCGTGCGCCACACCCGGTCCGGGGTTGCGGGCATTTCCAGATTGTTCTTGCCGATCGCATCCGTGATCGCGTTGATCACGGCCGCAGAGGCGCCGATCGCGCCGGCCTCACCGCAACCCTTGATGCCGAGCGGATTGCCCGGGCAGAGCGTCGTGGTGTGGGAGAGTTGGAACGAGGGCAGGTCGTCGGCGCGCGGCATGGAGTAGTCCATGAACGAGGCCGTGACCGGCTGGCCGTCGGCATCGTAGATGGCGTGCTCGAGCAGCGCCTGCCCGATGCCCTGGGCGAGACCGCCATGGACCTGCCCCTCGACGATCATCGGGTTGATCAGGCGCCCGAAGTCGTCGGCGGCGACGAAGTTGACGAAGGAGGTCTTGCCGGTGCCGGGATCGACCTCAAGCTCGCAGATGTACGCACCGGCCGGGAAGGTGAAGTTGGTCGGATCGTAAAAGGCACTCTCCTTCAGGCCCGGCTCCATCCCGTCAGGCAGATTGTGCGCGGTGTAGGCCGCGAGCGCGACCATCGGCAGCGCGATCGCCTTGTCGGTGCCGGTCACCTTGAACTCGCCGTTCTCGATGACGATGTCAGCCTCGGAAGCCTCCAGCGCATGCGCGGCAATCTTCTTGGCCTTGGACTCCATCTTCTCCATCGCTTTCAGGATCGCGGTGAGGCCGACGGCCGCGGAACGTGAGCCGTAGGTGCCCATGCCGAACTGCACCTTGTCGGTGTCGCCATGGACGATCGAGACCTGACTGATGGGAACACCGAGGCGCTCCGCAACGAGCTGGCAGAACGTTGTCTCGTGACCCTGGCCATGGCTGTGCGAGCCCGTGAGGATCTCGATGGTGCCGACCGGGTTGACGCGCACTTCGGCTGATTCCCACAGCCCGACGCCGGCGCCGAGGCTGCCGACCGCCTTGGATGGTGCGATGCCGCAGGCCTCGATGTAGCAGGACACGCCGATGCCGCGCAGCTTGCCTTCCGTCTTGGCTTTGGCCTTGCGCGCGGCGAAGCCGGCATAGTCGATCGCCTTCATCGCGGAGTCGAGCGAGGCATTAAAGTCGCCGGTGTCATAGGCCATGATCACGGGCGTCTGGTGCGGGAATTGGGTGATGAAGTTCTGCCGGCGCAGCGCGGCTGGATCGACCTTCAGCTGCCGCGCCGCCGTCTCCATCAGCCGTTCGATCAAATAGCTCGCCTCGGGGCGGCCCGCGCCGCGATAGGCGTCGACCGGCGTGGTGTTGGTGTAGACCCCGATCACCTCGGCATGGATCGCCGGGATGTTGTACTGGCCCGACAGCAGCGTCGCGTAGAGATAGGTCGGCACCGACGACGAGAACAGCGACATGTAGGCGCCGAAATTGGCGTAGGTCTTGACCTTCAAACCGGTGATCTTGTTGTTGGCGTCGAACGCCATTTCGGCATGGGTGACATGGTCGCGGCCATGCGCATCGGTGAGGAAGGCCTCGGTGCGGTCGCCGGTCCATTTCACGGGACGGCCGACTTTCTTCGAGGCCCACAGCGCCACCATCTCCTCCGGATAGATGAAGATCTTCGAGCCGAAGCCGCCACCGACGTCCGGCGCGATCACGCGCAGCTTGTGCTCGGGGGCGATGTTGTAGAACGCCGACAGCACGAGGCGGGCGACGTGTGGGTTCTGCGACGTCGTGTAGAGCGTGAAATGCTCCTCCGCCGAATCGTAATCGGCGATCGCCGCGCGCGGCTCCATCGCGTTCGGGGCGAGGCGGTTGTTGGTGACATCGAGCTTGACCACATTGGCGGCCTGCGCGAAGGCGGCATCCGCCGCGCCTTCGTCGCCGATCACCCAGTCATAGACCTGGTTGCCGGGGGCTTCAGGATGAAGCTGTGGCGCGCCGGCCTTGATCGCGGCGTGAACGTCGGCGACCGCCGGCAGCTCTTCATAGTTGATGACAACGGCCTCGGCCGCGTCGCGCGCCAGATTCTTGCTTTCCGCGATCACGACCGCGACGGCCTGACCGACGAAGCGCACCGTCTCCGGCGCCATCGCCGGCCATGCGCCCATCTTCATCGGGCTGCCGTCCTTGGAGGTGATGGCCCAGCCGCAGATGAGGTTGCCGACCTTGTCGTCGACGATCTGCTGGCCCGTGAGCACCGCGACCACGCCCGGCATCTTCAGCGCCTCGGCGGAGTCGATCCCCTTCACCTTGGCATGCGCATGCGGGCTTCTGATGAAATGGGCATGGGTCATGCCCTGCAATTTGATGTCGTCGACGTACCGGCCCTTGCCGGTGATGAAACGCTTGTCTTCCTTGCGCACGACGCTTGCGCCGATGCCTTCAACACCCATGTCCTGTCCTCCCGACCGGAATTGTTTTGACCCGCGCTTTCCATCGAAAGCCGCGGTGGTGGTTCTTTTGTTCGAGGCGAGCCGTTTTTACTCGGCCGCCTGCGCAACCTTCATGCGTCCGGCCGCATCCAGCACGGCTTTGACGATGTTGTGGTAGCCGGTGCAGCGGCAGATGTTGCCTTCGAGCTCCTGGCGGACGGTCTCTTCGTCGAGTTGGCCGCTATGGCGGTGCACGATGTCGATCGCCGACATGATCATGCCCGGCGTGCAATAGCCGCACTGGAGGCCGTGATTGTCGCGGAAGGCGGCTTGCATCGGGTGCAGCTCGTCGCCTTTGGCGATGCCTTCGATCGTGGTGACGTTGGCGCCGTCGGCCTGGCCCGCCAGCATGGTGCAGGATTTCACCGCTTGGCCGTCCATGTGCACGACGCAGGCGCCGCACTGGCTGGTGTCGCAGCCGACATGGGTTCCGGTGAGGTTGAGGTGGTCGCGCAGGAGCTGGACCAGCAGCGTGCGATCCTCGACGTCGACAGCAACGGCCTTGCCGTTCACTGTCAGTTTGACTGTAGACACGGTGAAGTCCTCCCGGGATGATTTTGATTGTTTCTAATTAGAGACCGCCGCCCCCGGACTTTGCAACTAGGATTTTGGTCGCCCGCGTCATGGAAAAGTCACCGATCCGGTCGGGGACGCAATGGTTTGCGTGGGCGAACCGGTCGTCCCCGGCGGGACGGTGGATCGAGGTGGGATGCCCAGCGGTCATCCCAATCCGGTCGGCCTTTGGCCGACGAAGCCAAAAATTGCACCTGTGCGCCGAATTTACCGCCCCTTATCGATTCTGCCCTAGTTTTGCGCATCCGGGTCTGGGGGCGGGGCGCCTCCGGATCGCGGCCGAATAGAAAATTGGGGGTGGGAATGTCCGGGCGTATCGCGTCGCCGTCAAAGCGCACCATATTTCCGACCCTCCGGTTCCGCGCAAAGATCATCCTCGGCTTTGCCGCGGTGCTGGTGATCTCCGCCGGCAGCATGGCGTTTGCCTATTTCGGCTTCGAGCGGGTCTCGTCCGGTGTCGGGTCCTACCGCACCAGCGTCACCGAGGCCGATCTCGCCCGCAACATCGACCGTGAGCTGCTCGCCTACCGCTCGGCGGTCAAATATTTCGTCGTTACCGGCAAGGAGGACGACGCCAAGGCTGCGCTGGACACCGAGGCCAGCCTGAAGGGGGCCATCGACCAGGCGGTCAAGAGTGCCAAGAAGCCGGCGCGGCAGGAGAGCCTCAACAAGCTCGCCAAGGAGTTTTCGAACTTCTCCGCGACCTTCGCAAAGGTCCTCCAGGCCAAGCGCGACAGCGCGCTGCTGGTGCAGAACCAGCTCACGCGTAACGCCAACCTCCTGAAGTACAAGCTTGACGACATCGGCAACAACGCCTCCGATTCCGAGGCGCAGGCGATCGAGTTCGGCACCAAGCAGGTCAATGCCCAGTTCCAGACCGCGAGCGCGGCGGCGACCAATTTCGTGCTGACGTCCGACCAGGCGATCGCCACCAGCGCGCTGGCGCGGCTGAAATTCGTCGAGAACTCGCTCGGCGCCGTCTATTCCATGGACGACAAGATCGTCGCCGGCCTGAAGGATGCAAAGGGATTGCTCGGCGCCTACCGCGAGGCGCTGGAGAAGTTGATCGCCAACGCCAAGATGATCGACGACCTCGTTACCGAGATGAGCGGCTCGGCGGGCGCGATCCTTCAGGGGGCGACCGCCATGAAGGCGGACCTCGTCGCCGAGCAGCAGCGGCTGGATTCGGAGTCGGAAGCAACGATCGAGCGGACCGAGCATCTGGTGCTGATGCTGGCCGTTGGCGGCACGCTGCTGGGTGCCGTCCTTGCCTTCCTGCTGGGCACCGGCATCTCGCGTCCGATGATCGCGATGTGCAAGGCGATGCGCGAGCTCGCCTCGGGCAATTTCGACGTCGTGCTGCCGGGACTCGGCCGCAAGGACGAGATCGGCGAGATGGCCGGCGCGGTCGAGGAGTTCAAGGTCCAGGCGGTGGCGAAAGCCGAGCGCGATGCAGCCGTGAGCGAGGCCCAGAACAAGGAGGCAAGTGCGGCCCGCCGCTCCGAGCTGATCCGCTTTGCCGACGAGTTCGAGAGCGCGGTCGGTGCCATCGTCTCCAACGTCTCGGCCTCCGCCGTGCAGCTCGAATCATCCGCCTCGACGCTGACGCGTACAGCCGAGACCACGCAGACGCTGTCGAGCCAGGTCGCCGGCGTCTCCGAGCAGGCCTCGAGCAACATGCAGTCGGTCGCGACCGCGACGGAAGAGCTCTCGGCCTCGGTCGAGGAGATCGGCCGCCAGGTGCGCGATTCCAGCCGCATCGCGGAAGCCGCCGTTGGGCAGGCCAAGGAAACCGACAGCCGCATCGGAAAACTGTCGCATGCGGCCCAGCAGATCGGCGAGGTCGTCAAGCTGATCACGGCGATCGCCGAGCAGACCAATCTTCTCGCGCTGAATGCCACCATCGAGGCGGCGCGCGCTGGCGAGGCCGGCCGCGGCTTTGCCGTGGTTGCGAGCGAAGTGAAGTCGCTGGCGAGCCAGACGGCAAAAGCCACCGACGAGATTTCCTCGCACATTGCCGGCATGCAGGGCGCCACCGCCGAGTCAGTCGCCGCGATCAAGGAGATCGGCGCGACCATCGGCCAGATCTCGTCGATCTCGACATCGATCGCCAGCGCGGTGGAGCAGCAGGGCGCGGCGACGCAGGAGATTGCCCGCAGCGTCCAGACCGTCGCGCAAGGGACTCAGACCGCCGCCACCGACATCGGCCAGGTCAACCGCGGCGCCGCCGAGACCGGGTCTGCCTCGGAGGAGGTCCTCAACTCGGCCAAGTCCCTCTCCAGCGAAAGCACCCGCCTGCGCGCCGAACTCGACCGCTTCATGGGGAATATCAGGGCAGCGTAACGCTCCGCTGTCGCATCACCCTCCAGTGTCGTCCTGGCGAAGGTCGGGACCCATTACCACAGGACGTGGTTTGGCGAAGACTCGGGGTTACCAGCTCGCGCCGCACTTCTCCCTGGGGGTATGGATCCCGGCCCTCGCCGGGACGACGAGCGGAGATTGACGCTGGTACTCAACTCCTAACGGCGGCGACTGTGTCCCCGCGGCACCGAACCGCAAGTTGCGATGCCACAAATTTACCGGCGCTTATCCTTTGCCCGGTAACGTGCAGAAGAGTCGGGGAGCGGGCTGCTCCCGGACTGCGCCTGGTTTTCCGCGAATGGAATGGGGTGGGGGAATGTCCGTTAAATCCAAGCCGAACACATCGAAGCTGCTCACCTTGCGTTTTCGCGCAAAAATCATCCTCGGCTTCGTGGCGGTGCTTGCCATCCTCGCCGTCAGTATGGCCTTTGCCTATTTCGGCTTCGAGCGAATCGCGGGCGCCGTGGCCTCCTACCGAACCAGCGTGTCGGAAGCCAATCTGGCGCGGACCGTCGATCGCGAGCTGATCGCCTATCAGGGACTGGCGCGGGCCTATACGCTGACCGGTGCGGCGGACGACGAGACCGCGGCGAAGGCTGCCGAAGAGAACCTGAAGGCGGCAATCTCGAAGTCGATGTCTGCCACGACCGGGGCCGCGCGCCGCGAGCAGGTCGGCAAGCTCGAGGCCGAGTTCCAGCGTTTCACCAAGGTGTTCAGCGAGATCATCACGCTGACGCGCGAGAACGGCAAGATCGCAACCGACGAGCTGAACAGCGTCGGCAACAAGATTCGTTTCAAGTTCGACGATCTTGCCGACACCGCGGCGCTGGCGGGGCTCGGATCGGTCCAGACCACGGCCAAGGACGTCACCTCACAATATCTCGCGGTCTCCACCTCGGTCAGCGCCTTCGTCGCCAAACCGGAGCCGAAGACCGCCGATGGCGTGATCGCCCGCATCAAGTTCCTGGAGACCCTGCTGGTCTCGATCTATGCGAACGACCAGAAGATCACCGATCGTGTCACCGAGATCGGCAACCTGCTGAAGCAGTACCGCACCTCCTTCACGAAGCTGTCCGAGAACGTGAAGGTCATCGTCAAGCTGAACGGCGAGATGACGAAGACGGCTGCCTCTATCGTCAAACTCTCGGCTGAGCTGCGGTCGGACCTGACCGCCGACCAGCAGCGCATCGAGGCGAGCGCCAATGCGACGATCGTGGAGACCGAGTGGCTGATGCTGATGATGGCGCTGGGTGGTCTTGCCGTCGGTGCCGTGCTGGCTTGGATGCTCGGTAACGGCATCTCGCGTCCGATGATCGCGATGTGCAAGGCGATGCGCGAGCTCGCCTCGGGCAATTTCGACGTCGTGCTGCCGGGACTCGGCCGCAAGGACGAGATCGGCGAGATGGCCGGCGCGGTCGAGGAGTTCAAGGTCCAGGCGGTGGCGAAAGCCGAGCGCGATGCAGCCGTGAGCGAGGCCCAGAACAAGGAGGCAAGTGCGGCCCGCCGCTCCGAGCTGATCCGCTTTGCCGACGAGTTCGAGAGCGCGGTCGGTGCCATCGTCTCCAACGTCTCGGCCTCCGCCGTGCAGCTCGAATCATCCGCCTCGACGCTGACGCGTACAGCCGAGACCACGCAGACGCTGTCGAGCCAGGTCGCCGGCGTCTCCGAGCAGGCCTCGAGCAACATGCAGTCGGTCGCGACCGCGACGGAAGAGCTCTCGGCCTCGGTCGAGGAGATCGGCCGCCAGGTGCGCGATTCCAGCCGCATCGCGGAAGCCGCCGTTGGGCAGGCCAAGGAAACCGACAGCCGCATCGGAAAACTGTCGCATGCGGCCCAGCAGATCGGCGAGGTCGTCAAGCTGATCACGGCGATCGCCGAGCAGACCAATCTTCTCGCGCTGAATGCCACCATCGAGGCGGCGCGCGCTGGCGAGGCCGGCCGCGGCTTTGCCGTGGTTGCGAGCGAAGTGAAGTCGCTGGCGAGCCAGACGGCAAAAGCCACCGACGAGATTTCCTCGCACATTGCCGGCATGCAGGGCGCCACCGCCGAGTCAGTCGCCGCGATCAAGGAGATCGGCGCGACCATCGGCCAGATCTCGTCGATCTCGACATCGATCGCCAGCGCGGTGGAGCAGCAGGGCGCGGCGACGCAGGAGATTGCCCGCAGCGTCCAGACCGTCGCGCAAGGGACTCAGACCGCCGCCACCGACATCGGCCAGGTCAACCGCGGCGCCGCCGAGACCGGGTCTGCCTCGGAGGAGGTCCTCAACTCGGCCAAGTCCCTCTCCAGCGAAAGCACCCGCCTGCGCGCCGAACTCGACCGCTTCATGGGGAATATCAGGGCAGCGTAACGCTCCGCTGTCGCATCACCCTCCAGTGTCGTCCTGGCGAAGGTCGGGACCCATTACCACAGGGAGGAGTCGTAGGGCGAGCTGATAACCGCGAGTCTTCGCCAAACCACGCCCTGGGGCAATGGGTCCTGGATCAGCGCTCGCTCCGCTCGCTTGTCCAGGACGACGAGGGAGGGAGAGGCGCTGTCGAAATCTCACTCCCTCCCAAACGCCCGCTTCAGCTCCACCTTCGCCCGCTCCAATCGCGTCCGTTGCGTCTTCGGCAGCGTACTCCCGGCACGATTGATGTAGAACGTCAGCATCGACAGCGCCGAGCGGTAGGCGCCGGTCTTGCGGCGCGAACTGTGCTCGGCCGAGCGCTTCAGCGAGGCCGCGATCTGCTTCGGGCTGGTCAGCTTGAATACGCCGCGCTTCAGGTCGAGCGCGTTGCTTTCCTTGGTGACATGCTGCGACCAGCGCTTCGGCGCGGCACGTGTTGAGTTCTTGCGCGTGGTGGCGCTGCCTCGCGCGCTGGTCTTCCGGCGCGCTGCTGTTTTGCGCGAATGTGTCCTCTTTCTGACTTGAGCCATGCATCAACTCCTTGCGGCTCCATCGGAAACGAACGGGCCGGGGCGGTGTTCCCAAAGGAACCCGCCACCGCCGCAGGCGTTGTCGCAGGTGGCAGGCGGAATGCCGCACTCTCATGATCGATCGAATCCGTCCACGTCACGTCGAGCGTGGCATTGGTTAGACGCAACAACGCGATGGAATTGCAGCAAAGCCCAGCACTGAATCTTGGTCCTGCGGTCTCGGCGGCGGCCGCAGCCGACCGCATCATCGAGACCAGCATTCCCGCGCGACTCGATGCGCTGCCTTGGAGCGGCTTTCACACCCGCATCGTGCTGGCGCTCGGCATCACCTGGATCCTCGACGGCCTCGAGGTGACGTTGGCGGGCGCTCTCTCCGGTGCGCTCAAGCAGAGCCCGACCTTGCGCTTCTCGAACCTCGACCTCGGCATTGCCAACTCCGCTTATCTTGCCGGCGCGGTGCTGGGCGCGCTCGGCTTCGGCTGGTTGACCGACCGCATAGGTCGCAAGAAACTGTTCTTCATCACGCTCGCGCTCTATCTCTCGGCGACCGCCGCAACCGCATTGTCCTGGAATATCGCGAGCTACGCGCTGTTCCGTTTCCTCACCGGCGCCGGTATCGGCGGCGAATACACCGCGATCAATTCGACCATCCAGGAACTGGTGCCGGCGCGCTATCGCGGCTGGACCGATCTCATCATCAACGGCAGCTTCTGGATCGGCGCCGCGATGGGCGCCGTTGCGGCTATCGTCTTGCTCGACCCCGCGGTAATCGGTCCAGATATCGGCTGGCGCCTGGCCTATCTCATCGGCGCGGCCATCGGCCTCGTCGTGCTGCTGATGCGGATGTGGATCCCGGAAAGTCCGCGCTGGCTTATGATCCATGGGCATCCCGAAAAGGCGCATGAAATCGTCGACGAGATCGAGCGCTCGGTGGTCGGACATAACCACGATAGTGGCGGCGCGGGCTTTGCGAAGATCCGCCTCAAGATGCGCGATCACACGCCGCTGGGCGAAGTCGTGCACACGCTATTCTTCACCCATCGCCAGCGAGCCGTGGTCGGCCTTGTGCTGATGATCGCGCAGGCCTTCTTCTACAACGCGATCTTCTTCACCTTCGCGCTTGTGCTGACTGACTTCTACGGCATCAGCGCCGATCACGTCGGCTGGTACCTGCTCCCGTTCGCCGCCGGCAACTTCCTCGGCCCGCTCTTGCTCGGCCGCCTGTTCGATACGCTGGGCCGCCGCACCATGATCACGTTCACCTATGGCATCTCAGGCCTCCTGCTGGCGCTGTCGGGCTATCTGTTCTCGATCGGCGCCCTGAGCGCGCAAGGGCAGACCATCGCCTGGATGGTGATTTTCTTCTTCGCCTCGCCCGCTGCGAGCGCAGCCTATCTCACCGTCAGCGAGACCTTTCCGCTGGAAATCCGCGCGCTGGCGATCGCGGTGTTCTACGCGGTTGGTACCGGCATCGGCGGCGTGATCGGGCCGGCGCTGTTCGGCGTGTTGATCGACACCGGCTCGCGCAACAGCGTGTTCGCCGGCTATTTGCTGGGGGCAGCACTGATGATCGCGGCCGCGATCGTGGCGTGGCGCTATGCCGTCGCCGCGGAACGCAGATCGCTCGAACAAATCGCGCGGCCGCTCGCCTTTATGGAGTAAGCTATGAAATCAGAACTGGCGGAAATGCCATTGGACGACGAACGAACCATGCACGACGACGAGGACGCGCCGGAAACGGTGCCGGTGCCGCATGCGCTCGTGCCGCATCTGAACGAGATCGCGATCCTGCTCGACGTTGACGGCACGCTGCTTGAGCTGATGCCGACGCCGCGCGAGGTCTGGGTGCCGCCGGGGCTGTCGAATACCCTCAACCGGCTGGTGGAACGCACGTCGGGCGCGTTGGCGCTGGTCAGCGGCCGCTCGCTCAACGACCTCGACCTGATCTTTGCCCCCGACGTCTATTGCGGCGTCGGTGGTCACGGCGCGGAGATGCGTCTGTCGGTGGACAATGAAGCGGACGACGTGCACGCGCCGCCGATGGACAAGGAGTTGAAGCGGCGGCTGGCCGCGATTGCAAAGCTCAGCCCGGGCATTCTGCTCGAGGACAAGGGCTATTCGCTCGCGCTGCACTATCGCCTCGCGCCGCATGCGGAGAGGGCGATCTACGAATCCGTGTCGCTGATCCGCGCAGATCTTCCCAACGCGCCGATCGAGGTGCTGCCCGGCAAGTTCGTCTGCGAGATCAAGCATTCCGGCTTCACCAAGGCAAGCGGCGTGCGCGAATTGATGAAACACGAGCCGTTCATGGGGCGCCGTCCGATCTTCATCGGCGACGACGTCACCGACGAGACCGTGTTCGCGATCATGCCCGATATGGACGGGCTTTCCTTCTCGGTCGGTCGCCGCGCCATCGGCGTCAACGGCCACTTCGATGCGCCAAGCGACGTGCGCACATTCCTCGCGCGCCTGCTCGACGACACGAGGTAAAAGCAAGGCAGCGCCATGCCCCAGACATAATGCGGCTCGTGCAGTTCCGCTGCGCAGCACAATTCCTGCTGCGCAACACTGCCGCAAAAACTGTCTTTGCAGTAGAATCCTCGGGTTCCTCGGGCAAAGCCCGGTTCCAGCGCACGCGCCCGATTTTGGTTTCAATTGGTTGAAACGATGAACAGGAACCATATTGATGAACATCAGTTAAACGGGTTGGAATGAACAGGAGGGGACGACCTGTGAATTTAGTCGTCGTTTCAAATCGCGTCGCGCGTGACAAACCTAATGAACCCATGACGGGCGGGCTTGCGGCTGCATTGTTGCCGGTCGTGGAACATTCGGGCGCGATCTGGGTGGGATCCTCCGGCCGCGTACGTGATGGCCATCAGAAGGAGCCATTTGCCGAGATCGAAGCGCTCGGTTCGGGGGCGCTGGCGACGCTGGATCTGCCGGCGGCGCATTACGGTGGCTACTACGAAGGCTTTGCCAATTCGGCGTTGTGGCCGGCGCTGCATTCGCGCAGCGATCTGATCCGCGTCTCACAAGGCGATTATCTCAGCTATCGCGAGGTCAACGGCTTCATGGCGCGCGCGCTGATGCGCTTCCGAAAGCAGCGGACTGCGTTCTGGGTGCAGGACTATCATTTCCTCGCGCTCGGTGCGGAGCTGCGCGATCTCGGCGTCGACGATCCGATCGGCTTCTTCCTGCACACGCCTTGGCCCGTCGTCGCGGTGATGCAGGGCGTGCCAAATCATCGCGAGCTCATCACGGCGATGCTGGCCTACGATCTGCTCGGCTTCCAGACCGAGGAGGACCGCCAGAATTTCCTCGGCTGTGTCGGCGGCGAGCTCGGCCTCACCGTCGAAGACGGCGTCGTGAGCTCGCAGTATGGCCGTACCCGCTGCGAAGTGTTTCCGATTGGTATCGATGCGGAAAAGTTCGCAGCGTATGCCGCGAAGTCGGTCTCGCATCCCGACGTATCGCGGCTGCGCCGGAGCCTCAACGGTGAGCGCCTCGCGATCGGCGTCGACCGGCTCGACTATTCCAAGGGCCTCGTCAACCGCATCAGCGCGTTCGACCGGCTCTGGACCGAGCAGCCGCAGTTCTCGCGCAGCATCTCGCTGTTGCAGATCGCAAATCCCTCGCGTGTTGGCATCGAGGCCTATGGAAACCTCCAGAACGAGGTCGCGCGTCTCGTGTCCGACGTCAACGGCCGTCACGGCGAGGCCGACTGGACGCCGATCCGCTATCTCAACAAGGGCTTTAGCCAGGTCGTGCTCGCAGGTCTCTACCGCACCGCGCAGGTCGGCGTGGTGACGCCGCTGCATGACGGCATGAACCTGGTCGCCAAGGAATATGTCGCCGCGCAAAACCCGGCGGATCCCGGCGTGCTCGTACTCTCGAAGTTTGCGGGTGCCGCCAACGAGCTCGACACCGCGCTGCTCGTCAATCCGCACGACATCGATGGGATGGCGCGTGCGATCGCAATCGCGGCCGCGATGCCGCTGACCGAACGCAAGATGCGCTGGGAAGCGATGATGAAGACGCTGCGTGGCCACACCATCCAGCAATGGTCCGCCGATTTCGTCGCCGAGCTGGAGAAATGCCGGACGGAAAAGGCCGCCGTAGCCCCGCTCGCCACGCAGCCGCCGCAAGCGCTGCGCTGGCTGAAGTCGGCGATCTCCGGCGTAAGGTTGATTTAGTCCGTCTCCCTCTCCCCACAAGCGGGGCGAGGTGAACGCAAGCGGCGCCTCAATAGCAATACGAGACCCCATCCAGAATCGCGCAGCGCCGCTTGTTCGGCGCGTTGGGATCATCCAGCGGCACCATGCCGTTGCCCTGGCCGACGAACACGCCCGGCCCGACATGCACTGAACTCTTGTTGCCGATGATCACGCTCTGATGCGGCGTTGTGCTCGAGCGCGTCCCGTCCGGCCAGATGATGGCGTCGCCCGAAAGCACCCCGCGCCGCCCGTCGTCGCAGCTCACGTCGACGCCCTGGCGCGTGCAGACCTGCGCCGCGGCCGGCACGGCGAAGGCGGCGCCAAGGGCCGAAATCAGGCTCAGCGCGGCGATGGTCTTGCGGATGCTCATGGCGTCCCCCGGGCGTGTTTGGCGTTCTCTGGTGAATCGTCGCAGCAAAGCCGTATCCGGTTCAGCCCAAAGGATGGCCGCGGCCGCCGCGCGATCTCTGATATTATCTCGAAAATACAATATGTTACGGAAAATTCACCCGATTTCCCCGCGGTCTCTTGCAAAATCACCGGCGCCCCTTCAAGAGAGGCGCTCCGGAGAGATGGCCGAGTGGCTTAAGGCGCACGCTTGGAAAGCGTGTGTGCGGGAAACCGTACCGTGGGTTCGAATCCCACTCTCTCCGCCAAGTCACATTGAAATCATTCAATAAATAAAGATTCTAGATTTTCTACCCACAGATTTGCCCACGATTTTTCGTCCGTTGATCCCGCTTTGATTTCCTCGTGACGGCCGCGAGTCATGCAATCGCTGCATCACTCGACAAACAATTTTCCACATCCGCGATACGCCGTAGGATTGCGACCATGAGACCCCCGATCTTCCCGATTCAGACTGGCGGATCGCAGGCGCAGGAATACCTGCACCGGGCCATGCAGTTTCGCGACGCGGCAATGCCCTTGGCCAGTTATGTGAATGGTCAGCCTAATTGGCCACGGATTGCTCTGCTCACCCATGCCATAGAATTGGCTCTCAAGGCCTTTGTCTTTCATGCCGTGGAGTCTGGATTGCATCCCGAGCCAGCGAAACCGCCTTATAATCACGATCTAGAGGGCTGGTATCGGCTCGCCGTGGCCTACGGCTTGTCAAGCAATCCCGATTTGGCGGAGAGCATTTCGGTCCTCAACAAACTGCATCGACCTCATTTCGCGCGTTACCCGCAACCTGCAACGTTTGCGGTGCGAGGTACCGACACGGTTCCCGACGAGGTAGTCGAGCATTTGATTTCGGACCTTATGCCGGTGATTTTTCCTCGGTGATTTTGCCGGGGATTTCCACACCTGCGATTGCCACCAGTCCGACGCCGTTCTTGTCCCTAAGGAGCGACCTTGTCCGACGCAGGTGCTGATTTCATCCTGGATAACGCTGCCCGGCTGGTCACGGTTGCGACGCGCTGCGCATGGTCATTCGGTGCGTCGGATGGGCTGAATGACGTTCTCATGTTGCCCGATGATCCAGATGGCGATTGGCGACCGCCGGTCGCTGTTTTGCATCGGGATACTCTGTTGATGGCCGCCTTGCGGGTCGCTCTTCTTCTGGATGCCGATCCGAAGGTCGTCAGTTTCCAGACAGTCTACCACCTCCTAAAGGACCCGGACGTCACGGCGGCTCTTGTGGAGGAGTTGGAGGCGCGACGCGGCCCGGATGTCTTCACCCCGACGCGGGCGGCGCTGATCAACCAGTACCTGGTGACCTATCGTGAAATCGATTGGAACGTCCATGGCAGGCTGACGCACTTCCGTAACCTGGGCATCGCCCACCTGACCCTACGCCAGCTACAAAAATCGGTCACGTTCGCCGAGCTTGGGACCTTGGTCGATATCGTTGTCCGGCTGGCCAGCAACCTACAGCACCTCATCGAAACCGGCACAGCTCTTCATGAGAGCATCGCCAAGGAATCTCGGGACCAGGTGAAGGGGGTAATTAAACTTCCGAAATCCTAGCGCGTTTTCCACACCCGCGACGCGCAGTAGCCCGCCGCTGGATCGATCCCCAACGGATTGATAATTTGCACGGCCGCCAACGCCGGGCTTTCATAGGCCCATGGGCACCAAGTCACGAGAGACCATCTACGGCGGTTCAGTCCGAGCATCAGCAGAGCGGGCCGCTGAGGCGCGCAAGGTGGCCGACCAGGCTCGCTTGCGAAGCGTGGAATAAACGCATGCTCGGCTTTCAGGGACCCGCGCAGCCGTCCCCGGCACTCGGCGACGTGCTCAACGCCGGTTACCTCTATCTCGAAGTGAAGTGCCTCGGCTGCAATACGCATCAGACCATCGCGCTGGATAGCGTCCGGCGGCCGAAGACGACGCCAATCCATGAGCTGGAGCGATAGGAAGTTCGCGGCTATCCGTACAAGCGCAGTCATCTGGAGCGCTGCGGCCGAACAAGATTTTGGCGAGCGATCCGCCGTCAACGTGGTGGCCGGGAGAGCCGTGAAGTGCCTAGCTAGGGCGTCTTACTGAACTCCGGCCGACTCTCCAACAGCGTGCTCGTCTTCTCCGCAGCGTCATACACTTTTATTTGGAGCATCGGGAATTCGGCTTTGAGATCGCGTGCGCGCTTCATAGCCGCTTGAAGCATTGGAAATACCATCTTCATCCGGCCGTCTACTTCCAGGCAAAACCCTTCGGTCGGGATAAGATCAGCGCGAGTGGTGTTTCGGGGTTGGGCCTCCGCAGGTATTGTCAGAGGTTCTTTCATAATTCCTCCTTGGAGCGTCGCTGCAGTCGCGGCCGTGCTCCGAGACGACGGCCACGATGATCGGCGAGACCATGCCCGGACCGACGTTGTGGCAGCAGACTTCCTCCACGCTGGAATTCGTAAGCCGCGAGACCGCGACCGATCCATTCGAGCCGATGGCGATCACACTTTGTGGTTGTCGATAGCAGGCTTCCAAGATGGAAAATCGGCCGCCGAGATCATCTTGATCCGGTCGGCATGCAGTGACCAGTCGCGCAGAGACTGCAATGCGCAGAATTTTCGCTTAGCTGTCTCGGTGGCCACCCCTTCGTCGGCGGCGTCGATCTCGATAGAACTCTGGCAGACCTCGCGCTCGCGGCCGTTATTGCCAAGCACGTCTTTCATGAAGCAGACGACAAATCGTGACATGGGAGCCTCCTGCTACGGCTGTTGCTACGCCGACCAGCCACTACGTCCGCGTCAGCAACTCGCTCGCATTTGCTTTTCATACTCGGTTATCGCGCATTCTAGTGCTGTGGCCTCAGTTCGCCTTCGATCCAGCCCAGCGCCCCGGAGTCCAACGGGTCAGTGTCCACCTGCATTTGGTCGATGCGACCGCAGCTTGTGCAGCGGAGTGTCCAGTGCTCAAAGCCCGCGCGGGCCGCAGCAATACGCTGGACCTCCATTGGAGCTTGGCATAGCAAGCATCTGCGCCTCATGGTTCGGCGCTGCGGCAATATAGGTTTTGGAAGCTCGGACATGACGCACCCCCTTTATAGGCCGGGAGCGCAACACTCTCAGTCACCGAACGCAGCCAAGGGGTCGAGGCGGTGATGCTGTAAGGGTGCGCTTTGTGGGGCGGCCCCGCAAGTTAATTCGGGTCAAGGAGGGCGCGGGGAAACGATGGCGTGTGCAATCTATTGGATCACCACCAACCAAGAAGCCGTCCGCACGCTGTTTCGCGTGATCAACCGCTACGTCGGCAACCTGCCGCCGATGTCCGGCGTCTTCCCCGATAATCCAGCCCCCGTGATCCACAACACCTACGCCGGGACCGAAGATGACGCCGATGCGTTCGGGGCATCAATTATCACCGCGCGATAGCTTCGCGATGGCGCGGCGGAGCTTGATTTCGATGCACCGAGCGCAGATCAACTCGCCGTCCCCAGCCGGTGGTGCAAGAACGGTCAGCTCTTCTGGCGCGAACTCTTCTTCACAGTGATCGCAGCGGGGGACTTTGAGCATCCGCGCATTTGCGCACGCACTCGTGGCGGAAATTCGGTAGGCTCTTCAACTCGAACACCGCAATCCTTCGGTCAAACCCGTGTGCACCTCTATTCGATCACCACCAACCAAGCCGCCATCCTAGCGCTCTTCCGCGTGTTCAACCGCTACGTCGGCAACTTGCAGCCTATGCCGGGCGTGTTTCAGAACCGATGCCTCGTGCCGTTCACGGCATCGCTGAAGTAATTGCCTAGTGCGCTCAATTTGGCGATGGTCTGGCCTTGCATCAGTTCGTTCCAATTCCGGAACGCGGTGAAGCAAAAGTCGCGGGCGTTGCAGATTTACAACCCGCACAGCCATTCGAGACACTAAGCTCGTCCATTGAGACGACCAAACATATTTCATTCTTAGTTCAATATAATCAGCGGGGGCGGAAAGTGTTTGATGTCTATCGCAATGACAAGCGCGACTTCCTCGTTCTAAGTACAGGCTCTGCCGTACCCGTGCTTTACTCTGCACATAAGTGGCGCAAGAGCAGAAAAAGAGTTCTCAAGGTCAGCGATGAAATCAAGTCAGCCGTCCAGGCACAAGGCTATTACCTCCGCAGCCTGCGGGCCAACAAGGAGCGAATGATCGAGGTCGAGTAGGTCGGCGGCCGGTGTTCTCCATTTGCAATCTCTAGAGCATCGCCACAAGCAAGCCGCCATCCTCGCGCTCAACAGAGTCGCGCCTCTTTGCGTCGCAACCTTCACTTAGACTTCATTGTAGGGGGCTGCGCCCGCTGAACGCTTCCCTGTCCTGCCGCCTGCGAGGTTCGGGTTATGCCGGCCTCAAACACCGCAATACGGCGATCAAGTTGCCATAGCTCGATGTCGTTGGCATCAACTAGCTGCTGAGCACGTTCCCGTGCTTCCTGCTCGTCGGCACACTGCAAATTGGCCACGCTTATAACGTGGCGGTCGTGATCCAAAAGGTAAGCTCGGTAGTGCGCCATCCCACCCCCCAAGGTCCGCGCTCATCCATCAGTGTCCGGTCGATGTGCTCGGCTTGTTCCTTGTCAAATTGACCGCCAGACCCTGGCTGGCTTGATCGTCGGACCATCACCTCAATCCTTCAATGAGCGTTCTCCAGCCGAGCTCATCGTTCGCCGTCAGAAGCGAACCGCCAAGCCTTGCCAAGTAGTTTGGCAACTCGCAATCGGGACGCGCGTTCATATTGCCGACAAACGAGGCGACCGAGAAGGCTCTTTGTCTTCACACTCAGTCTGGCTTGGTCAGATGTTTCAGTACGGCGTTACAGGCTTCCTCCGCCTCCGCGAACGTCTTGAATGGAGAGCCGCCGATCTTGATCGCGCCACGGCTCTGATAAACCGGGCGCCATGATGCCACATAGCCGGAGCGCGCCCGTGAAATCCGGGACCGGCGGGGCTCTCATATGTGATCACGAACGAAAAGTCGTCGCTGCTTGCGCTCCATACTTCCATGCCCTCGACGGCACGGTGGAATTGCAGGGACATCACCAGTCGTTCACTTGTAGCTACGGCCGGAATAGAAACGGCCCGGGGTGTGCCGAGCCGTTGGGGATCGTCGTTGTCGTAAAGTTCGCGCCATGACAGCAACGCAACACGGCGTGCCCCGCACCGGCGCCCCGACAGGAACCTCAGCCTAGAGGACGCGCAACTAACGCGGCCAGCCGCCTCTGAAATCCGTCGATCTCCCTGATTGCATTCTGGCGCTCTGGTCCCTCGGGGAGTCGTTGCGCAGCTTCGCATAGGCTCGCCAGCATCTGCGTCATCTCTCGCAATTCGTGCTCGGATCTTCCAACCGCGCGTCGGCTCAACGTTGTGCCCTCACAGATCGAATTCAGTTGCCGCGCACACACTTGTCGCGGATAATGTTCTCAACGTTAAGTAGCGCCAATTTCCATCTCTTACTAATGTCGAATATGAGGGTCAGCCTCCGGTTTGCAGCATAGATCTACGGAGGAGTTTAGCTCTGCACGATGTGACGCGAAGGAACCACCCCAGTCTGCGCTATGGTTGCCTCATTTGGCCGCGCCCTTCGCAACTGACCTGCCATGCAGTCGCGGTCGCATCGAAGAGGCAAGTCGCGCAGCCCACCTCTATATCGGGGTGAAGCTCCGAAGGCACCTCGATGAGGCCAATGTCCCGTTAATGCCAGATGGTCGATTTCAGCCGCGATTTGGCGGCAAGACGCCTTCTGACGATAGTCCTCGCTTCCGCCACCCGTCCGTTCGTGGAGAAGAGAAAAATTGTAAGTGCGACTGCGAATACTCATGCTGCTAGCCCCCCGATGAAGTTCGAACCGAGACGAATTGCGACACTAAGCAGCAGCTAAGTCATTCGCAGCGGCGGAGCCGTCCTTCAGCTGCTCTGAGAGCGCAGCAGCCGCCAAATGCTCCCAATAGTCGGCCTCAGCGAGCAGCTTCCAGCTTTTGTCTGGATGATACGCAGCGCTCTGTCGGCACAGCAACGCCATCGCGCGCAAGCGCTGTACGTTTCCATTCCAACCTCCCGTGTTTTTCCTCACCTTAATTTTTGTTTTTGCGTCAGAGTCATTATGATTATGACCCAGAACGATTTTAATGGTTTTTCTGACAGCTAATCGGGCAGTTGATGGCGCGCTTGCTGCGTATCGATTTTCGGTTTGGCTTCACATCGGAGCGACTGCGCTACCGCCTCAGTTCACGGCCGCTCCCGTTGCGAGAGGTTGGACAAATCCGCGCGCGGCGCGCGGGCCGCCGACCCGTAAATTTCCCAAGTGTGGGCAATCAGGCACGCTGGTTAGCTGGTGCCGAGCGCCGCACCATGAAAACACAAAAGCCAAAGCAATGGGCCGACCGCGAGGTCCAGCGATTGTATAAGCTCGCCCGGGCGGGAGCTGGCGTATCAAAGATTGCCACCGAACTTGGTCGTCACGCCGGGTCAGTGAGGCGAATGGCGCGAACGATGGGGATACTGTTGAAGAAGTAGCCGTCGAGGGACCTCGTATGCGCCGCCAGAATGAGCGCAGCGCGGCTGACCTACAGCCCAAAACCGCGGCTAATCTCCCGCACAAGCCTGAACGCAGCCTCACTATGTCGGCCGTAGAAGAACGCCTGATCGAGCTGCGAAAGAATGGTCAGCCCAAATAGCGCGATAGCAATGCCTCTAAACATGGTTGTGGACCGGGTTGAACGATGCAGCGCAAGTTCAAACGGCCCGGCCGCAGGTTGGGAGAACAGCCGGGGCCGGCATTCCCATTCCAATGTGCCGCAATCGGCGGTAATCGGCACGCCCCAAGTTTCACACGCACAAGCTAACAAACTATTTCGCGGTCGGGCGCCGGACGAGCGCACGAGCTGCCGCTCAAGCTCCGCGACATGAAGTCCCGGCAGGTTCCACTCCCAAACCAGCCGAGAATGCCTATTTTTCCCGCATGCGTTCGTTTGAGTTTTGCCTGCCGACCAAGCGCACTACGGTCCCGGACGGTCCCGATTGGCTGCATGAAGTGAAATACGATGGCTATCGCCTCCGCTTGGAGCGCGATGGCGATCGCGTGCGTCTGATCACGCGCGGCGGCTACAATTGGGCCAATCGCTATCCCTGGATCGTCGAGGCCGCGCGCAAGATCAGGCAGAAGCACTTTGTGCTCGACGGCGAAGCGGTCGTGCTTGGCGTCGATGGCGTCTCAGACTTCAACGCTCTTCACTCGCGCAAGTACGATCACGAAGTGCAATTCTGCGCTTTTGATATTCTCGCCGATGGCGGCGACGATGTCCGCATGCTCCCGTTATCGATGCGGAAGGCGAACTTGGAGCGCCTGCTGGCGCGTCGTCCTGAAGGTGTCTTCGTCAATCCGTTCGAGCGCGGCGAGCTTGGGCCTGATCTGTTTGGAGCTGCCTGCAAATTGGGGCTAGAAGGGTTAGTGTCCAAGCGGCGCGACCGGCCCTATCAGGGTGGGCGTTGTCGCTACTGGATCAAAGTGAAAAACCGCAAGCATCCAGCGATGGAGCGCGAGCTATAAGAGATTTGGATCGGTCGCGAGATCACGGATTAGGGCAGCTTTTCCAATTGGGCCTGCATGCCCCTCATGGCTACCTTATCGCTGTTCCGTTTCAGGAACATTACAAATACATCTACGTGACCGGACGTGGCCAGAAATGAATACATGGCGTCGCCTGATCCGCGTTAGTTTCGGGGTGCGGGGCGTGTCCCCTGCGCCTCGTCCATCGGACAGCCGGTCTCACCCTCTCGAACCGCCGGAGGACCGGCTGGCCCGAGGGCTGGCGAAGAGCGCCCGCGCCAAAAATGCTTCGGTTTTTCCGGGGCGTGCCCGAAAACTGCTTTGTCGAGATGCGCCAACTTAGAGAGGAGGACATCATGCGCATAGCTCCAGCATTACTTTTTTGTCTACTCACCGCTACTCCCTCGGTATCGTTCGCCGCAGACGCCAAGACCGACGTCGAGAAAGCCTACGCCACCTTTGATGCCGCATTCAACAAACAGGACGCGAAGGCCGTCGCTGCCAACTATGTCCCGACCGCCAAGGTGCTGCCGCCGACGCACGAAGTCGCGTCAGGCCCAGCGGAGATCGAAAAGTTCTTTGCCGGGTTTTTCGCGAATGGTGTGACCGGCCACAAGCTGGAGGTTATCGACGCGGGCGGAGACGACAAGGTCGTCGTCGGCACAGCCAAGTGGAGCGCTACGGGCAAGGACAAGGACGGCAAACCGGCTCCCTTTAGTGGACTTGCCATGCACGTCTTCGAACGCCAAGCGGATGGTTCGTTAAAGCTGAGGTTTCATACCTTCAATTGAGTTGGTCGTCTGATCAAAGCCCCAAGGATGGCAAGTAGGCCAGCGATCAGTCGTCGCGCTGCAAGTCTCAGTTGGAGCTTGATGGCCCCGGGCACGTCAATGGCCCCGACGTATTCCACGCCGGGGCCATTCAAGATCATCCGGCCGGTTACATCCGCCGTGCCTTACGATCCTTGATCTCGTCGATTACCGCACGCGATCTGGTGCAGAACGTGGCACCGTTGCGGCACCGATATGAACACATTGCGCCCGAAAGCGCTCGGCCTCCACCTCGGCCTTGCGCCAGTCTGCGCGCCGCCGGTGCTCAACCGCCAACGCCTTGCGCGTCTCCACGTCCCAGATGATCTTGTCGATCTCGGCGGCATCCAGCGTGCGCTTGATGCGCAGCACGGTGGACAGCACGATCACGACATCGCCGTAGGGCAACAACAAATCACGCGCAGCGACATCGCAATGCGCGATGAATGTCTCGATCGCCTCCTCGCTCTTGCAGAACAGCAGGGCCAGCTCACGCGCCTGCCGCAGATCATCGAGAGCAGACCGGCTGTCGCGGTGAGCTGCTTGGTGCTTCTTATCCCGTTAGCCGTATGTCCGGTATGCGGCCGAGAGCAGCCCAACGCGGGGACGGCGCGAAGGTCAGAGATGGGCCATTTCCGGACTTTTGTCCCAGGCATACTTTGAGCAGATCGAGGATCGCCACCCGATAATCATTTCCCTTTTGGAGGTTTTGCTCCTGTCCGGGCTACTGCATCCCAGAATTTTTTCTCTAATGCTTGTGCCCTCTCATCGTCCCTGGCGGCTTCGATGTCCATGTGCAATTCTCGATAGGCTTTTGCGCGCCATCGAAATGCCGTGTACATTTCGGGCGCGAGGCGTATGGTTTCACTGTACGCCTCCACCGCGTCTTTGAGCTTTCCCTGCGATGCATAAGTGCGTCCGAGGCCATATGGAAAGGCACTATTTCGTGGCGCGATTTGCCTTCCGTGTTCGAAATCTGCGAGGGCCAAATCGTAGTGCTTCTGCCCGAGATAGAAAAAACCTCGTGAGGAATATAAGCGGGCTTCCGTTGGGCTAATTCGAATAGCTTCATTCCAGTCTGCTTCTGCTCCAGCCGTGTCGGAGATTTGCTCCTTGGCGTGGGCGCGGTCACGGAGTAGACATGCGGCGTCTCGGGACGAAAAGGTTTTTGCCAAAACCTCCGTATAGCTCCGGATTGCTTGATCGTAGTCGCGGCGCGCCAAGGCTTGGCTGACTTCCGGAAGAGGTGGACAATCTAGGCCATTATCCGTTGTAAGAGCGCGTGGCCAGTAGCCTGCCCTGTCGATAGCATAGGCAGCCGTCAGCACTACAACGAATGCTAACACTAGTGCCATCGACAATTGTCTATCATGCCGTTGCATCGGCAAGCCGATCTTGTCCATCCGCGTCGAGATACTCACAACCAAACGAACTCTGGCGATCACAACATCCTTGGCATGCTGGGCAGACTATTCGGCGCGTCGATCCCGCTTGGCGGCTGCTATCTTGCATCGTAAGGTAGTGATGCCAGTCTATCCCAATCTGTGAAAAATACCAGGCAATGTCCGCTAATGGGATGGTCCGGCCGTGCTCCTGCCCCGCCAGCAAGCGAAGCTGGCAAGGGGCGCCACAGACAAGGAGCACGCCATGTCTCAGACACCCAATACCGCGATGGCCGTGATCGGCATCGATATCGGCAAGAACTCGTTCCACGTCGTGGGCCACGATGCGCGCGGCGCCATCGTGCTGCGGCAAAAGTGGTCGCGTGGCCAAGTGGAAGCGCGGCTCGCCAATATACCGCCTTGCCTGATCGGCTTGGAAGCCTGCGTCGGCGCACATCACCTGAGCCGCAAACTCGCATCGCTTGGTCACGATGCCAGGTTGATGCCGGCCAAATATGTCCGCCCCTATAGCAAGGGACAGAAGAACGACTTCAATGATGCCGAAGCGATTGCCGAAGCCGTGCAGCGCCCGACGATGAAGTTTGTGGCGACCAAGACCGCGGAGCAACTGGATCTGCAGGCGCTGCATCGGGTGCGCGAGCGGCTGGTGTCGCAACGCACCGGCATCATCAACCAGATTCGCGCCTTCATGCTGGAACGCGGGATCGCCGTGCGCCAGGGTATCGGCTTCCTGCGCACGGAACTGCCCACCATCCTTGCGACGCGCACCGATGCCCTGTCGCCACGCATGTTGCGTGTTATCGAGGAGTTGGCAGGCGACTGGCGCCGGCTGGATCAGCGCATCGACGGCCTATCCGGCGAGATCGAAGCACTGGCCCGTCAAGATCAGGCATGTTCGCGCCTGATGACGGTGCCTGGCATCGGGCCGATCATTTCGAGCGCCATGGTGGCCGCGATCGGCACTGGAGACACATTCTCCAAAGGCCGCGACTTCGGCGCCTGGCTCGGACTGGTGCCCAAGCAGATCTCGACGGGAGACCGCACGATCCTCGGCAAAATCTCGAGGCGCGGCAATCGCTACCTGCGCGTTCTGTTCGTGCAGGCGGCATGGGTTGTGCTGGTCAGGATAAAGACCTGGGAACGTTACGGGCTCAAATCCTGGATCGAAGCCGCCAAGAGGCGGTTGCACCACAACGTGCTGGCGATCGCGCTCGCCAACAAGCTTGCCCGCATCGCCTGGGCGGTGCTGGCTAAAGGACGCGCCTTCGAGTTGACGAGGACCGACGATGCAGGCGTCCGACCCGCTTGATCCTCGCGCCGTGCTCGGCGCGGTCAAGGCGCGGCCTGGCAACGCCGGAGCCAGCCGCAAGCCAAGCGCGACGGCCGGCCTTGACCGCCCCTGCGCGCGACGCGATCGACGCTCTGCGGGCCGGGACGAAGGAACGGCCCTTGGCTCGAACAAAGGAACTGCGCGATATGAGGAGCAGGCGATGACGTAACCCTATCAACAGTTTCCAGCCGAGGTCTGCGAGAGGATGAGACGAGATGGAGGTTCGGTCTTCCCGGCGCATGCGAACACTGGTGACCCAAATGGTCCAATCGAGGCCTGTCCGCTAATGAGAACGCACGCGCGCTGATATCCATGATGGCCCAGAGCAAATGCTCCAATCAAAGGCCGGATACATTGATGCAAGACCGCCCACCGCCAGCTCGGCGAAACCACTTGCAACGCACGGCCGGACCATACATCAGGGTCAAAAGCTGCCCTAGCGCCACGGCCGGAGAATGTCTCTCAGTCCCCCGGAAGCGGACGTACTGGAGTTTCGCAGTCCAGTTCACCCCGCGCCTCTAGCGCATCCCGTCAGTGCAGTGTCTGCGCAGCAACACGAATGCTTCGCTCGATTTCGACAAGCGACTTTTCGCGATGGGCTTCGCATTCCACCAGATGCTCCTTGAGGATCATCTCGATGCGCGCGGGATCAGTCCCCGACATCGTCTGAAAGTTCCGAAACTTCTCTTGCTCGTTGCGAATTGCTCGATCGAATTCCCTGCGTGCAAAGTCCAGGGCTGCTTCAATTGTCATGTTGAGTTCCTTGCATTCCGCCCCCGCTTCACGATCAGAGTCCAACAACTGCCATCACCCGGTGTCACGCCTGTTGTGGCGACGTTGCAGTGCCAGAGCGAGCCTCCAAATGTCGTGAGGTCCCCTGGCTTGTACTGCTTGTCCGGGGCGAATATCCCTTTGTAGGAAATCTGCGGTGCCTGCTCCAATTCGGCGATGCGCTTCTCAAGCTTTTTCCGCTCTTCGCGATTGAAGGCGATCGCCGTTCGCATCTCCGTCCAAAGCGCGGCAAACATGCCCATCGATCGGAGGTACTGGCCAAACGTGTACGCGACCGGGACATCCCGCTTGTCGGCCAAACCGTCCGAGAATTGGCACATTACGCTGTCGATGTAGCCAATGGCCGCGCTGCGAAACTGAACGTCGAGATCGTACATGCGCCGCTGGTCTTCGTGGGGCACGGCGTGGAGTTGCCCCTCGCAGAACGCTTTGTATCCTTTACGATGGTCGTCAGAAATCAAGGAAGGTGGAAGTCGCGGGTGCATGGCTAACTTCAGCCTCCTGATCGCAATTCAAGGGCGATTTGGTGCGCGCGCTCGCCGATGAGATATCGGGTGTTGTCGCCGTGCGATGCCATGAACGCCCGCGCGATCTTCATCTCAATAAGTTCAACGCGGGTGAATTTCCGTCCCGTGCCAGACCGGCGCGGACCTGCCGCTTTCAATGCGTTGATCTTGTCTCGATAGAAATCAACGTTGCTCGTGTGTCCGACGGCAAGCGCCCTGCCCAGGCTAATCTCACAACTCCAGAGATCGGCATCTGTTGGCCCCGCGAAAACAACTCCCTGTCTTGCCATTCGGTGCCTTTCAAGAGAACGCACTAACCAACCTAGAAATTAGCAGATAGGTTTCGCCGACGGCGTTACGTGTCACGCCGCAAACGTCACGCTCCGAACTGCTTCCTCGCTGCGAGCGACAAGAAGGCGCGTCCGATTGCGGTCAGGCTTTCGGCATCCCACTCTCCAAGGGTCCCTAGATCTACGAGTTGGTCGGCAACTTGGCCCCTGTCGGCTTCAACCGGCAGAATGCACTTGCCGCGCTTAAGGCGGTCGCGGTACCGGCGCATGCGCTGAGCGGCGGCCGTGGGTGAAAGGTTGGCTCTCATTTTTGGACCTCCCGGGCTAAATGCCGTCAAATGGGGAACCCCCTTCTAGGAATTTGATCCCATCGTATAAGGACCAGCCCGTGCGGTTCCGGGCCGCTTCCTGATTATGTTTCGACTGTCCCCCCGGCCTGCAACGTTGGCCGTCATGATCGCCGCGAAGCGGTTGCACGCGCTTGATCTCGCATCGGCTTCCTTTTTCTTGCCGCGAGTGAGATCAACAGGGTCGAGCCCCGACAGGGGCGATGATCACCCTGTTGATCATCACGGGGGGTATAAGGGGGGTGACACACACAGGGGATCGACAGGTGATAGACAAGGGATCGACAGGGTGATCGACAGGTGACAGAAACCCTTGCGGCGCGGGGCTTACTTGCACATTGCGGCACGCAACAACGCGAGAAACCCGCATTTTCATTGGATGTATGGTGATCGGCAGCCTTCACCGCGTCACCAGACGGGTGGTGCCACGGCATGGCGAACCATAGGGCTGAACGGATATTGCACTGGCCGCGAACAGCCGGCACATGGCGCCTTCAAAGTCGGCCTTCCTGACGCCGTGCTTCCTGGTCTCGGCTTCCTTGGCGAAAGCAGTCGGCGCGTAATTTTTCGAAGCCGCCTTCTCGCTGACATTCCGCCCTTGATCGTTGAACCGGTCCAGCAGCGCCAGGAACAGCCGCTCGGCAGTCTGCTCTTTCGCCATCCTATCGAGCGAGCCGATACCGCCGACCGGCTTGTAGACGCCCTGGTCCCAGCGCAACGCAACGCTTTTGGCGATCGGTCCATAGTTGCTTTTCTTGAATTCGAGCCTTCGCAGGCTCGGATCGGGCTCTTCATCCTTGTCGGTTTTGGCTATGGTCAAATAGGCGCGCGCCCGGACACTGTTGTGCCACCCCGTCGATCCGGAAAGGCCGGTGCCCGAGTTGATGCCGGTCAAGCTCGGGTGGGAATTCACAATGATATAGGCGTTTGCCTGCATCGCGAGCTTGCGCAGCATCCCGACAAACTGGCGAACCTGGGCCCTGTCATTCTCATTGCCCGCGAACACGTCGGCCGACGTATCGATGCCGATCAGCACCGGCTTGATCTCGGTCGCGGCTTTCAGCAGCCGCTCGAACAGCGGCGTCGGCTTCACAATGCCGCTATGGTCCGCATGCCCGAGCACGGCGTCTTCGCCAGCAAACGTCAGCACATGCACGTTGCCCTGCAGATCGGGGAAGTCGGCGCCGTAGTGCCGCAGGATATCGGCCAGCCTGCGGTGAATTTCGTCGGTTTCGTCTTCGGCACCGAAATACAGGTACGGGCCCGGTGTCGGCAGCGTTCCCAGCCAATCGCGGCCCAGCGCATGGGCGACGCCGAGCTGAAGCTGCAGCCAGCGTCTTGCCTACCGCGCCCTCACCCGATAGCAGCGCGACGTTGCGGCGCGGAAAGAGATCGGGCACGCCCCAGTCCCGGGCCGGCACGCCATCGTTGACGCGCCAGGCCGACATGTCGACGAACGGCAGCGGCTCGATGACGCGCTCCGGCGTACCGGCCACCGGCGGCAGCACCGCTTCCGGTTGCCACAGCGGCGCGGCGACGCTGCGGCTCGCCAGCGCATCGGCACCATGGCCCTGCGCCAGCCAGTCGCTGGCGTCGCCGCCCTTCGGCAAGTCGGTGAACGTGACGATCCTGATGCTCTTGGCGATGCCGTGCAGCGCCGTCGCGGCGGCCAATGAATGCAACCGCCCGGCCGCGTCGTTGTCTTCCAGGATCAGCACGTCGCGGCCAGCAAGCGGCGCGGTGCAGCTCGCCGTCCACTTGCCGCTGGCCGCTGTCGTGGCAGTGAGATCAAGCGCGGCGACGTTGTCGGCGTCCTTCTCGCCTTCGCAAACAAACACGGTAGCGTCCGGATACTTGGCGAGATCGGCCAGCCGGTACGGTACGCGGGCAATATCGTCCAGCTTGTAGATCCAGCCGCCGTGGCCGTCCGGCCGCCGCTGCATGAAGGTTTTCGACCCGTCGCCAACGGCAAAGCGCCGCACCTGATAGATCAGCTTGCCGCTGGCGTCGCGATAGTCGTAATCGCAGACGTGCTTCGTCCGCCTTGCCGCCATGTTGATCGGCGGCGGCAAATGCTCGGCGCTGCCATTGCTGGCCTTGCCCTTCGTCGGCTGCCAGGGTCCAAGTCCCAGCTTTTCGCGGACGTAGTCTTTCGCGGCGAGATCATCGCCGCCATTGAAACAATGCACGACAAAGCCGTCCGGCGCGTCGGCGCTGATCTTGATGCACATGCCGCGATCGGCCGGCGAGTGTCCGGGGGCGGGTGCAAGCACCCGCCCTGCGGAGACGTCGCCGCCAACGGCTCGCGCGATCTGATCGATCGACAACATTGGCCTAGCCCCTAGAACGGGATCGAATCGCCCATGTCGCCGTTGCGCTTCGTGCCGGGCTCGGCCCTCGGCTCCGTCGCCGAGATCGGCGTGACGATCACGCCGTCCTGAGGCTTGCCCTGAAACATGACCGGGCCAAGAGCCGCCTCAACGTCCTTGCCGATCCAGTCGTCGCTGTCCGGCCCGAAGGCCCGGATCAGGGTGCGCAAGTTCGTTGCGTTGAGCGACAGCACCTCGCCGCTCTCAAAGACCACGTCGGGCTTGTCGTAACTGCCATCCCGGACAAGTGCGATCCGCAGCGTCAGCGGGCCTTCGCGCACGTCGTCAAGCTTCAAAAAATGTTCGCTCGCGTATTTTCTCATGTCCATGTTCGTCGTGTCCTGTGTGTTTGATGTGGCTTGGGATTGTCTGTTGCTCGCTAGGCCACGGCAGCGGCGCCCTCCTGTCCAAAATTCCACGAGCACGGCATCAGCACGCCGAGCCGATCTCCGCTTGAGATCAGCAGGCGGTCTGCGACGTTAAGGTTGACGGTGTTGGTGCCGAATTCCGTGAGCATGCCCGCGAGCTGCGCAGGCTGCAGAGCGATCCTGGCGCTGCCCTTGGTCTCGGCATCGATGTCGTCGGCGCCATCGCCGGGCTGGCGCGGCAGGCTGACATGCAACGGCGCGCCTTCCGTCCAGGTCAGCGCGATCAGCGGGACGTCGCCGATCGCGATAGCGGTGAGCCGTGTCAACGCGGCCTGCAGCTCGGCGGTATCGACCGTGACGTGGTTCGGCGTCGGCGGCGGCAGGGCCGCCCGGTAATCGGGATAAGTCGCGCCGCCGATCAACCGCGAGGTGATCTCGAACCCCGCGCCGCTCGCGGCGAACAGGCGCGGCGATCGGCGCAGCGTCACCTTGTCGGCCTTGGTCTGTCGGATCAGCCTGGCCAGCGTGGTCGCGGTCTTGCTCGGCACGATCAGCGTGGCATCGTCCGAAAACGCTGCGGCCGGAACGCTATGGCGCAGCAGCTTGGTACCATTGGTGGAGACTGAGAAGAGCCGGCCTTCGACCGTGTGAAGAAAAATTCCACACAAGTAGAACCGGGTCCGCTCGGTATCGGCGGCGGGTGCGACGCCGAGCAAAGCGATGCAATCCTGTCCGCTGATCTGGATGCGGTCGGTCTCGCCGTCCATTGCAAGCGGGACGGGAAGATCGGCTGTCGGCAGGCGGTAGCGCTCGATGGTGACGGCGTTCGTGGTGCCGCTGATGGTTATGGCGGCCCTCGGATCGAAGCCCGAGATCAGGGCGCCGAGCCGATCACCCGAAACCGCAGCCGCGCCTGGTTCGGCGACGTTGCCGGCGACATTAGCCGTGATCGTCATGCCGGGGTCGCTGCAGGCGACGGTGATGATGCCCTCGCCCGCCGTGATCGATACCAAACCATTGCGCTGGCGCGCGGCTGCGGCCAGCGACAGCGCGTTACCGATCGCGGCGGCTGTCGCGGTGAGCTTCATTGCGCGGACTCAAAGACAAAGAAATCCTGATGGCAGGCGGTGCAAACGATGCGGAAGCCGGTGTCGAGCGCTTCCGGATCACAGCCCAAGGCGTGGCCACAAGGACAGCGCGCGCCCTCGACAAGCCGAACAATCATGCGCTTCCGCAACGGCGCCGATACCATGCGAATGCCAGCACTCGGCGGGCATACTTGCGTTTCCAAAGCAGGCTTCATATTTGTGTTCATCATCTGCCTCGTGCTTGTGTGGGGTGGTTGATGGTGATCGTCGTGGTGGTGATCAGCCGTTCTTATTGCGCATCGCGGCGCCGGCGCTTGAGGCGGATTATCTTCCGGCGTCACGCGCGGTCACGCGATCCCGCTGCCATTGCCCTATCTCTGAAGCCGGCCACGCGACGGATTTACCCGCACCGATTTTCACCGGCCGGGGAAAACGCGGCGGATCCTCCGACATCAAATTGTAAATTGTGGATCGGCCTAAGCCAGTGGCGCGCTTGACGGCATCGAGCCGGAGGAACGTGTCGACGACCGGTTCGGCAAATGGGGCTGCCATGTAAATCCTCCACGAATTGCCGGGACGCATCCGGCGCAACGTGGAAAATGACCAAGGACCTATGTCCTCTCTAGCCCCTTTTATTTCGCAATAGGAAGGGGCACTCCAGCTGCCAGAAAGTATCGATCGCCGCGACCGGCGCGAATATCCTTCTCAACTTTGATATAGCTTTTCTCGACCGCCTTGGCGGACGTTCGCGCGGGCGATTGCGCGTCAGCGAGGAGCGCCTCAACACGTTTGAAAGCATCATCGCGAGTTGCCCTTGAGCCGAGCAGCGACTTCCTATTTTCGAGCCAGTACGATGCCCAATTCCACCGGATGTAGTGCTTCGCATCTAACGCGGCGGCGCCGCGAACGCCCCCTGAATACCCCCGGCGGCCTGCCGACTTAGGTTTGCCGCCATACGACTCCATGAGATGGTGGACAATTTCCTCATAGGCCCATTGCGGAAGCGGCCAGTTGTTTGGTCCGCATAGCCTCACGGTGTTGATCAGCGCCGGTTTAAATCCCGCATCCCACGCGCGCTTCATTTCTGCGATCTGGTCGAGAAAGTATTCTTCCGGTTTCATGGCCGCCGCCCGCAGTAAGCGGCCCAATCAGACATCAAGGCCCGACGTTTTTGGAACAGATCGCCCCTTCGATATGCGGCCTCGACCCTGTCAGCGACGACATGCCATAGCGCCGCTTCCGAGACCTCATTCGGGTAGTTGGTCGTTTCCGAGCACCAATCCTTGAACGTGCTGCGGAAGCCGTGAGGCACGTAACCCGGTCGCATTTCGCGCAACAGTTCAAGCATCGCCATGTTGCTCAGCGGCTGGCCCGCCTTGGCCCCGATGAACAGGTACGGGTTACCCTCCTCCCGTGGTAAGGCTTTCAGTATGGCCAGCGCTCGCGCCGACAATGGCACTCGTTTCGGCTTCGAATCCTGACCAGTGATCTTGGCGCCAGTGCGCTCAGCCGGCACCGTCCAAACTCTCGCTTTGACGTCGACCTCCTCCAGCGTCGCCCCGACGGTAGCGCCGGTACGGGCGACGGTGAGGATCGTGAATTCCAGAGCCCGTGCTGTCAGCCCCTTCCGCGCCCGAAGCTCGTTCATGAACCTAGGCAGATCGGGATAAGGCAGCGCCGGATGGTGCTTTACGCGGGCGACCTTCGATCGCTTGGGCAACAAGTGGTCGAGGTGGCCCTTCCACCGCGCCGGGTTCTCGCCCTGCCGGTATTCGCGGACGCGCGCCCAATCTAGGACGCTCTCGATCCTGCCCCGAACGCGGCCGGCGGTCTCCGGCTTGGTGCTCCAAAGCGGCTCAACGATCCCAATGACTAGGCTCGTGTCGACCGTGGCGACGGCCAGAGCCCCAATGGTGGGATACGCATAGGTCTTGAGCGTCGACGTCCACTGTGCCCGGTGCTTCTCGTTGCGCCAGCTGCCCTCGTGGGCCGCGATGTACTTTTCGGCGCACTCGCGGAAGGTGATCAGCTTGGCAGTCGCGGCCTGGTTCTTTAGCCGTTCAAGCCGGCGGGCTTCAATGGGATCCACCCCAGCCAGCAACAGCTTCCTGCAGCCCCGCGCCGCATCCCGGGCCTCTGACAGCGATACGATGTCGACCGGCCCCAGGCCCATTTCCCGGGCCCGCCCTGACAACATGAACCGGAAGAGCCACGACTTGGTTTTAGCCGGGGATACCTGTAAATAGAGCCCGCCTCCGTCAGCATAGCGGCCGGGCTCGCGCTTTCGCGAAACAGTCAGCGGCGTGAGCTTGTTCGTAGCTGGCATTCTTTCCGCCCGGGATTTGGCCCACAAGCCAACCCACAAATCAGACGCGGATTCTGCTGGAAGTCTCCGGACGTGTCCAGACGAAGTTGGTGGAGAAAGTACCGATAAAATGGGCACTTCTTGGACGTTAGCGGACAGTCCCGGAACCGTAGGTTACGGACACTCTCTCCGCCATTTGCACGATTGTGTGCGCCAAACGACGATCTTCTACGATCCTACGCGTTCGAACCGTCCTTGGTCCGTGATAGCGTCGACGCGCGTCCGCGGAACGCGACGCTAAGAATCGCGACTGCCGGCGCGATTGCGACCATGGTCGGCTCGTAGCGCGAGGATCGTGAAGATCGCTTCGGCTCCCCCAGCTGCGCCGAGCGGATGACCCGTTGCCGATTTTGTGGCGCTCACGGCAATCTTTCCCTCGCGGCCGAACATGGCCTTGATCGCTTCCAACTCGGAGACGTCGCCAATCGGCGTCGAAGTGGAATGGGCGTTTAAGATGCTGGATGTCACCGGGCTTGAGGCTGGCCTGCCGCAACGCGCCTTGCATGGCGCGGCGCGCGCCGTCGCCGTCCTCGGGGCCTGACGTGATATGGTAGGCATCGGCCGTCGTGCCATAGCCGACGATTTCGGCGAGCGGTTTGGCGCCTCGGCGGATCGTATGCTCCAGTTCTTCAACGACGAGGATGCCGGCACCTTCGCCCATGACGAAGCCATCGCGGTCGCGGTCGAAGGGGCGGGACGCACGCGCCGGCGTTTCGTTGAAGCTTGTCGAAAGGGCCCGGGCGGCGGCGAAGCCGCCGAGGCTCACCACATCGATGCAGGCTTCCGAGCCGCCGCAAATCGCAGCATCGGCTTCTCCGGCCCGGATGAGGCGTGCGGCATCGCCTATCGCCTGCACGCTGGCGGCGCAGGCGGTGACTGTGTACCGACCGGTCCCTTGAAGCCGTAGCGGATCGAGATATGACCGGCCGCGAGATTTGCGAGGAAGGACGGAACGGTGAAGGGCGAGAGGCGCCTCACTCCGCGCCGATCGGTGGTACGAACCGCCTCGACGATTGCCGGAAAGCCTCCGATGCCCGATGCGATCACGGTTGCGGTGCGCTCCATGGAATACGCGTCTGAAGGAGTCCAGGCTGCCTGTGCAATGGCCTCGGACGCGGCGGCGAGGGCGAACAGGATGAAGCGATCCATCCTCCGCTGATCCTTGGGAGGAACGACCAGATCCGGATCGAAGCCTCCATCTACGTCGTCGACTTTGGTCGGAACGATTCCGGCGACTCGTGCGGGGAGCACAGCTGCCCATTCCGGAAGGGCTGTAAGTCCTCAGCGGGCAGAGAGCAGCCGAGACCATGCCAGCTCAATGCCACAACCCAGCGGTGACACGAATCCCAGTCCCGTAACGACGATGCGACGCATGATCAGATGACCTTCGAGGTCGCTCTCGAGAGAGCCGGGGTTACCGAGTTCTTTCCAAATATCTCGTGGCCGGTTGACCTGACGACGTGAGCGCACGGCTCAACGCAATGCGGTGTGCTCCAGTCCTGCGCATTTTTTATCCTTCCATTGGAACGGTGGCGGAAGCCGAGAAGTTTCCGATATCGCCGCACGACCTTTGAAGCTCTACAGGTGGCAAGAACTAAATAGCGAAAATCGCCCTTCACCGAATTAGCGGCGTTCACGATTGCAATTGATGAACACGGTCATCCGGCGACCCGACCCGCGTCGTTCGGGCCTGGATCCGAAGACCTTCGACTTCGCGCTCAAGCTTTGCGACGCGATCTTCCAGCCTGAACGTGTAGTCGCCGCGCGGATCGTCCATGGCCAGGGCCTCGGCCCAGTCACTCAAGCTCTGCCATAAGCGCTTGAACATCGTTGCGCAATCCTGTGTTTGATCGGTGCGATCATTCCGTCGCTACTATCACGCGAGCCAGCTCCGACGGATTCTCGACAGCTGAGAAGTGGCCGGTATTTTTCAGCGTCACCATCTGCGCGGCAGGGATCAGTGACCGCGTGCGTTCGCGCTCATCTGTTCGAGACCAGTCGCTATCGCCATAAATGAGCGTCACTGGCGCCGAGATCTGCCGATAGTAATCCCGTGCTTTGCTCCAGGATCGCCAGCCAGCCAGCACCTTGCGTGCGATTCGCTTGTATCCCGGGCGGTGGGCTACTTCATCGAACTCAGCGAGCAGATCGGCCGGCAGTTTGCGGGGGTCGTGATATCCACCCCCCATGATCTTGCCGAGGACCATCTTGTTTTCGAGCGAAGCATTGATCGCGCCAAGCACCGGGATCTGCAAACTTCCGATGATGAAATTTGCGAGCCAGTTGCCGCGTCGAATACCGTCTCCATAGCGGGCCTCGTAGTCGTAGGGATTGATCGCATAAACCCGCTTCACGCTCTGTGGAAGCGACGCCGCCACCGTGAGGGCCAATGCGCCGCCTATCGACTCGCCGACGATCGTGACCTCCGAGAGATTAAGCTCCTCGATGAAGCGAATGACGGCCTGCCTGAAGTAGGGTTCGTCGAAGCTCGCGCTCGGATCTATTGGTGAGTGGCCGTGGCCCGGGAGGTCAATGGCGTACACCGTGTGCGATCTGGCGAGGAGGGGCGCAAGACTGCGGAAATATTCGAGCTGCGTCCGGATCGTATGTATGAGGAGCAGCGGAGGCCCGCTGCCGGTTTTTTGAAAACGTACGCTTAGCTTATCCGATATCTTCAGCAAACTTGGTTTGACTTCAGTCATGCTGAGCATTCGATCTCTCCGTGCTTCGAGGGGACGCGCTTTCAAGCGGCGGCGGCGTCGCGAACCTGTTCGGCCGCGGCATCCAAAAGCGCCTGAGCCAGATCAGGGTCGTTGACGACGCGCGATAGCGTCACCGCGCCGACCATCGTCGCGAGAATGGCCATCGCCTTGCCGCGGGAGGCCTCGTCGCCGGTCCCGGCGATGAAGCGGCCGAGCACGTCGAGATGTGCTTTGATTCCCGCTTCGAATTCCGCCTTCACGTCGGGGCCCTGTCGGGCGGCATCTGAGCCGAGTGCCACGATCGGGCAGCCGTCCATCTTTTCTTCGCGATGGTCGCCGCTGAGGTAAAACGCGATCACCGCGCCAAGCGGATCATCAGGATTCTGCGCGGCCGCGTCCGACCATCGGCCGGACGCGCTCTCCAATGCCCGCCTGGATGCCTGCGCCGCCAGGTCCTCCTTCGACGCGAACTGCTTGTAAAACCCGCCTTGGGTCAGGCCGGCACCCTTCATCAAATCCTTAAGGCCGATGCCGTCAAAGCCGCGCTCCCGAAAAAGGCGACTTGCCACATCGATTACGGTTTGGCGGTTTTCCGCAGCCTGAATGCGACTCACTCGCATGTCGTCCTCCGTCCTTTTAGATTGCGTTGGAAATCTATATCAGATATAGAGTTCGAGCGCAATCTATTTTGGATAAGGACATGGTCATGGAAAAGCGAAGACCTATCATTGTGTTAGGGGGCATCCTGATCGCGGCGTTAGCGGCGACCGGGTTCGTTACGCTTCGCACGCAGGAAGCCGCTGCCGTGAGCGACCCGAGGCAGGAACCTCCTGTCGTCAGACTGGTGACGGCAGCGCGGGTGACCGAATCCGAACGCGGCATCACGGGCATCATAGGGGCCCGGGTACAGAGTAACCTCGGTTTTCGCGTCGCCGGCAAAATCGTGGAACGGCTTGTGAATGCCGGTCAGCAGGTCAAAGCCGGTCAGCCGCTAATGCGGATCGACGAAACCGACCTTCGCCTTGCGGTCACGGCGAAGCGCAACGCCGTTGCCGCAGCGCGTGCATCTGTCGTTCAGACCGACGCGGATGAACGGCGATACGCCAACTTGGTCAGCAACGGATGGGCTTCCCGACAGCGTTACGAGCAAGCGAAGGCCGCGTTGGATACGGCCCAGGCGCAACTCGCGACCGCTGAAGCTGATGCAGGGGTCGCCGAGAATGAGGCGACGTACTCGATCCTGTCAGCGGACGCGGACGGAACGGTGGTCGAAACGCTTGGCGAGCCCGGGCAGGTCGTCTCTGCCGGCCAGACAGTCGTTCGGATCGCCAAGGCCGGCCCCCGCGAAGCTGTGGTCGCGCTTCCCGAAACGATCCGGCCAGCGATCGGCTCGGTGGCTGAGGCCAGCGTGTATGGGGCCGATGGGCGGCGCTATACGGCGCGTCTGCGGCAGTTGTCGGACGCCGCCGATGCTCAGACCCGTACCTATGAGGCCCGTTATGTGCTCGACGGTGAGGCCGCGGCAGCACCCCTTGGCGCGACGGTAACCATTCGGCTGGCAAGCCAGGCGAGTCAGCCGGAAATCCAGGTACCGCTGGGAGCCGTGCTCGATGACGGCCGGAAGACCGGCGTGTGGGTCCTGGACAGCGCCACCTCGACCGTACGCTTTCGGCCCGTCAAGCTTGTTCGTGTGACCAGCGAAACCGCCGTGATCTCCGGACTGAGCTCTGGTGATCCGGTTGTTTCGCTCGGCGCTCATCTCCTGCAAGAGGGCGCTCGCGTCAGGACTGCGTCTGAAATCAGGAGCAACTGATGAGCCTCAATCTTCCCGCGATCGCCGTTGGAGAAGTCAAATGCTGTACAGTTACATTGTCAAAAAAGAAATCCGAAAGACCTTCGACCACGTCAACAACCATCGCTGGGATGAAGCGGTGAAAGCAGTCGCGCCGCATGTCCATCACCGCGTTTCCGGCGCCCACGCGCTTGGAGGTGAGCGCCACGACAAAGAAGCCCTGCGCCGCTGGTTTGAGCGCCTCGGCCGAGTCCTGCCCACTCTCCATCTCACGGTCAGCAACATCTGGGTGAAGGGCTGGCCGTGGCACACCATCGTGTTTGCCCAGTGGGACGGCACCGCAACGCTGCTCAACGGCGACGCGTCGTACGTCAACCGTGGTCTCCACGTGTTCACCCTGCGGTGGGGCAGAGTCTATGCACTCGAGGAATTTCAAGATTCACAGGAAGCGGCCCGTGGGCTTGCCGCCCAAGCGGCTGCTGGCCTCAAAGAAGCTGTCGCCGAACCAATTGTAAGCTCCAGAAGCGCAGCCAGAGGCCGCGCTTTTTAGGTAAGCGCGGCTCGGCGCCCACCTGCTGCAGGACGGCGCGAGCGTCAGGACGAACGTCGAGGAAATTAAGAGTCGCCAAATGATGAACCTCAATCTTTCCGCGATCGCCGTTCGCGAACGCGCCATCACCCTGTTCTTCATTCTGCTGATGACGGCCGCAGGCGCCTACGCCTTCCTCATGCTCGGGCGGGCGGAGGATCCATCCTTCACCATCAAAACCTTGACGGTCACGACGGTATGGCCGGGCGCGACCGCGCGCGAGATGCAGGACCAGGTCGCCGAGCCGTTGGAGAAGCGGCTTCAGGAGCTGACTTGGTACGACCGGGTGGAGACGACCACACGGCCAGGTTATGCGTATATGATGGTTACGCTGAAGGACAGCACCCCGCCATCGAGCGTGCAGGAGGAGTTCTATCAGGCTCGCAAGAAGCTCGGAGACGAAGCCCGCAAGCTGCCGCCCGGCGTGCTCGGCCCCTTCGTCAACGACGAATATTCGGACGTGAGCTTCGCCCTTTATGCCCTCAAGGCGAAGGGCATGCCGATGCGGGAACTCGCGAGGCAAGCCGAAACCATTCGCCAGGACCTCCTGCACGTGCCTGGCGTCAAGAAGATCAACATCCTCGGTGAACGTCCCGAACAGATATTCGTCGAGTTTTCCTATGCCAAACTGGCAACCCTCGGCGTGTCAGCACAGGATGTAGTTGCCGCCTTGCAGCGGCAGAACACCGTCACACCGGCAGGCTCGATCGATACCCAAGGGCCGCAGGTCTTCATCCGGGTCGACGGCGCTTATGACAGCGTCCAGGCGATCGCCGACACGCCGATCGTCGCTGTGGGCCGGCCGCTGAAACTCTCCGACATCGCCGAGGTCCGCCGCGGCTACGAGGATCCTCCCACCTACCTTATCCGACACCAGGGTGAGCCCACCATCGCGCTCGCGGCGGTTATGCAGGAGGGCTGGGATGGTCTCGCGCTCGGCAAGGCGCTGAAGGACAGGGCCGCGGCCATCGCAAAGACACTGCCACTCGGCATGACGCTCGACAAGGTGACCGATCAGGCCGTCAATATCAGCTCGGCGGTTGACGAATTCATGATGAAGTTCGCGATGGCGCTCGGCGTCGTGCTGGTAGTGAGCCTGCTCAGCCTCGGTTGGCGGGTTGGCATCGTCGTAGCGGCTGCTGTCCCTCTGACGCTTGCCGTCGTGTTCCTCATCATGCTGGAAACCGGTCGGTTCTTCGACCGCATTACGCTGGGCGCCCTCATCCTGGCGCTTGGCCTCCTGGTGGACGACGCCATCATCGCCATCGAGGTGATGGTGGTGAAAATGGAAGAGGGCATGGACCGCATCAAGGCGGCGGCCTATGCGTGGAGCCACACTGCGGCGCCGATGCTGTCCGGAACACTCGTGACGGTCGCCGGGTTCCTGCCGGTGGGCTTCGCGCGCTCGACGGCCGGCGAATACGCCGGCAACATCTTCTGGGTCGTGGGGTTCGCCCTCATCGTCTCCTGGATTATCGCGGTGGTCTTCACGCCCTATCTTGGCGTCAAGATGCTGCCTGCGATCAAGCCGATCGAAGGCGGTCACCACGCAATTTACGGCACACCCAACTATCGGCGTCTGCGACGGCTCATCACCTTTGCCGTGCGCCACAAGTTCGTAACCTGCGGCATCGTCGCCATCGCTTTCGCGCTTTCCGGCGTCGGCATGGGCGCCCTCAAGCAGCAGTTCTTCCCGACGTCCGATCGTCCCGAGGTGCTGGTGGAGGTTCGCCTGCCGGAAGGCACCAGCATCGGGACGACGACCGCCACAGTCGAGAAGCTCGAACGCTGGCTGCACGACCAGTCGGAGGCTAAGATCGTCACGAGCTATGTCGGTCAGGGCGCTCCCCGATTCTTCTTCGCGATGGCGCCGGAGCTGCCTGATCCGGCCTTCGCCAAGGTTGTCGTGCTTACACCGGACGCGGAGGCGCGCGAGGCATTGAAGCACCGGCTTCGAGAGGCGGTGTCGCAGGGGCTTGCACCTGAGGCCAATGTGCGCGTCACGCAGCTTGTGTTCGGACCCTACACGCCATTCCCGGTCGAGTTTCGCGTCATGGGGCCTGATCCCGCGCAATTGTACGCTATCTCTGAAAAAGCCCTCGGTATCATGCGTGGCGTTCCCGATGTGCGGCAAGCCAACCGCGATTGGGGTAATCGCACACCTGTACTCCGCTTCATCCCGGATCAGGATCGGCTGAACCTCATCGGCCTCTCGCCGGCGGAGGTGGGTCGGCAGCTCCAGTTCCTCCTCACTGGCGTCGCCGTTACGCAGGTCCGCGAGGACATTCGCAATGTCCCCATCATGGCACGCAGCGCCGGCGGCGAACGGCTGGATCCGGCGCGTCTGGCGGATTTCTCACTGATGAGCCGGGACGGCCGCCCGATTCCGCTCGAGCAGATCGGCCATTCGGAAATCCGTCTGGAAGAGCCGATCATGAAGCGCCGCGATCGCACCCCCGTCGTCACCATCCGCTCGGACATCAATGAGACGACCCAGCCTCCAGAGGTTTCCAAGGAGATCATGACGGCCCTTCAGCCGCTGATCGCATCGCTTCCGGCCGGCTATCGCATCGAATTGGGCGGATCGATCGAGGAAGCAACCAAGGCCAATGACGCATTGGCGACGATCTTTCCCGCCATGATCGCCGCCATGCTGGTCGTCGTCATGCTGCAGGTGCGATCTTTCTCGACGATGGCCATGGTCATGCTGACGGCACCGCTTGGCCTTGTCGGCGTCGTGCCGATGTTGCTCACGTTCAACCAGCCCTTTGGTTTCAACGCCATTTTGGGCCTGATCGGACTGGCCGGCATCCTGATGCGCAATACGCTGATCCTGACCGAACAAATCAAGGAGAACCGTGCTACGGGCCTTGACGATTATCACGCCGTCATCGAGGCCACCGTGCAACGCACGAGGCCCGTGATCCTGACCGCGCTTGCCGCCGTGCTGGCCTTCATCCCCCTCACGCACTCCGTGTTCTGGGGATCGATGGCCTATACGCTGATCGGCGGCACGGCCGTCGGCACGGTGCTGATTTTGCTGTTTCTTCCTGCGCTTTATGCCGCGTGGTTCCGGATCAAGCCGACAGCAGATGAGATCCATGAGAATTCTACCGAGGAACCGGAATTGCGATCAGCAATGGCTGCAGAGTAGAGAGCTCTGTCAATTCGACGAATCGTCCGGTCCGAACGGGAAAAGATTCCGACGGTGCGCGCGCGGATCCTGGAAGCGGCGGAGGACCAGTTTCGCCGCGTCGGTTACCATAAGACGTCGATTGCCGACATCGCCGCCGAACTCGGCATGAGCCCGGCGAACGTTTACCGTTTCTTTCCCTCCAGGGATGCGATCAACCAGTCCATCTGCGGGCGTGTCGTGAACGAGGTTGCTGACATCGCCTTTGCGATCGCACGCACCAACGCGCCGGCCATGGAGAAACTCGGCCAGCTCCTGACCGCCGTTCACCTCCACAACAAGATGACGCTGGTCAAGGCAAAGCCCATGCACGACCTGATCGTCGCCGCCACCCAGGAGGATTGGCCGATCATCAAGGCGCACATCGAGCAGATGGTGACGATCTTCGAGGCGATCATACGCGAGGGCATCGAAGTCGGCGACTTCGAGATCGAAGATGCCGCGGAAGCCGCGCGAGCGGTCAAGTCAGCGTTCATGCCGTTCTTTCATCCGATTCTGATCGAGCACTCCGTTCAACACGGCGAAGATACCGAAGCAAGCCTGCGCGACCAGATTCGCTTTATCCTGAAAGCTCTCGGCAAGTCTGACTAGGCGGTGTGCTGTATTCAGGCCTGACGCATTCGCGCGCCAGGGGAGTAAATCCAGTTACGTCGCCGGTCCATAAGAAAACAGAGGCTCCGCAATAGTGGGTTTAGCGATGTAGCGGACCCCTGCTACTCTTTCTCACTCATTCTTACGCCATCCTGCACAGAGGTCTGAGGCGCAGCGGGCGCACGGATGAGCCAATTGCTAGTAGCGAGGACCGTAGGTACCCACGTGCTGAGATGAAAAACAGCTTGTACATCAATGGGGATTGACTGACACTCTCTCCGCCATATCGCGTCCGAAGAACCAGTAGCCATTGTAGATATTGTGAATGACAAGGCCGGGCTCCAGCACGATCACGTGCGAATCATGGGATTGTGCGCGGGGTCGGTGTATTCCGCAATGTCGAGATCCTTCTGAATGATGCGCCGCGGATCGGAGAGGGAGGGCCAGTGCGCTCCAATCCCGCTGCGATACCGTTATGCCAACTGCGACTAAGCAAGTCCCAAGCCGCCATCGATCGCGACAACCTGGCCCGTTACCCATGTCGAAGCAGGACCGCAAAGTAGCACGATCCATTCTGCTACATCGCCGGGAACGCCGCGTCGGCCAAGCGGAATGCGCGCGCACTCCTGCTCCTTGATCGCAGCAGCCTGTTCCGGGGACAGGCCCATCATGCCGGTCAGCGCGCCGGATTCAGTGGGGCCCGCGGCAACAGCATTCACCCGTACGCCGAGTGGTGCCAGCTCCAGCGCCCAGCAGCGAGTCAGGTGCTCCAAGGCAGCCTTGCTGGCAGCGTAGTACGACAATCCAGCCGCCGGTTTATGACCGAAAGTGCTGGAGACGTTGACAATCGTGCCCCCCACGGCCTTCAGATGAGGAAGAGCAGCGGCGGCGAGCAAACCCGGGCCCAGTACATTGACGGACAGAATATCCGCAATCCGATCAATTGTCGTATCCGCCAGAGGAAGGATTGCGCCTGCGCCCGCGTTGTTGATTAAGGAATCAATCCTGCCCCAGCGATCGACCGCAACGGCGATCGTGCGCTTGGCATCTTCAGCGGAGGCAACATCCGCGACCAGGCCGGCGATGTTCTCGTGCTCGCGGATAATCTCCTCGACAGGACCGGGACGGCGACCGGTGACGAGCACTTTGTTGCCCTGCCTGGCGAAACGCAGCGCCGCCGCGCGTCCGATGCCGGAGGTGCCGCCGGTCACGATAACAACCTTTTCACTGTGCATTTCGATTTCCTTTCCTGGATGCTGTGTTTCGATCGCTACTGCGCGGTCCAGACGCCGTGGACGGAGATCGCAGTGCGTGTGATTTGGTCAGCGGCTGCCGAACACAGGAAGGCGACGATCCCGCCAAGCTGCGCCGGTGAGGCGAAATCGAGCGACGGTTGCTGCTCGGCCAAGAGTTCCTTGGTCGCCTCCGTCTGAGTGATGCCTCATTGGGCCGCGATCTCGCTGATTTGCTTTTCGACTAGGGCGCACACTCGTTAACGCTATGAGTACGCGCCCTAGTTCGGGCCTAATCCAACAAGCGGTCAGTAGTCCCAGAAGACCGGTACCCAGCGAAAGACATCGCCGTCGACCGCCACTCGGCCGACGGACGGGAACGGCATGTGAGTGGCCACCAGCAGCTCGCTGGTCGCCGCCAGCTCCCGCAAAAGACGGACCCGAACGCGGGCCGCCTCCTCGGGGTCATGTTCGAAGCCGTTGTGCCAGTCGGGGTGGTCGAATCCGACTGCGAACACGGCGTCGCCGGCGAACGTCAGCGCGTCGCCGCCGGACGCCAGGCGGACCACGCTGTGTCCGGGGGTGTGGCCGCCGGTACGACGGACGACGACGCCCGGCGCCACCTCGTGCTCCTCATCGAACTGCCGCAAATGACTGCGGTACTCTTTCATGAACCGCTTGGCGGCCGACCGAAGCGCGTCCGGGAAGCCCGGCGGCATGGCGGTGTGGGAGAAATCGGGCGACTCCCAGAATTTGACCTCGGCGGCTGCCACGTGGATCCGCAGGTCCGGACGCAGCCGGTCCTTCACCCCGTCGACGAGCAGCCCGCCAACGTGGTCCATGTGCATGTGGGTCAGTACCACGTCAGTCACGGACGAAAGATCGATGCCGGCGGCCTCCAGTCGCTTGATCAACTGCCCGGCCCGCGGCAAGTGCAAGTCCGGATCGGATCCTAGTCCGGCGTCGATGAGGATGGTCTTGCCGCCGCTACGCACCACGACCACGTTCAGCGCCCAGTCGAACGCGTCCGGCGGTAGGAACATGTCGTTCAGCCAGGCCGCCCGGATGGCCGGGTCGGCGTTGTGTCCCAACATTGTGGTTGGCAGCGGTAGCACCCCATCGCTGACCACCAGTACCTCAATGTCGCCGACCTGCACCGCGTAGCGCGACGGAACCAATTCGTCGGGCCCCGGTCTACCGGGGTGTGAGGTGTTATCGAGTCTCATGTTTGTCTCCTGCTTCATGGTAAAGCCTCCTGGCCGGTCTCGGTTGAGCAGGCCGCGCAGCCAGCGGCGAGCGCGGCCGTCATCGCTTGGGACGTCTAGAGGTTAGTCACATGTTCGGGATCGGCAGACGCCAACGCGGCGGCACGCTCGGCCCGTGGCGGATAGATCCACACGGTGTTGATCTCCTGCTTGGTCTTCTTTGCCACCGCGCCGACCATCTCTACTTTGCGATCCCAGCCGCGCGTGAAAAGCGCGCCGGCTTCGCCGAGGTCGAGACAGGTGACGTATGCCTTCTGGTGATATGGCTTGGTCGGCACTCCCAGGAGCTCGGCGGCGGCGTTGTTACCGGCAAAGGCGCCCATCCGCGTGGCGTGCTGGCACGACATCAGCGCATAGTTGCCGACATCGTCGCTCGCTGCGCGAGCGGCGTCGCCGGTGGCGAAGACGCCAGGCACTGACGGCACGCGCAAATCGCGGTCGACCAGCAGCCGGCCGAAATTGTCGCGTTCGGCGGGGATCTGCGCGGTCAACGGTGCGGCGCGAATGCCGGCCGCCCAGATCACGGTCTCGGTTTCGATGTGTTCGCCATCGGAAAGCGTGACGCCGGATTTGTCCAGCGACGCGACGCCGGCGCCGAGCCGCGTCTCCACGCCGAGCTTGCGCAGGGAATCTTCGATGACCGGGCGGGGGCCTTCGCCCATATCGGGGGCGATCGCTTTGTTCCGATCGACGATGATGACGCGGGTCTTGGCATCCTTGCCGAGGATTTCGCGCAGTCGCGAGGGCATCTCGGTGGCGGCCTCGATGCCGGTGAACCCGCCGCCGGCTACGACGACCGTGTCGCGCCCGTTCACCGCCGGTCGTTTCGCCAAGCTGTGCAGATGCTTGTCGAGGGCGATCGCATCATCGAGTGAGTCGACGCTAAATCCGTGCTCGCTGAGACCGGGAATGCTGGGGCGGAACAGCCGGCTGCCGGTGGCCACGACCAGCCGATCGTAGGAGAGGCTCTTCTTGGCACCCTTGGCGGCGACGATGCCCACTGTGCGGGATTTGGTGTCGATGGTCTCGGCGCTGCCTTGCACGTAGACAACGTCGATCGCCTTGAGCACGTCCAGCAGCGGCGCCGTCAAGGTTTCGGGCTTCGGTTCGTAAAGCCGCGGGCGAACCACCAGCGTCGGCTCTGGTGCAACCAGCGCGATCTCGAGCTCGTCGGGTGAAACGCCCTGGATATCGCGCAGCCGCGCAGCAGAAAGTGCAGCGTACATGCCGGCAAAGCCGGCGCCTATGATGACTAGTCGCATGTGTTCTCTCCTGTGGGTTGGTACTCTCGAAAATCCGCGCGCTACCGCCGCTGCTCCTCATAGGGGGCAGCGGTCGACGACGACGCGAAGAGGTGAAACGAAGTCGCCCGGCTTTTATGGCGGCGACCAGCCCAGCATTGGCATGGCGCGTTCACATGCCGCGCGACAGCCTCTGGAGCTGAGCGGCTGGCCGCGCTGAAAGACGATCGAGTGAGCGGGGTTCGGAGGCCAATACGTGGAGATTGGGACACCGTCCTTGAGCATGATCGAGAGCATCGGACCGGTGCTTTGAGCCGCTTGCGGCGGATTTTCCGTTTCTTCGCTCGTCGTTGAGGTGAAGCGAACCGTCAATGAAAGTCCGTACATGAGGGCGCTTGCGACGATCCTCCGTCGTGATGTGATTGCAGATGGGCCGACGAAGTTCTTCCAGGCCATTGTCTGTCTCCGGTTGGCGTGAGCACCGCGATGATCCTGATCTAGCGGACCAAACCAGTGACTGCCCCAGAGCGATTGCCGTACCTGTCGAGCGATTGCTGCTAACGCGTGCGCCTCCGCCAATCGCTCGGAGTTTCGCCGGTCAGCTTCCTGAACGCCGCGGCGAAGGCGGTTTGGGAGGCGTAGCCAAGCGCCGCCGCGACGGAAACGACCGATGTGTCGGTGTCGCGCAACATGTTCATGGCCTGCTCGAGCCGATGCTGGCGCAGCCAGGCATGCGGCGAAAGCCCGGTGCTTTCCTTGAAGGCGCGGCAGAAGTGGAAGCGCGACAGCCCGGCCTCCGAAGCGAGAGCTGCGAGAGAGACGTCCGCATCACTGTCCGAGCGCAGGCGTTCGATGGCGCGGAGCAGGGCCTTCGGCGCCAGCCCACCCGTGGTCGGCTGGAACGAGGTTGGCGAGCCGCTGTGCGCAGCCAGGACGCGCGTGGCCAGGAGTTCTATCAGCTGATGCCTGAACAGCGAATCCAGAGCCCCATTGCCCTCCAGGGAATCCGCCGCGCTCAAGAGCAGCCGGGACGTAATGGGGTCGGGATGCGCCGTTCGCTCCAGGAGGTCGGTTGGTGTGGCGGTGTCGGCTTCGCGGGCAACGCGCTCGAGCATTGTGTGCGGAAGATAGAGCTGAACGACATCAACGGGTTTCGGAATATCCCATCGGGAGCTTGATCCTTCCGGAATGATGATCACAACTCCGGGACGAAACGTTCCAATCGCAACCGATCTTCCTGACCGCCGCTCCATGCGCTGCATCGAACCGTTGTAAGCCATGATGACGTGATGGGTCATGGGCTCGACGACATCGTGCAATGGTTCATGCTTCCAGTGGGCGATCCCGGCACCGGAGGAATCTAAAGCCATATGAAATGGTGTGGTCCCGAGCACGCGGGCCATCTCCACGTCAGCAGCACGCCCATCGGCAATCGGCACGTTGCTCTGGCGCGTTTCAGACACGGCCTGGGAATTCACTTGCGAAGAATCGCGCAAGATCGGTTTGCTCATGGCGGTTTGCTCGCTTCAGGGGAACCATGCACTCGCGCCGCCGGGCTTGCGGGTTGACGCAAAACTATTGCTTGCTGTCTGCCCATATGCCCGTAAGCGCCCGCGAGTTTTCGGTGCGCGTTCTAGGCGCGTAAAATTACGGGGTCTTTCCTAAAGCGGCCATGCTTTGTCCGATCTTGCTGCGAGCCGCGATCACGCGTCCGTGCGCGACGAAGGTCGCGCTCAACAAAGGTGCATGGTCGCCTTCTGCTGTCGAATTAGGCAGTCGACGGTTGCAAATCCTTGTGTTGAACGGCGCGATCGCGGATGGAGAACAGGGCTGACGCTCTTGGGTTCGGGTTGGTGTCACAAAACTGACACCGTGCGACCTCAAGCAAACAACCGCTCGTTGCGGGCGAGTCTGGACGGCCGTTCGCTGATGTCAGATAATGACCCGCGACCTCGCAAGGCGACGGCCTCGTGGTCCAGCTCCAGCGGATGAGATCGATTCACATGGCACCGGCGGCCGCCTTCGGACAAAGGCTCGGGCAGTTTCTGCATCTGAAGGATGCGCCGCCCTCGCTGATGACGCGTTCGCTGCGCAGCGTCGAGCTTGCGGTCACCGAAACGCGGGATGACAACCCCGTGCCCGGTCTGTCCGGTACGCTGACCCTGGAGGATGCCTTTCTCGTCAGCCTGAAGCTGCACGATTATCCGGACTGCGAGCTCTGGGAGAGCGGCAAGTGCGTCATGAAGGCGGACGTCCGCGCGGGCGCAACCTATCTCTACGATCTCAAGCGCGATCCGCGCTATGTCATCGACAAGCCGTTCCACTCGCTGTTTTTCTATCTGCCGCGCTCGGCGCTCGACGGCATCGCCGAACAGTCCCGCGCGCCGCGCGTGGGTGAGTTGGCCTGTGAGCTCGGCACCGGCCATGACGACGCGGTGATCCGTCATATCGGCGGCTCGCTGATGGAAGGGCTACGCCGGCCGGACGAGACCAACCAGCTCTTCATCGATCACATGATGCTCGCCTTCACCGCACACGTTGCCCAGGCCTATGGCGGAGCGCGCAGCACTGAGCTGGCCCGCGGCGGGCTTGCGCCGTGGCAGGCGAAGCGCGCCTGCGAAAGACTCGAATCCGATCTCGGCGGAAAGCTTTCATTGCAACAGGTCGCGGCCGAGTTCGATCTCTCGGTCAGCCATTTTTCGCGCGCGTTTCGTATCTCCACCGGCCTGCCGCCGCACCAGTGGCTGCTTCGCCAGCGCGTGAAGGCGGCCAAGCAATTGATGAGCGTCCGCGACCTGCCGCTGTCGGAGATTGCGATATCGGCTGGGTTTGCCAATCAGAGCCACTTTACGCGGGTGTTTTCCGAGGTGGTCGGCATCAGCCCGGGCGCCTGGCGCCGCGAGAAGCAGGGCGGATCAGAAAACGAAGCGTAACTCGTTGCCGCTCAGCGGCGGTTCGCCAGGCGAGATCACGTAGGCGGCGCGTGCCGCAAAGATCTCGTCCGGCGGATAACCGATGCCGTCGGCGAGATTGGCCGGATTGAAGACGGAGGGGTCGCATGTTGCGTCCGCTTCGATACCGGTGATCACGATCGTTCCCAGCCGCACCGCTTCACGCCTGTCTTCATCCGTCCATCGGATGGTGACGTCCATCACGGGGTCGCCGGGACGGTCGAGCAGCGCCATCACGCTGAACCGCATATCGCCTGCGGCGATCTGATCTTCGAAGTCGCCGTGCAGGAGGTCGGCAGGCCTCGCCTTGGCCTTGTCCGCGGCCGGAGGGACATCCGCACCGACGGGAACGACCTTGAACTTGATGAACCGTGTCTCGCCTTTCGCGTTTGTTGCGGGAAAGGCATGCACGCCCCAATAGGTCGTGCCGGCAAAGCTTGGGGGCAGCAAATGCGCGGTGGTGTAGTTCGCCTGATGCAACGTTTCGGGGTTGGCCGCGGAGAATGCCCTGACCTTCATCATATCCGGCTTGCCGTTCGGTCCCGGAGCGCGCGCTTTGAGGAAAGCCAGCATCTGGTCGAGCGTCCTTGCGAAATGCACCGGGGCGTTCTGCGTGAGAATGTCCGAGCGGTCGCCATCGCCGCCGAGCCGGAACCAGAAGCCGCGCAGCACGTGCTTGTCGGTGTCCGCGATCCCGGGATTGCCGCCGCTCACCGAAAAGCGCGCCAGCACGCGCGATGGTTTTGTGAAACTGCGGGATCGCGTGATCTCCTTCGCCTGATCCGACGGGGCATAGGTACCGCGCACGCACCGGCCCCCGGCAAAGCTCGCGCGCGCTTTTGACGGATGGCCAGCTACGGCTTTCAGGGCGTCGACGACAGATGCGGGCGTGGCGTGGCCGCTTGGGAATTTTGGCAGGGCGGGACCTTGGGTTCGAACGTTGGTGCACGTTTTTGGGGCAGCGCCGGTCCGGCGTCTTTCCCAAAGCAGTCATGCCTTGTCCGATCCTGCTCCAGGTTTGCCCCCACTCCGCGGGTCCAGGCCCGCCGCCATCGTGATTATATCATTTTTTTGTATAAACGGGAGCCAATTGAGTCCCGGCGCTTGCCGCCGCAGGGTGGCCTTCAACGCGTCGAACGGCGCGGAAATCAAAAGCAATACAAATCAGGCGAGGAGCCCATCCCATGAGTGCCGAGCTGGAAGCGCGCGTGCTGCGCAAGGTCACGCTGCGCATCGTTCCCTTCGTGATGCTGCTCTACTTCATTGCCTTCATCGACCGCGTCAATATTGGCTTCGCGGCCCTGACCATGAACAAGGATCTCGGCTTCTCGCCGACCGTGTTCGGATTTGGCGCGGGGATCTTTTTCCTTGGCTATTTCCTGTTCGAAGTGCCGTCGAACCTCGTCCTCGACAAGGTCGGGGCCCGGATCTGGATCGCGCGGGTGATGATCACCTGGGGCTTGATTTCAGGCGCCATGGCGTTCGTGCAGGGCTCCGCCAGCTTCTACACGCTGCGCTTCTTGCTCGGTGCCGCAGAGGCAGGCTTCTTTCCCGGAATTATCCTTTATCTCAGCTACTGGTTTCCCGCGAGGCAGCGCGCCGCCGTCACCGCGATCTTCATGGCGGCTGCGCCACTTTCAACGGTTCTCGGGTCTCCCGTATCCGGTGCACTGCTGGAGTTGCACGGCGTTCTGGGCCTCAGTGGCTGGCAGTGGATGTTCATCATCGAGGCCATCCCCGCCGTCATTCTCGGCGTCGTCGTGCTGTTCTACATGACCGACCGGCCGGAAAAGGCAAAATGGCTGAGCGATGAAGAACGCCATTGGCTGGTGACGACAATGAATACGGAAGTCGCGGGGAAGGCCGCAACGGCCAGCCACAGCATTTGGCGGGGGCTCGCCGATCTGCGGGTTCTCGCTCTGGCATTGGTCTATTTCGGCACGTCGGCGGGCCTTTACACGCTCGGCATCTGGACGCCGCAAATCATCAAGGAATTCGGTCTGTCGTCGCTGCAGGTCGGGTTCCTCAATGCGCTGCCGGGAGCCGTCGCCATCGTTGCCATGGTCGTTTGGGCACGTCATTCGGATCGCACCGACGAGCGCACGTGGCACGTTGTCGGTGCCTGCATGCTTGCGTCTCTCGGCCTGGTGATGGCCGGATTTGCCGGCACGGTGCTGTCCGTTCTGTTGACGCTGGCGCTGGTCAATATCGGCATCAGTTCGTCGAAGCCGCCGCTCTGGAGCATGCCGACCCTGTTCCTGTCCGGCTCCGCTGCGGCAGCGGGTATCGCCACAATTAACTCGATCGGCAATCTCGGCGGTTTCGTCGGTCCGGCGATGATCGGCTGGATCAAGGATATGACCGGTAGTTTCCAGGGCGGGCTGTTCTTCGTCGCAGCATTGCTGGTCCTGTCCGCCGTCCTCACCCTCGTCCTTGCCCGATCGCAACGTGCGCCCGCGGCGGTCGTTGACCCGATCCCCCAGCGATAATTCCCTCAAACCGGTTCTCATGGAGCATTCAGATGCGTGAATATTCGATCGCAGCCATCCCCGCCGACGGTATCGGCCCCGAAGTCATCGCCGCCGGCACCACGGTGCTGGAAAGCCTCCAGAAGCGAATGGGAGACGTCAAGTTCAACGTCGAAACGTTCGACTGGGGTTCCGCCTATTATCGCAAGCACGGCGTGATGATGCCGGCCGATGGCCTCGCCAAGCTGAAGAAGTTTGACGCGATCTACTTCGGCGCCGTCGGCGCGCCCGACGTTCCTGACCACATTACGCTGTGGGGCTTGCGCCTGCCGATCTGCCAGGGTTTTGACCAATATGCCAACGTCCGGCCGACCAAGATATTGCCTGGGATCACGTCGCCGCTGCGCAACGTCGGCACCGGCGACCTCGACTGGGTGATCGTTCGTGAAAATTCCGAGGGCGAATATGCCGGATGCGGCGGTCGCGTCCATCGCGGACTGCCCGAGGAAGTCGGAACAGAAGTGGCGATCTTCACCCGGGTCGGTGTCCAGCGCATCATGCGCTATGCGTTCAAGCTGGCGCTGTCGCGGCCGCGCAAGCTCCTCACCGTCGTCACCAAGTCGAACGCCCAGCGCCATGGCATGGTGATGTGGGACGAGATCGCCGACGAGGTCTCGAGGGAATTTCCCGACGTCACCTGGGACAAGATGCTGGTCGATGCGATGACGGTCAGGATGACGCTCAAGCCGCAGAGTCTCGACACCATCGTCGCGACCAATCTTCACGCCGACATCCTGTCCGATCTTGCCGGCGCGCTGGCTGGCAGTCTCGGCGTGGCGCCGACCGCCAATATCGACCCGGAGCGCCGCTTTCCGTCCATGTTCGAACCAATCCATGGTTCGGCGTTCGACATCACCGGCAAGGGCATTGCCAATCCGGTCGCAAGCTTCTGGACCGCGTCGCAGATGCTCGATCATCTCGGCGAGGCGGACGCCTCGGCGCGGTTGATGCGCGCCGTGGAAAAAGTCACCGGCGCCGGGATCACGACGCCTGACGTGGGCGGTACGGCAACCACCAAGGACGTTACGGACGCCGTGGTGGAGGCCATCCACAGTTCCAATATCTGACGGTCCGTCACCGCTGGAGTGGACCGACACTGCGGCGCGGGCCGCGCTTCGGGCGATCTTCGACGCTGCGGTTGCCAGCACCGATCCCGGCGCGGCGGTGCTCAGCTTCGCCATCAATATGACTGGCGAGGCGGGCGTTTTCGCGTTTGCAGGCGACAGCGACGGTATCGACGGAACCGAAGATGCCGCCGGCGCGTTCGTCACGCCGGAGACCCTTGCGCGGGCCCGCACGGCAAATCTTGATCCCCGGACCTTCCTTGCCGCGCACGACAGCTATAGTTTCTTTGCCGGGATCGGCGATTTGATTCGTACCGGTCCGACCGGCACCAACGTCAACGACATCAGAGCCGTTCTGATCACTCAAAGGCGGCCGACAGGCCGAATAGACCATGCGCCGCAATCGTCGAGCCAAAATCGTTGCTACCGTCGGTCCGGCAAGCGGATCGCCCGAAATGCTGGAAGCGCTCTTCCTTGCCGGCGTCGACACATTTCGGCTGAACTTCAGCCACGGCACGCATGAGGACCACGCCAAGGTGCACGCGGCCATACGCGCGCTGGAGACGCGGGTTGGCCGGCCGATCGGTATCTTGCAGGATTTGCAGGGGCCGAAAATCCGGGTCGGAACCATCAAGGACGGAAAGATCGCTGTCGCCGCCGGCGAGAATGTGCGCTTTGTCTTGTCGGGATCCGATGGCGACAGGATGTCGATCCCGCTGCCCCACCCGGAGATCTTCGACGCGGTTGCGCCGGGCGATGATCTGCTGATTGACGACGGGCGGGTCCGCGTTCGCGTCACCGGGCTGGCTGCCGATGCAATCGATGCGAAAATCATCTTTGGCGGCGTCATCTCGAACCGCAAGGGCGTGAACGTCCCCACCGCCGTTTTGAATCTATCCCCACTAACCGCGAAGGATCGAGCCGATCTCGAATTCGGCCTGAAGCTAGGGGTCGATTGGGTGGCGCTTTCGTTCGTTCAGAAGCCCGGAGATGTCATCGAGGCGCGCGGCATCATCGGCAATCGCGCCGGGATTATGACGAAGGTCGAAAAGCCCGCTGCGCTCGAACACATCGATGACATCGTCCGGCTCTCCGACGCGGTCATGGTCGCCCGTGGCGATCTGGGCGTGGAGATTCCACACCAGGATGTGCCCGGTCGCCAGAAGGAGTTGATCAGGTCCTGCCGTCTGCTCGGAAAACCCGTGATCGTCGCAACCCAGATGCTCGACTCGATGGTCGCTGCGCCCACTCCCACCCGCGCCGAAGCCTCCGATGTCGCCACCGCGATCTATGACGGCGCCGATGCCGTCATGCTGTCGGCGGAATCCGCGACCGGCCAGTACCCCCGCGAGGCGGTTGCCATGATGAGTCGCATTATCGAGAGCACGGAGCGGCACAAGATGTATCGCTCCATCATCAATGCCTCCGAACCAGGTGAGGAAGAAACCGCGCCCCACGCCGTCGCTGCGGCGGCCGCTGATCTCGCCGCGGCTCTTCATGCGTCGGCCATTGTCGCGTTCACGTCGAGCGGGACGACGGCGGCCCGCATCGCCCGCAAACGACCGCAGGTCTCGATCCTGGCGGTTACGCCGGATCAACGGGTGTCGCGGCAGCTTTGTCTTTTGTGGGGCGCGCACAGTGTTCTGTCCGCGGACGTCAATTCTTACGAGGAAATGGTCGATCGCGCGACAAGGACGGCGCTCACCGAGGAGTTCGCGCAGCGGACGGACTCCATCGTGGTGGTAGCTGGCGTGCCGTTTGGCGAAGCGGGCACCACGAATAATCTTCGGGTGGTTCAGATCGGCTAGAGCATCATCCGGAAAAGTGCGAAGCGGTTTTCCGAAAAGATGATGCTCAAACAACAACTTAAAGCGCGATGATGATTCCTCCTCATCTCATCGCGCTTTAGGCGGCGCCAAGTTCGCCGCCATCGGCCGGAAACTTAGGCGACACGCGCGTGCTTTTGGGGTCGCGTGTTGAAGCTAGGCGGCAGCACTAGCACTGCCGGTTCAAATTTGCATCGCCAATGCGAACTGCCATGCTACTCGCAAGAAAGAGGGCCGCGGCAGCTTTAGCGAAGGAGGGCGAATCGATTTTTTCCCGTCTCCTCCGCCATCAGCTTCCCCCAACCAACCTCCACCTCCCATCTCCCGCGCGTTTCAGCGCGGGATCGCTCACCCGCACATGCTCCGCCAGAAAATCGATGAACGCGCGGACGCGCGCGGGCAGCGGCGCGGTGTGGCCGACATAGACGGCGTGGATGTCTTCGCGGTCGCCGGGGTTGTAGCTTTGCAGAACCGGCACGAGGCGGCCGGCTTCGATGTCGGGGCCGATGTGGAAGAGGGCGAGGCGGGCGAGGCCGACGCCGCCGAGCGTGAGGCGCCGGGCGGCTTCGCCGTCGCTGGCGCGGGCGGCCGGCGGCGGCACGGCTTCCTCGGTGCGGTCGCCGCGCTTGAACGGCCAGGCGCGGATCGAGCGCGGAAAGGTCCAGCCGATGCCGCGGTGATCCGCGAGATCATCAGGCGTCTTCGGCGTGCCGAAGCGTGCGAGATAATCCGGCGCACCGACCACGACCATGCGGCTGGTGCCGAGTTTTCGCGCGACAAGACGTGACGCCCGCAGAGGTCCGACGCGGATCGCGACATCGGCGCGCTCCTGCATCAGGTCGATCAGCGTGTCGGTCAGCACGAGATCGAGCGTGACGTTGGGATGCATTTCCAGGAAGCGCGGGATCAGCGGCATCACGTGCAGCATGCCGAAGGGAATATTGCTGTTGACGGCGAGGCGCCCGCGCGGCGCAGCGCCTGAAGCGGCCTCGCGCTCGGCCTCCTCCATCTCGGCGAGGATGCGCACGGCGCGCTGGTAGAAGGCCTGGCCTTCTTCCGTCAGCGTGAGCTTGCGCGTGGTGCGGTTGATCAGCCGCGTGCCGAGGCGCGTCTCCAGCCGCGAGATCAGTTTGCTGACGCCCGACGGCGTCAGGCGCAGTTTTCGCGCGGCCTGGGTGAAGCCGCCGAGATCAACGACGCGGACAAAGACTTCCATCTCGGCGGAGCGGTTGGTGTCGAAACGGGCCATGTTGAATTCACGTCACAAATGATTGGATTGCGGACATTCTAATGGTTTTGCTGCGGTGCGGCTATTTGCGTGGCTCGTCCCTCGCATCGGAGCCACGCATGCCTCCCGCCGTCCTCGCGCTCACCGCCGGTGCCTTCGGCATCGGCACCACCGAATTCATCATCATGGGCCTGCTGCTTCAGGTCGCCGCCGACATGCACGTCTCCGTGCCGATCGCTGGCCTGCTGATCTCCGGCTACGCGCTCGGCGTGTTCGTCGGTGCTCCCGTCCTGACCCTGGCCACGCGACGGCTACCGCGCAAAACCGTGCTGCTGGCGCTGATGGCGATCTTCACGCTGGGCAATGCGGCTTGCGCGCTGGCGCCGAACTACGAATTGCTGATGGCGGCCCGCGTGCTGACCTCGCTCGCCCACGGCACCTTCTTCGGCGTCGGTTCGGTGGTGGCGACCAGCCTGGTTGCCGAAGACAAGCGCGCCTCTGCCATATCGACCATGTTCATTGGTCTCACGGTCGCGACGCTGCTCGGCGTGCCCTTCGGCGCCTGGTTCGGCCTGATGCTCGGCTGGCGCGCGGCATTCTGGGCGGTGACGGCGATCGGCGTGATCGCCTTTGCGGTGGTGGCGGCGCTGGTGCCCGGCCATGTCGGCAATGGCGACAAGCCGATCTCGCTCGCCGAGGAAGTCTCCGTGCTCGGGCGTCCGCAGGTGCTGTTCGGCCTTGCCATGACCGTGTTCGGCTTCGCCGGCCTGTTCGCCGTCTTTACCTATATCCAGCCGATCCTGACGCGCTTCACCGGCTTTTCGGAAGCCGCGGTCTCGCCGATCCTGCTGGTGTTCGGTGTCGGGCTTGCGATCGGCAACGTCGCCGGAGGCAAGCTCGCCGATCGTGGTCTGGCGCGCGCCCTGATCGGAACGCTCGCCGCGCTCGCCATCGTGCTCGTGGGGCTGGCCGCCGTGCTGTCGATCAAGACCCTTGCCGTCGCGCTGATCCTGCTGCTCGGCATCGCCGCCTTCGCAACCGTCGCGCCGCTTCAGCTGCGCGTGCTGGAGGCGGCCGGCCCCAGCGGCCGCACGCTGGCCTCGAGCCTCAACATCGCCGCCTTCAATCTCGGCAACGCACTTGGCGCCTGGGCCGGCGGGGTCAGTATCGATCGCGGTCTCGGCCTTTCCGCGCTGCCGCTGGTCGCAGCCGGGATCACGGCGATCGGGCTCGCTCTCGCGCTGTGGAGTTTCCGGCTCGACCGCGCGCAGGCCGCAGTCGCGGCGTGCCCGGCGGAATAGGAAGCTCACGATCATGGAGTACCGTAATCTCGGCGCCTCCGGCCTCAGAGTGCCAGTGCTGAGCTTCGGCACCGGCACCTTCGGCGGACAGGGACCGCTGTTCTCGGCCTGGGGCCGCAGCGGCGCGGACGAGGCGCGCAGGCTCGTCGACATCTGCCTCGAGGCCGGCGTCAATCTGTTCGACAGCGCCGACGTCTATTCGAGCGGCGGGTCCGAGGAGATTCTCGGCGCCGCGATCAAGGGTCGCCGCGACAAGGTGCTGATCTCCACCAAGATGAGCCTGCCAATGGGCGACGGCCCGCTCGATGCCGGCTCGTCGCGGCATCGCTTGCTCAATTCGGTCGAAGCCGCGTTGCACCGGCTCGGCACCGACTATCTCGACCTGCTCCAGCTCCATGCCTTCGACGCTTTCACGCCGGTCGAGGAGGTGCTGTCGACGCTGGATACGCTCGTACGTGCGGGCACGCTGCGCTATGTCGGCGTCTCCAATTTCGCCGGCTGGCAGCTGATGAAGTCGCTCGCGATGGCGGACCGGCGCGCTTGGCCCCGCTATGTCGCGCATCAGGTCTACTACTCGTTGCTCGGCCGCGACTATGAGTGGGAGCTGATGCCGCTCGCACGCGACCAGGGCGTCGGCGCGCTGGTCTGGAGTCCGCTCGGCTGGGGCCGGCTCACTGGAAATATCCGGCGCGGTCAGCCGCTGCCGCAAAACAGCCGCCTGCACGCCACCGCACAGTTCGGTCCGCTCGTGGACGAACAGCGGCTCTATGCCATCGTCGACGTGCTGGACGCGATCGTCGTGGAGACCGGCCGCACGGTGCCGCAGGTTGCGATCGCCTGGTTGCTGTCCCGTCCCACGGTCTCCTCCGTGATCATCGGCGCCCGCGACGAGGCGCAGTTGCGCGATAATCTCGGCGCGGTCGGCTGGTCGCTGAGCGCGGATCAGATCAAGCGTCTCGACGAGGTCAGCGCGGTGATGCCGCCCTATCCCTATTATCCCTATCGCATCCAGGAAGGTTTTACGCGGCTGAACCCGCCGGCGGTGTGACAAACGACTAGTCTAATAGAAAGCGGCGATCGCCGCAGCCATTCCCTGCGGAAGATTTGGCTCGCTCTTCAGCGTTTCCAGAAAGACGCGATCGCCGGCCACCGTGAGAGCGTCGAGCTTGATCGGATGCAACGGCTCGGCGGCGGCCGCCACGGCGCGCAAATCGGGACCGGTGCGGGTGCCGTTGTATTCGAGCTGCGGGCGCAATTCGACGTTGTTGCCGAATTGCTCATCGAGCGCGAGACGCCAGCCGGTTCGTGACGCCGTTCCGCTGGCGATCGCCTCCGTCATGGCGAGGCTATGCTGCTGCATTGTGCCGAGCTTGCCGAGTGCGGCGCTCAAGCGCGCCGTCGCCTCCGCCAGCGTGATCTTCTCGATTCCCGGATCCTGGTCGGGCGAGCTGAAATCGATCACCCGTGCGGCTCTGCCAATTTTGAAGGCCTCGCCGCTTCCTCCCGCCTGTTGCATGGCCTTGTTCGAACCGTAGCGCGGTCGTCCGCCGATGGTGACCAGGACGATATCCTGCTCGCGCGAACTGATCAGATGGCCGTAGGGATCGCCACCGCTCCCTTTGACGACCAGAAGGTCGGCGAACTTGCCCTGGGCGATCGTTCCCAGCTTGCCATCCCATTTCAGAATTGCGGCCGGATTCCGCGTCGCCATCGTGACGATCTCGTAATCGCTGAATCCGAGGCCGAAATGCGCCGTCACGACCTTCGCCGCCTTCAGTTCTCCCAACAGATTTTTGCTGCCGGACGGCGACCAATCCGAGCCGAGCGCGATGGTGAGGCCGGCCGTGCGCGCGGCGACGACGTCGGTGGTTTTCCCATAGAGCAGCAGATTGCTCAGCGGAGACCAGACGACCTTGGCCTGGTGCTGAGCCATCGTGCCGAAGTCGGTTGCATCGAGCGCCGTGCAATGAATGCCGGCCAGGGACGGCTCGAGCGCCCATTGGCCCGCCGAATTGCGCAACGCGAGGAAGTGACTATGCGCCTTGACGTCGATCCCTTCGCTGAGATGGAGCAGGAAGCAGGCCGACGATTTGAGCTCGTTGTCGAACTTCAACCAGTCCTCGGCGTCGATATCGGGAATCTTCGAGTGCGCTCGCGGCAGATCCGGAGGGCTGCCGATCTCGGTGGCGCGCAAGGCCCCCTTGTAGTATTTGTGGATCGTTCCGCTCCAGTTCGAAAGCGTGATCCCCTGGCTCGTCGTCGTTCCCGCGACCAGGCATTTGGCTTCGACATAACGAACCAGCGCCGGCAGCAGTGAGCCGTCGTCGGCAAGAGCAATCGCGCTCATGGGGCCGGTCACGGACGTCCTGTACGATTTGGCATTCTGCCACTGGTCGCGATTGCCAAAAAGCTGCGGCACGCGCCAGAGCGGCAGGATGTTGTAACTCAAATGGTTGTGCAGCTCGATCAGGCCGGGGTAGATGGTGCCGCCGGTCTTCATTGCCTGAACGGCCTCGAAGCCCGCTAGAGCCGGCTGTCCCTTGGGTGTAATTCCAGCGATGCGATTGTCCTCGATGAAGATCGTTCCATTCTCGATGACGTCGCCCTCGGCAGACATCGTCACGACCCGCCCGGTCAGCGCCCATCGCGTCGGGCCTGCGGCCGGACTCATGGGATCACCCCATTGGGGATGGTGATCGTGATCGTGCGCCGCTTGGTTGCCGCATCAGCGCCTTGGCGCACAGCCCATGCCGCATCTCCGCGCATCCAGTCCGGCAGTCCCGCCGGAAAGTCCTTTGCAATGATGTCGACGAGCTCGGAAGGCTTGAAGGCGTCGCCATACGGCACGAGCGGCGTCTGGACGTCGGGGTGCTCGATCTGCGGCGCAAGAGCGGCGAGAGCGGCATTCCACTTGGTCAGCATGACCTTGGTATTGGCCGCCTGCGTGGCGGAATCATGGGCGGAGCTTTCCGGCCAGGTCGGATGAGTGATGTGCTGATACGCGAGGGTCTTGTAGGCCGCCCCATCGGGAGTTTTGAGCCAGGCTATCCAGGCTTGATCCGCGAGGCCGCCAAGCGAGATGACGGCCTCGATGTTGCCAAGCCCGAGCAAGGCCTTGAACCATTTGTTGCGATAATCGACGATGCCGGGATCGTTCTGGTGTTTTGCGCCGCCGCTCTGTCCGTAAACGCTGTACAGGAACGTGTTCACCAAGACGTAGCTCTGCGTGATGCCGAGCTTGGCCAAAAAGCCCTGGGTGCGGCGGCCCGCGGTGCCGACGAGAATTCTTCGCACCACCGTTTCGTGCTGGGCCGGATCCTGACCGACCACGAGCACGCGCGCCGATCCGTCGAGCCGGCCGCGGTGGAAGATCGGTCCCCATTCAATCCGGAAATCGTGTGGATCATAGGTCTCGGCGCCCGGGTAGTTGGCGCACAGATCGCGAAACGGTTGTTCGCCGTACCCGCTGTCGAATTCTACGAGCATGGAAGAATTCCAATCTGCTGGTGTAGAAACAGCTGCGACAAAAAAGCTTGGCGATCGCGTGACAATCTAAGCGATAGATCGCCACAACGTTCAACCATGCTATTGGTCAGGCGAGACGACCCCAAGGTTCAAGAAGCCCAAGGGGGCGCGACAACGCGCCATGCAGAAAAGCGCCTATACACGGTCACGTGACCTCCATAACGTCCGCGGCGCAATTTCAGGAGAATGCGACGTGGCGAAGAAGACGACGACCAAGAAGAAAGGCGCCGCAAAGAAAGCAGTGAAGACATCGGGCAAGAAGGGCACCGCCCGTAAGGGCGTCGTTACGAAGACGGTCAAGAACACTGCAGAGCAGGGCGCACCGCGCAAATCCGCCACGGCGCGTCGCCCCAAGGGACCAGCCTGGCAATGGTCGGCGGTGGAGACCGCGGCTGCGATCCGCGCCGGCGCAATCTCCGCGGTCGAGACCGTCGAGGCGCATCTCGAGCGGATGCGCGCGGTCAATCCCAAACTGAACGCGGTCGTCGTCGATCTCAGCGAAGAAGCGTTGAAGGCCGCGCATGCCGCCGACAAGCAGCGCGCCAAGGGCGGCGAGCTTGGTCTTCTGCACGGCGTTCCGATCACCATCAAGGAGAATGTCGACTATGAGGGCCGGCCCAACTTCAACGGCGTTCTCGCCAACAAGGACCTGGTCGCGCCGTCGGATTCGCCGGTGGTGCGCAACCTGAAGAAGGCTGGTGCGATCGTCATAGGCCTCACCAACACGCCGGAATTCTCCTTCCGCGGCTTTACCGACAATCCCCTGCACGGGCTGACGCTCAATCCCTGGGATCCGAACATCACTTGCGGCGGCTCCTCGGGCGGCGCGGGCTCGGCGGTCGCCTCCGGAATCGGCACCATCGCGCATGGCAACGACATCGGCGGCTCGCTGCGCTGGCCGGCGCATTGCAATGGCGTCGCCACCATCAAGCCGACGCAGGGCCGCATCCCCGCCTTCAACCAAAGCGCAACCGCCGAGCGGCCGATGCTGGCGCATCTGATGTCGGCGCAGGGGCCGCTCGCCCGTCACGTCGGCGACGTTCGCCTCGCGCTGGAGGTGATGAGCCAGCGCGATCCGCGCGACCCCTGGTGGGTGCCGGCGCCACTGGTGGGACCGAAGCCGAAGGGGCCGATCAAGGTCGCGCTCGCCAAGATCCCTGAAGACATGGATGTCGATCCGCAGATCGCGGCGGCGTTGCGCCAGGCCGCCGATCATCTCGAACGTTCCGGCTATCGTGTCAGCGAGGTCGATGTGCCCGATATCAACGGCGCCTGGCAGACCTGGTGCGACATCATCACCAACGAGACGGTGGTGATGCAGGAGGCCAGCATGCTGAAGGTCACTTCGGAGGACTTCCACAAGGCGTGGAATGGCATGAAGACCAAGGCCAATGTGCTCGATCTTCCCGCCTGGATGCGCGCCACCGCCGCGCGCAACGGCCATATCCGCGCCTGGCAATTGTTCTTCGAGGACTACCCGGTGGTGCTGGCGCCGACTACGGTGAAGCCGACGCCGGGGCCGCGCGACGACACCGTTAGCGCCGAGCGCGTGAAGGAGATCTTCTGGGGCGAGATCCGCTTCATCTCCGCGATCAACGTGCTGGGCCTGCCCGGCGCCGTGGTGCCGGTGGCGCTGCACGACGGCAAGCCGATCGGCGTGCAGCTCATCGCCGGACGCTATCGCGAGGACCTCGCGCTCGATGCGGCGGCCGCGATCGAGAAGCGCGCCGGCGTGCTCTCTCATCGTCTGTGGGAGACGATGGCCTGAGCCCTCGCAAACTATCGCCGCGTTGACGGTGCCACCCTCGCCCCTTGTGGGAGAGGGTGGCTCGCCGCGGAGCGGCGAGTCGGGTGAGGGGGTGCATCCGCGAGCGATTGTCTTGCATTCGACTTCGCGGGTGCAACCCCTCATCCGTCGCGCTTTGCGCGACACCTTCTCCCACAAGGGGAGAAGGGACAAGCTCCTGTATGCTGCGCCAGACGTCCCGAATTCATTAACCCAATTTGACTCAAATTTTAGCCAATTCATCAACAATCGTTAGGGTTACTTCCTCGATCTCTAGACGAATTATTGCTCGCTTTACCACCCGCCTCTAACACGAGGACGGCGGACAACGCACATCCTCATTCAGGCCAATAAGTGCGGCCCGCCCCACGCGGAGGTGGACGATGCGCAACGAGACGATCGCTATTCACGCCGGCTACGAACCCGAAGCCACCACGCACGCGGTCGCCGTGCCGATCTACCAGACCGTGGCCTATGCCTTCGACAGCGCCGATCATGGCGCAGCCCTGTTCAATCTCGAGACCGAAGGCTTTCGCTACAGCCGCATCGCCAATCCGACCAGCGCAGTGCTGGAGAAGCGCATCAGCCAGCTCGAAGGCGGCGTCGGCGCGCTGGCGGTCGCGACTGGACAGGCCGCACTGCATTTCGCTTTCGTCAACGTCGCCGACCACGGCGGCAACATCGTTTCGGTGCCGCAGCTCTACGGCACCACGCACACGCTGCTCTCCCACATTCTGCCGCGCCAGGGCATCACGGGCCGCTTCGCCGAGAGCGACAAGCCCGAGGCCATCGAGAGGCTCATCGACGAGAATACCCGCGCGGTGTTCGCCGAGACCATCGGCAATCCCGCCGGCAATGTCTGCGACATCGAGGCGCTCGCCAAAATCGCGCATGCGCATGGCGTGCCGCTGATCGTCGACAACACCGTCGCGACCCCGATCCTGCTCAAGCCGTTCGATTACGGCGCCGACATCGCCGTGCATTCGCTGACCAAGTTCCTGGGCGGCCACGGCACTACGCTCGGCGGTGCCATCGTCGATTCCGGAAATTTCCCGTGGGCCAAGCACGCCGATCGCTTCCCCGGCTACAACAAGCCGGACGCCTCCTATCACGGCCTCGTCTATGCCGAGCGCTTCGGCAAGACCGCCTATATCGAGCGCGCGCGCAGCATCTATCAGCGCACCATGGGCTCGGTGCTGTCGCCGTTCAACGCCTTCCTGCTGCTCCAGGGCATCGAGACTGTGGCGCTGCGCATGGAGCGTCACGTCGAGAACGCCCGCAAGGTCGCCGAATTCTTGCGCGCCGATCCGCGCGTGGCCTGGGTCAACTACACCGGTTTCCCGGACAGTCCCTATTATCCGCTGGTGCAGAAATATCTCGACGGCAACGCCTCGTCGCTGTTCACCTTCGGCATCAAGGGCGGGATGGAGGCCGGCAAGACCTTCTATGACGCGCTGAAGCTGATCACGCGTCTGGTCAATATCGGCGATGCCAAGTCGCTGGCCTGCCATCCGGCCTCGACCACGCACCGGCAGATGTCGGCGGAGCAGCAGCGTGTCGCCGGCGTGCTGCCGGAGACGATCCGCCTCTCGATCGGCATCGAGCATGCCGCAGATATTATCGAGGACATCGACCAGGCGCTGGAAAAGGCCTGCCCGTCGGCGCGCCTCCAGGCCGCGGAGTAAGCGGCGAGGCCGATGAGCATCTTGATCGACAGGGATCAAGGTATCTCGAGCCCGGCGCTGGTGCCGGCGCACGACGACGTCGCGCGCAATGATGGCGGCGCCGAGCTGACCATCGGATTGATCAACAACATGCCGGACCCGGCGCTGAAGGCGACCGAGCGGCAGTTCATGAAGCTGCTCCAGGCCGCCGCGGGGCCGCGCCGCATCCGCTTCCATTGCTTCTCGCTGCCGTCGGTGACGCGTTCGCCCGAGGCGAAATGGCATGTCGAAAGCGAGTATTCCGATCTCGCCGATCTCAAACGCCGGAAGTTCGATGGACTGATCGTGACCGGTGCCGAGCCGGTCGCGCCCGAACTCGACCAGGAGCCATACTGGCGCGATCTCACCGAGCTGATCGACTGGGCCAAGACCAACACGCGCTCGACGATCTGGTCGTGCCTGGCCGCGCACGCGGCGGTGCTGCACCTCGATCGCATCGGACGGCTGCGCCTCCCGACAAAATGTCACGGTATCTTCGACTGCGAGCCCGTCGCGAATGATGCGCTGACACGTGCGGCGCCCGCTCCGTTCAAGGTTTCACATTCGCGTCTCAACGAAGTCGCCGAGAGCGATCTGACGCGGGCCGGTTATCAGGTGCTGACGCGCTCGGCCCAGGCCGGCGTCGACGTCTTCGTGCGGCAATATGCCAGCCGATTCGTCTTCTTCCAGGGCCATCCCGAATACGATGCGCTGTCGCTCCAGCGCGAATATCTGCGCGACATCGGCCGCTATCTCGCGCGCGAGCGCGAGAATTATCCGCACCTGCCCGTGAGTTATTTTGACGCAGCGACGGAAGAGAAGCTCGTGCGCTTCGAGAAGCGGGCGAGGCACCAGCGTCATCCCGCCCTCACCAACGGGCTGCCCGCGCTGAATTTGCGCGCCGATATCGCGGCCGGCAGCGCCGCGGCGGCGCTTTTTCGCAATTGGCTGCAATATCTCGCCGCAGACACCGAGGCGCCGCTGCTTGCGCGCTAGGTTAAGACTGCGGGTTCCACGTTAGGGCTAACAAAGTGTGAAGCTTGCCTCAGGCGACACGTGAATGCTTCAGTGAAGAGGTCGGGGCAAACAGGAAATGCGGTCGTGTTGTCGGCACTCCAGGGACGCGTGAGCAATCGGCTGGCCCGGCATTTCCGCGCCGCGCCGCACAGATTGCCGGCGCATGCGCCGATGGTGAGCTTCACCTTCGATGACGCGCCCGACAGTGCCGCAGGCCAGGGTGCATCGCTCCTGGAAGAGCACGGCGGCCGCGGCACGTTCTACCTCGCCGGCAGCCTGATCGACCAGCCGGGGGATCACTGGCACGGCCTGTCGAACGACGCGATCGTGCGGCTTCATCAAGCCGGCCACGAGATCGCCTGTCACACCTTTTCGCACCTGCGCGCAATCGATCTCGACGAGACCGCGATGGCACGCGAGATCGAGCGGAACCGCAGCTATTTTCGCGCCATCGATTCGTCGATCGTGCTGGAGAATTTCGCCTATCCCTACGGCCTCGCCTCGGTCTGGCGCAAGCCGCAGCTCGCCAAAAATTTCCGGTCGGCGCGCGGCATCCTTCCTGGCGTCAATCGCGACGTCATCGACCTCCAGTTCCTGCGCGCCTCGCCTTTGGTCGATTGGGAGATCGATACGCGTGGCGTCGACCACTATTTCGACGAGGCGGTTGCAAGTGGCGGCTGGCTGATCTTCTACGGCCATGATGTCGTCGATGCGCCGAGCCCCTATGGCTGCACGCCGGCCTTGCTCCGCCACGCGCTGAAGGCGGCCGGGACGCGTAACATGCCGATCGTGACGGTCGCGGACGCTTTGCGGCGAATCGGGGCGTAGGCGCTTCTTTCCCTTCTCCACTTGCCGCGCAAACAGTCTTGCCACGCCCGCGCCGTCATGCGACTGGCCTTGTGTCGAATCTCACGGCCCGGTCCTGTTCCGCCCATGTCCGCTCCCTCCACCGCTCCGTTGCCTGCGCCCGCCGATGACCGCGACGCGCTGTCGGTGCTGCATTCGGTGTTCGGCCTGCCGGGTTTTCGTGGCGCGCAGGGCGAGATCATCCGGCATGTCACCGATGGCGGTAATTGCCTGGTGCTGATGCCGACCGGCGGCGGCAAGTCGCTGTGCTACCAATTGCCGTCGCTGCTGCGTGAAGGCTGCGGCATCGTGGTCTCGCCGTTGATCGCGCTGATGCGCGACCAGGTTGCCGGCCTGATCGAGGCGGGAGTCAATGCTGCCGCGCTGAATTCGTCGCTGACGCCGCAGGAGGCCGCCGAGGTCGAGCGCCGCCTGATCGCGGGCGATATCGATCTGCTCTATGTCGCACCGGAACGCCTGGTGACGCCGCGCTGCCTGTCGCTGCTGGCGCGGGCGAAGGTGGCGCTGTTCGCGATCGACGAGGCGCATTGCGTCTCGCAATGGGGCCATGATTTCCGTCCGGAATATGTCGGCCTGTCCATCATCGCCGAGCGCTTTCCCGACGTGCCGCGCATCGCGCTGACCGCGACCGCCGACGATTTGACGCGGAAGGAGATCGTCGAGCGGCTCCAGCTTGGGGGCAGTCCACAATTCGTCTCCAGCTTCGATCGGCCCAACATCCGCTACGAGATCGTCGACAAGCGCAATGCGGTGTCGCAGCTCAAGGAGTTTATCCGGGAGCGCCATGCGGGCGACGCCGGCGTGGTCTATTGCCTGTCCCGCAACCGGGTCGAGGAGGTCGCCGCCGCGCTCGATGATGCCGGCATTGCGGCGCTGCCCTATCATGCCGGGCTCGACAGCAGCGTGCGCTCGCGCAACCAGGATCGCTTCCTCAACGAGGACGGCATCGTCATCGTCGCGACCATCGCCTTCGGCATGGGCATCGACAAGCCGGATGTGCGCTTCGTCGCCCATCTCGACCTGCCCAAAAGCATCGAGGCCTATTACCAGGAGACGGGGCGCGCCGGCCGCGACGGCAAGCCGTCGGCGGCCTGGATGGCCTATGGCCTCTCCGACATCGTGCAGCAGCGCCGCATGATCGACGAATCCGCTGCGTCGGACGATTTCAAGCGGGTCTCGATCGGCAAACTCGATGCGCTGGTGGGCCTTGCCGAAACCGCGCAGTGCCGGCGCAGGCGGCTGCTCGGCTATTTCGGCGAGACCTTGCATGGCGAGAGTTGCGGCAATTGCGACAACTGCCTGACGCCGCCGCAGATGCGCGACGGCAAGGTGCTGGCGCAGAAGCTGCTGTCCTGCGTCTATCGCACCGGCCAGCGTTTTGGCGCCATGCACCTGATCGACGTGCTGATCGGACGCCTGACCGAGAAGGTGACGCAGTTCGGCCACGACAAGCTCTCGGTGTTCGGGATCGGGCGCGAGCTCAACGAGAAGCAATGGCGCACCGTGCTACGGCAAGTGGTGGCCATGGGCTATTTGCAGAGCGACAGCGAAGCTTTCGGCGCGCTGAAGCTGATGGAGTCCTCGCGTGGTGTGCTGCGCGGCGAGACCGAGGTGTGGCTGCGCGAGGAGGCGCCCGGCACCCGCATCCGCGGCAGCCGTGCCAAATCCCGCCGCGGCGAGCTCGCGCCCGCGGCAAATGCGCCGCAAGGCGATGTCGATCCCGAATTGCGCGCGCGGCTCCGGTCCTGGCGTTCAGACATCGCGCGCGAGCGCGGCGTGCCGGCCTATGTGGTGCTGCACGATGCCACCATCGATGGCATCGTCCGGGCCTGGCCGACCACGCTCGACGAACTGCGCAAAGTCCCCGGCATCGGCGACAAGAAGCTCGAACATTACGGGGACGAGCTGCTGCAGATCGTGCGGACGCGGTAGGCGAGGGCGGCGGCTGTTAGTGCGCGCCTCCCTCTCCACATCGTCATCCCGGACAAGCGCAGCGAAGCGGAGCGCAGATCCGGGATCCATAGCCACAGGCCGTGGGAAATGGCGCGCTGGTAGCCCCCAGCACGTCTCAGCAACTGACCGTCGGGATAATGGATCCTGGCTTTCGCCAGGACGACATTGGAGAGGCGGCGCGAGACGCGCCCTCACTCACCCGTTCCGGAACGCGTAGCCATAGCCGTTCAGCGCCGGGGCACCGCCGAGGTGGGCGTAGAGGATCTTCGCGCCCTTCTCGAAATAGCCCTTCTGCGCGAGGTCGATCATACCCTGCATCGACTTGCCCTCGTAGACGGGGTCGGTGATCATGGCTTCGAGCCGCGCGGTGAGGCGAATCGCCTCCTTGGTCTCCTCCGACGGCACGCCATAGGCGGGATAAGCGTAGTCCTCGATCAGCACGACGTCGTCCGCGACGAGATCCTTGCCGAGCTCGACGAGCTTGGCCGTGTTCTGCGCGATCGAGAGCACCTGCGCCTTGGTCTGCGCCGGCGTGAAGGAGGCGTCGATGCCGATCACCTTTCGCGCGCGGCCGTCGGCGGCGAAGCCGACCAGCATGCCGGCATGGGTGGAGCCGGTGACGGTGCAGACGACGATGTAGTCGAACTTGAAGCCGAGCTCCTGCTCTTGCTTGCGCACCTCCTCGGCGAAGCCGACATAGCCGAGCCCGCCAAATTTGTGCACGGACGCGCCGGCGGGAATCGCGTAGGGCTTGCCGCCGGCAGCCTTTACCTCCTCGATCGCCTCCTCCCAGCTCTTGCGGATGCCGATGTCGAAGCCGTCGTCGACCAGGCGCACGTCGGCGCCCATGATCCGCGACAGCATGATGTTGCCGACGCGATCATAGACCGCGTCCTCGTGCGGCACCCAGGCTTCCTGCACCAGGCGGCACTTCATGCCGATCTTGGCGGCGACCGCCGCGACCATGCGGGTATGGTTCGACTGCACGCCGCCGATCGAGACCAGCGTATCGGCGTTCGAGGCGATCGCGTCCGGGATGATGTATTCGAGCTTGCGCAGCTTGTTGCCGCCATAGGCGAGGCCGGAATTGCAGTCCTCGCGCTTGGCATAGATCTCGACATTGCCACCGAGGTGCTTTGACAGCCGCTCCAGCTTCTCGATGGGCGTCGGGCCGAAGGTCAGCGGGTAGCGCGCGAATTTGTCCAGCATTGTTGGGTCATCCCGATTGGCGTTGGCGTCCCAAAAGGGCTAGCATCGCCCTGGGAAAAGGTGCTCTCAAATATTGCGCCCATGTTGCGCAGATTCTTGCGTTGATGGCGATATAGAGTAGTATTTCTTCCGGGCTAGCTATTATTACTGGAAGTTTCTTCCATGTCGTCCCGGCTCGATCGTATCGACCTTAAGATGTTGCGATTGCTGCAAAATAACGGCCGGCTCAGCAATGCCGAGCTGGCCCAAACCGTCGCCATCAGCCCCGCCACCTGTCATCGCCGCACTCAGCGCCTGTTCGAGGATGGATTCATCGCCGCCGTCCGCGCGATGGTGGCGCCAAAGAAGGTGGCGAAGGGCACGCTGGTGATGGTCGGCGTGGTGCTCGACCGCTCGACGCCGGAGAGCTTTGCGATCTTCGAGCAGGCGATCGCAAAGCTGAAATTCGTGCTCGACTGCCATTTGGTCGCCGGCGACTTCGACTACTTCCTGAAGATCCGCGTCGGCGACATGGAGGATTTCAACCGCATCCATGGCGAACAGCTGATCGCGCTGCCCGGCGTGCGCCAGACTCGCACCTTCTTCGTGATGAAGGAAGTCGTCGACAACGCGCCGCTGGAGTTTTGAGCGGAAGCTATTGATGCGCGATACGCATCATGAGAGATTCAGTCGATGCAGCTACTCCCGTTCCGCCAGCAAGATCCGGTCGCACCAGCCTACCGCCGCGGCTGGGTCGACGAGGCCGTGGCCGCGATCGAGGCCGACCAGTGCCGCACGGCCGACACGCATCTGATCCGGCTGATCGTGCCGGCGCTGGCCGGCATCGACATCTATCTGAAGGATGAGTCCACGCATCCGACCGGCAGCCTGAAGCATCGGCTGGCGCGCTCGCTGTTCCTCTACGCGCTCTGCAACGGCCACATCCGCGAAGGCACGCCCGTCGTCGAAGCATCGTCGGGATCGACCGCGGTGTCGGAAGCTTATTTCGCGCAGATGATCGGCGTACCCTTCTACGCCGTGATGCCGCGCACAACCTCAGCGGAGAAGATCGCCGCGATCGAACACTATGGCGGCAACTGCCATCTGGTCGACGACGGCCGCACGCTGTATGCGGAGGCCGCCGCGCTCGCTGCCGGCCTGAACGGCCACTACATGGACCAGTTCACCTTCGCCGAGCGCGCCACCGACTGGCGCGGCAACAACAACATCGCCGAATCGATCTTCACGCAATTGAAGGGCGAGCCGCGCCCGCTGCCGGATTGGATCGTGATGGGTGCGGGCACCGGCGGCACTTCGGCCACCATCGGACGCTATTTGCGCTATCGCCAGTATCCGACGCGGCTGTGCGTTGCCGATGTCGAGCATTCAGCCTTCTTCGACTGCTTCCGCTCCCAGGACCGCTCCCGTACTTGCGAACGCCCTTCGCTGATCGAAGGCGTCGGCCGTCCGCGCTGCGAGCCGTCGTTCGTCCCGGGCGTGGTCGACCGCATGATGAAGATCCCGGATGCGGCATCCATTGCGGCGATGAACGTGCTGTCGCGCCGGCTGCGCCGTACGGTGGGCGGCTCCACGGGCACCAATTTCCTGGCGCTGTGCCGGCTCGCCTCGGAGATGCGAAAGGCGAACGCGACGGGATCGCTGGTGACGCTGATCTGCGATTCCGGCGAGCGCTACCGGCAGACCTATTATGAGCCCGAATGGCTGAAAGCGCGCGGCCTCGATCCTGCGCCGTTCGAGGCCGCCTTGTCGTCGTTCCTCGCGACAGGTGAGCCGCTGACGCTCACCGTCGACGACGTCGCCAATCCGCAGAGCGTACGAAGCCCTGTGGCTTCATAGCCGACGCCGTCGGGTCACTGGTTCCAGGACCAGATGTCACGGCAACTTCACTTGCCTTGCACGCATACGCGGGCGAGCTTCGCGGTTTCTCAACGAGGAGATCCTGCCGTGCGCCTTCCCATTCTCGATCCGAAAGAGCTGACCGACGAACAGAAGCCGCTCTATGACGACATGCGAGCGGGCATCAAGGGCCACTTCAAGGGATTTGTGAACATGCGCGACGACGGCGCGCTGCTCGGGCCCTGGAATCCCTGGATCCGCGAGCCGCGCTTCGGCAAGCCGGTATGGGAGCTGGTCAAGGCGATCGCGTCGAACCCCCTGCTGCCGGCCCCGGTGCGTGAGGTCGCGATCCTCGTCACCGGCTCGCATTTCCGCTCCGGCTACGAGCTCTATGCCCACGTGCTGGTCGCGGAGCAGCGCGGCCTCTCCGACGAGAAGCTCGCGACCATCGTCGCCGGGCAGCGGCCGGTCGACCTGACCAAGCAGGAGGCGGTCGCCTACGACGTCGCGTCTGCGCTCGTGAGCGGCGGCGTGCTGCCGGAGCTGACCTATCGGGCTGCAGTGAAGGAATTCGGCGAGCACGGCGCGGCCGAGTTGTCCTATCTCGTCGGCATCTATTGTATGGTCTCCGTCACGCTGAACACATTCGACGTGCCGGTGCCGGAGTAACCGGCGTATCTGGTCCACGGAGGCGGCGCGAGGGGTCAAGCGTTCGTGCCGCACCCACGGCTTCTCGACCGGACGGAAGCAAAACGCTATCTTGCCGTCGCCATCATGACGCATTTGCCGCTCACAATCGAAGCGCAGGACAATAGGGAATGGAAGCCATGAAAACGTCACGCCGCATCCTGCTCGCCGGACTGGCGGGGCTCGCCGTGGCTCCGACCGCAGTGGCCGCAGCCGCGCCGCCGCCCGTGACCGACGACACGACGGTGGCCGAAGAACGCTTTGCACGTATGATCGCTGTAGCGCATGCGCCTGATGTCACCTGCGCGCGCCAGGCCGAGCGTTACGCGGACGCGCATTGGCCGGAATACGTCGTGGCGGCGAGAGCCGTCCTCAACGCTCGAGCGTGATTCGCTCGTCCCTTCTCCCGCAGGGAGAGAGGGGTCAACGGCGCCTTACTTCTCCACCGCCCGCCGCACCTGCTCGCCGATCTGCGACAGCACGAGCTGCGCCTGTGGCAGGATCGCGCCCATGGCGTGGAAATTGTGAACCATGCCGTCGTGGCAGATGTGCTCGACGACCACGCCCGCCGCGAGCAGCTTGCCTGCATACGCATTGCCTTCGTCGCGCATCGGGTCGAACTCGGCGGTGTGGATGATCGCCGTCGGTAGCCCCGCGAGCCGCGTCGCACGCAACGGCGAGATGCGGGGATCGGCGGCATCGATGTCGTCGGGCAGATAATCGGCGAGATCGGCCTCGATCGTGGCACGATCGATCAAATGGCCCTCGGCAAATGCCTCGCGCGAGGGCGAGGTCTCCTCGAAATCCAGCACCGGACAGATCAGGCATTGCGCGACGATCGACAGGCCGGCGCTTTGCTGCGCCTCCTGGCACACGATCGCAGCTAACGTGGCGCCGGCGGAATCGCCGCCGACCACCAGCCGCCCCGCGTCGATGCCGAGCAACGAGGCTTCGCGCGCGACCCATTCGGTCGCGGCGATCGCGTCCTCGACCGCGGCGGGAAATTGATGTTCGGGCGCGAGGCGGTAGTCGACCGAGACCAGACGGCAGCCGGTCGCATGTGCAAGCGCCGCCGCGATGCGGTCGTGCGTCGCAATGCTGCCGGCGACGAGGCCGCCGCCGTGAAAGAACACGAAGCCCGGTGCACGCTCGCCGGCAGTCGCGGGCGAGTAGAGACGATAGGGAAGCTCGCCGCCTGGACCGGGAAGTATGCCATCGGACGCCGTCACACCCGGCGCCTCGGCGCGTGCGAACTGCATCAGCTTCGCCAGCGATTGCCGCCGCGCCTCGACACTCGGCCGGCTCCGCGCCTGCGGTGCAGCCGCGGCCATCATGGTCAACAGACGCTTTGCAAGCGGATCGAGCGGCATGGAAGACTCCGTGACATACCCCGGACTATAGCCGCTTTGGGCTGGATTTGATGTCGCCACCGCACTGTCGCTTAGCCTCCAGGGGAGGGTGCCATTCCCGCAGGAAATCCTTTAGGAATTGGGAGAATAGTGCCCGGATATTTCCAAGGGGAGGCCGGTCATGGCCGAGATCAAGAAGCCGATCGAATATTCGCCGAGCTGGACCTTCTTCGAGGGCAAATGGCATGACGGCAACGTGCCGATCATGGGCCCGCGCACGCATGCCGCCTGGCTCGGCTCGGTCGTGTTCGACGGGGCGCGCGCGTTCGAGGGGGTTGCACCCGACCTCGACCGTCACGTCGCCCGTGCCAATCAATCCGCGATCAACTTCGGCCTGAAGCCGGTGGTCGATGCCGGCACCTGGCTCACGCTCGCAAGTGAGGGCATTGCGCGCTTCTCGGCCAATGCCGAACTCTATATTCGTCCGATGTACTGGGCCCAGAACGGTGCTGGCGGCGGCGTGCTGTTCGACCCCGAGACCACCAATTGGTGCCTGTGCATCTACGAGGCGCCGATGCCCAAACCGGTCGGCAACGCGATCACGCTGTCGCCGTTCCGCAGGCCCACCGCGGAATGCGCGCCGGTCGAGGCCAAGGCCGCCTGCCTCTATCCGAACAATTCGCGCGCGCTGTCGGAGGCAGCTTCCCGCGGCTTCCAGAACGCGCTGATGCTCGACATGCTCGGCAACGTCGCAGAATTCGGCAATTCCAACGTGTTCATGGCCAGGGACGGCGTGGTCTATACGCCGGTGCCGAACGGCACCTTCCTCAACGGCATCACGCGGCAGCGCGTCATCGGCCTGCTCCGCGCCGACGGCGTTACCGTGGTCGAGAAGACGCTGCGCTATGCCGACTTCCTCGTCGCCGACGAGATCTTCTCCACTGGCAATTTTGCGAAAGTCGCCCCCGTCATCCGCATCGACGAGCGCGAGCTGAAGCCGGGCCCGCTCTACACCAAAGCGCGCAAGCTCTATTGGGACTTTGCGCATGCGGTGAAGCTGGCGGCATAGGCGCCCCAGCGTCGTCGGCGCTTCGCTGCGCTCGCAGGGACGACGTGGTGGGACTACCTGAACAAAGCAACCGGCATTGCGCTTGGAGCGCCGCCGAAAGCCCTACTCCTCCTTCTTCGACATCCGCTCGAGGCGCTCCTGCATGTCCTTCATCTGGGCGCGGAGGTCGTCGATGTTGCTGTCCTTCGCCGGGGCGGCGCTCGCGTCCGGCTCAGGCTCAGTGGTGGCTGCCCCCGGGAGACCCGGGGTGAAGGGCTTGAACATCGAGAAGGTCTGCTGGAACAGCTCCATGTTGCGGCGGACCTGTTCCTCCAGCGGCGCAAACGGGGTTCCGGAGAGCGAGTTGGCGATCTGCTTGCGGAACTTCTCCTGCTCCTGGGTCAGCGTCGCGATCGACTGCTCCAGATATTTCGGCACCACCATCTGCATGCTGTCGCCGTAGAAGCGGATGAGCTGGCGCAGGAAGGTGGTCGGCAGCAGGTTCTGTCCGGCCTTGTTCTCCTGCTCGAAGATGATCTGGGCGAGCACGGAGCGGGTGATGTCGTCGCCGGTCTTGGCGTCGTAGACCAGGAAATCTTCGCCGTCCTTGACCATGGCGGCGAGGTCCTCGAGCGTCACATAGGTGCTCGTTCCGGTGTTATAGAGCCGGCGGTTCGCGTATTTCTTGATGGTGGTGGGTTGGTCTGATTTCGCCATGGGCTCTCACTTGCAAGCGCGGAGAACGGGAACCCGACGGGCAATGCCGCAGGGCGGGAAGAGTACGCAACGCAACAAAATAAGCATTTTCAAAAGGGTCACGCTACCGTTTTGTGCGCCACGGTTAATTGGACAGCAAAAACGTGCTTGCGAAATCGCCAAGAACGCTATTTTGAATGCGCTGCGGCATGAATTCGGTCACCAGCCGATTGACATGCCTCAACGACGTTAACAGGATGCCGTTCGAGACTGGCGAGCCGTTTCCCAGCCCCGTCTGCCCCTTTCAACCCCAGGAGATGCCCATGTCAGACGATGTCGTCATCGTCAGCGCCGCCCGCACCGCGGTCGGAAGCTTCAACGGAGCGTTCGCAACCCTTCCCGCCCACGAGCTCGGCGCCATCGCCATCAAGGCCGCGCTGGAGCGCGGTGGCATCGAGCCCGGCCGCGTGTCGGAAGTCATCATGGGCCAGATCCTGACTGCTGCTCAGGGACAGAACCCAGCCCGCCAGGCATCGATTGCCGCCGGCATTCCGGTGGAGAGCCCGGCCTGGGGCGTGAACCAGCTTTGCGGCTCGGGCCTGCGCACCGTGGCGCTCGGCTATCAGGCTCTTCTCAACGGAGATTCCGAAATCGTCGTCGCCGGCGGCCAGGAATCCATGAGCATGGCTCCGCACGCGCAATACCTGCGTGGCGGCGTCAAGATGGGCCCGGTTGAGTTCGTCGACACCATGATCAAGGACGGCCTGTGGGATGCCTTCAACGGCTACCACATGGGCAACACCGCCGAGAACGTCGCGCGGCAGTGGCAGATCACCCGCGCCCAGCAGGATGAGTTCGCGGTCGCTTCGCAGCAGAAGGCCGAGGCCGCGCAGAAGGCCGGCAAGTTCAACGACGAGATCATCCCGGTCACGATCAAGACTCGCAAGGGCGACATCGTCGTCAGCGCCGACGAATATCCGCGTCATGGCGCAACGCTCGACGGTATGGCGAAGCTCAAGCCCGCCTTCGAGAAGGACGGCACGGTCACCGCAGGTTCGGCCTCCGGCATCAATGACGGCGCCGCTGCCGTGGTGCTGATGACCGCAAAGCAGGCCGCCAAGGAAGGCAAGAAGCCGATCGCGCGCATCGTGTCCTGGGCGCAGGCCGGCGTCGATCCGAAGATCATGGGCTCGGGCCCGATCCCGGCCTCGCGCGCCGCACTGAAGAAGGCCGGCTGGAATATCGGAGACCTCGACCTGATCGAGGCCAACGAGGCCTTCGCCGCGCAGGCCTGCGCCGTGAACAAGGACCTCGGCTGGGATACCTCCAAGGTCAACGTCAACGGCGGCGCGATCGCGATCGGTCATCCGGTCGGCGCCTCCGGCGCGCGCGTGCTGGTGACGCTGCTGCACGAGATGCAGAAGCGCGATTCGAAGAAGGGCCTCGCCACGCTGTGCATCGGCGGCGGCATGGGCATTGCCATGTGTGTCGCGCGCGACTGAAGACGACCTTACACTTAGCTGACGCGTGCGCCGCACACGTCAGCCGCGTGCGTTGCACGCGACTAAAAAGGCGGCGGTTGCAAATCAAATATTCTTCGCAACCGCTCACGCCTCGACTAAAGAAAGCGCCCGGCTCGACGCCGGGCGTTTTTTTCTTGATGTCCGTCAAACGTCCCGCATAATCCGTATCTAAAAACGATCTCTCAGAAACGTCCGAAGAGTCCAAGGGAAGGAATACGATATGGCACGTGTTGCATTGGTGACGGGTGGTACGCGGGGCATCGGAGCGGCGATCAGCAAGGCGCTGAAGGCGGCGGGCTACAAGGTTGCGGCGAGCTACGCCGGCAATGACGCGGCTGCAGAGAAGTTCAAGGCCGAGACGGGCATCGCCGTCTACAAATGGGACGTCGCGTCGTTCGATGCCTGCGCGGAAGGCGTCAAGAAGGTCGAGGCCGATCTCGGTCCCGTCGAGGTGCTCGTCAACAATGCAGGCATCACCCGCGACACCGCCTTCCACAAGATGACGCTCGATCAGTGGAACGCCGTCATCAACACCAATCTCGGCTCGCTGTTCAACATGACGCGCCAGGTGATCGAAGGCATGCGTGCGCGCAAGTTCGGGCGTGTCATCTCGATCTCGTCGATCAACGGCCAGAAGGGGCAGTTCGGACAGGTCAACTATTCCGCGGCAAAGGCCGGCGACATCGGCTTCACCAAGGCACTTGCGATCGAGAACGCCAAGGGCGGCATCACCGTGAACGCGATCGCGCCGGGCTATATCAACACCGAGATGGTGCAGGCGGTGCCGAAGGATGTGCTGGAGAAGAACGTGATCCCGCAGATCCCGGTCAATCGACTTGGCGAACCCGAGGAGATCGCCCGCGCCGTGGTGTTCCTCGCCGCCGACGAGGCCGGCTTCATCACCGGTTCGACCCTGACCATCAATGGCGGCCAGTACCATGCCTGATGCGGCGCCAAGCATGTAGCTTCGGGCGCGACAAGACGATAATGAAGACGCCATGCCCGGCCTCGTGCCGGGCATCCGCGTCCTCAGAGCCTCATAATTGATGAATCCGCGCACGGCCACCCTGATCGGACTGACCGCGATCCTGATGTGGTCGCTGCTTGCCGTGATGACGGTGGCGACGGGAAAAATCCCGGCCTTCCAGCTCGCCGCGATGACCTTTGCGATCGGCGGTCTCGTCGGCCTTCTCACCTGGATCGGCCGCAGCGAGGCGGCCAAAAGCCTGCGCCAGCCGCTGGTCGTGTGGGTCGTCGGCGTCGGCGGATTGTTCGGCTATCACGCGCTCTATTTCCTCGCGCTCCGCTTCGCGCCGCCGGCTGAAGCCGGCCTGCTGAATTATCTCTGGCCGCTCCTGATCGTACTGTTCTCGTCCTTCCTGCCGGGCGAGCGGCTTGCCGTGCACCACGTCATCGGCGCCGTGCTCGGCCTCGTCGGTACCGTGCTGCTGTTCGCCGGCAACTCCTCTGGCTTCGCGTCGGACCAGTTGCCGGGACTGATCGCGGCCTTCATCGCCGCGTTCGCGTGGGCAACCTATTCGGTGCTGTCGCGGCGGCTGAAGGCGGTGCCGACCGATGCGGTTGCGGGATTCTGCCTCGCCACGGCAGTGCTCGCCGCGCTGATGCATGCCGTGCTCGAGACCACGGCATGGCCGGAGACGACGCTGCAATGGCTCTCCGTGATCGCGCTCGGCATCGGTCCTGTCGGTGCTGCGTTCTACGCCTGGGACATCGGCATGAAGCGCGGTGATATCCGCGTGCTCGGGGCCGCGTCCTACGCGACACCACTATTGTCGACCGGCTTCCTCATTGCCGCCGGCTTCGCCAAGGCCAGCGCCAGCATCGCCATCGCCGCGATCCTGATCGCCGGCGGCGGCCTGATCGCGGCGAAGGACATGGTGCTGAGAAAGCGATGAGGCGTTAGACCGAACTTCCCCTCGGGATTTTTGTTAGAGCGTTGAGAGGATTTGAGAAGTTTGGATCGGGCTGATTTTGTAGGCATGTAAATGATGATTTTTGGCTTGCGAATGGCAGGTTTCCGTGATTCGATTCCGGCATGTTCGTCGCCCGCATTCCCAACCGCAACTCACCGCCCGCGATCCTGTTGCGCGAGAGCTATCGCGAGGGCGACAAGATCAAGTCGCGCACGCTGGCCAACCTGTCGCATTGGCCGGATGAGAAGATCGATGCGCTGCGCCGCGTCCTGAAAGGCGAGGAGCTGGTCTCGCCGGCCGAGCAACTGCGGATCGAGCGCTCGCTGCCGCACGGCCACGTGGCCGCGGTGCTCGGCATGGCGCGCCAGCTCGGACTGCATCGCCTTGTCCCGGACAAGCCCAGACGGTTGGCCAGGCTGGCTTTGGCCTTGATCGTGGCACGGGTGATCGAACCGGCCGCCAAGCTGGCCACGGCGCGCCAGCTCAGCGAGGCGACGGCGGCGCATTCGCTGGGCGAACTGCTCGATCTCAGCGCCGTCGACGAGGACGAGCTTTACGAAGCGCTCGACCTGCTCGGCACGGCCCAACCGGGGATCGAGGCGACGCTCGCCAAGCGCCATCTGCATGACGGCTCGCTGGTGCTCTACGATCTCACCTCCAGCTATCTGGAGGGGCGACATTGCGAATTGGCGCGGCATGGTTACAGCCGCGACGGTCGTTCCGACAAGCTGCAGATCGTGTTCGGCTTGCTGTGCGCCGCCGACGGCTGCCCGGTGGCGGTGGAGGTGTTCGAAGGTAACACCGCCGACCCGAGCACGCTGGCCGCGCAAGTCGACAAACTGAAGGCCCGCTTCAAGCTGTCGCGTGTGGTACTGGTCGGCGATCGCGGCATGATCACCAGCGCCCGTATCGAAGCCGATCTGATGCCGGCCGGGCTCGATTGGATCACCGCTCTGCGGGCGCCGGCGATCCGCAAGCTCGCCGAGGACGGCGGCCCGCTGCAATTGTCGCTGTTCGACGATCGCGATATGGCCGAGATCACGTCCCCCGACTTCCCCGGCGAGCGCCTGATCGTGTGCCGCAACCCGGATCTGGCCGACGAGCGTCGGCGCAAGCGCGGCGAGTTGCTGGCGGCGACCGAGAAGGATCTCGCCCGCGTCAAGGCCGCCGTGCAGCGTCAGCGCAACCCCTTGCGCGGCGAGGATGAGATCGGTCTGAAGGTCGGCGCCGTGCTGGGCAAGCGTAAGATGGCCAAGCACTTCCACCTCGCCATCACCGACACTTCGTTCGACTTCAGTCGGATCGAGGATGCCATCGCCAACGAAGCGTCGCTCGACGGCTTCTATGTGCTACGGACCAACGTGCCGGCCGAGAACCTCGACACCGCCGCCACGGTGCGTGCCTACAAGAGCCTGGCCCAGGTCGAACGCGCCTTCCGCACCATCAAGACCGTCGAACTGGAGGTGCGCCCGATCCACCATCGCCTCGCTGGCCGCGTGCGCGCCCACGTCTTCCTCTGCATGCTCGCTTATTACATCGTCTGGCACATGCGCCGCGCGCTGGCCCCGATCCTGTTCGACGATCACGACCGCGAGGCCGCCGACGCCGCGCGCGTCTCGCCCGTCGCCAAGGCCAGAGTCTCGGCCGCGGCCAGAACCAAGGCTAATCGCAAGCACACCCACGATGGCCGGCCCGTGCACAGCTTTCGAACGCTGTTGCAGGATCTCGCCACGCTCACACGCAACATCGTTCGCATCGGTCAGGACGCCCCGGCCGCTATGCTCACAAGTCCAACCCCACTACAACAAGACGTCTTCAATCGGCTCGGCATTCCTATCGCCCCATAATGTAGGCAGACGCGCCGTCACGCCCGCTGGAATTACACGCCAGCTCAAATGCTTACGTCGCTACTCAAGGGGAAGTTCGGGTTAGAGCGCCGGCTGCCAGCCTGGCGGCCGATACATCGCTTCCGGAATTTGCCCGAGCTCAGAGCGCTGCAAACGCTGCGGCGTGAGGCCATAGAACTCCTGGAAGCTGAGGATCAGTGGCCGCCATTTGTCGGGATCGATGCGATTGCTCACCCCACTCATCATGATGTCGGGATGCGCGTGCACGCGGGTGATGCGGACCTCGATCGCGGCGAGATGACCGCGCCAGACCGCGTCGTCCTGCGCCATCTCATGCACATGCGCGATCTTCGCTTCCATCTGCACCGGACATTCGGCGGCGCGTGGCGCGCTGACTGTTTCGCCCGGTAACGTCGTCAGGCCGCTGAGACCGAACTTGTCCTTCTCATGCCGGTAGCCGCGATAGAGTTTGCCGGGCGGCACGGGATCCGAGCCCGTGGTGCGGGCGAGGCAGTCAACGGCGGCGACGAGATCGGCCGATGGCAGATTGAGTACGCATTCGCCGGTGCGAATCATGTTCTCGGTGGTCCTGGAGTTGCGCGCGAGCCCGAGCATGCAGCGCCACCCCACCCACCAGGCCGAGGACATCGGCGCGAGATTTTGGGAGCCGTCGTGATTGGTCGATCCGATCAGGACGACGGGTGTTCCGAAATACAAAATGGCCGGGTCGATCTGGACGGCGGCGGGACCGAGTGTTCCGTGCATCGTGCGCTCCTGTTGACTGGAAGCGCTGTCCTAAGGCGTGACGCTGACCGAACCCACCCGATTTCAGATTGTGACTTACGGCTCCCAGCCCTTCGGCGCCAGCTCGAATTTTGCAAACTCGAATGCGGGTGCCACGGCGCAGCCGACCAGCGTCCACTCGCCGGTGGTCTCCGCCATCTGCCAGGCATCTGCCGGCACGATCGCCTGCGGCCGCTCGCCGCTCATGAGATCCGTGCCGAGGCGCACCTCGTGCTGGGAGCAGCCCTCATGCGCGATGCGCAGCGTCAGCGGACTTCCGGCATAGTAATGCCAGGTCTCGACCGCATCGATGCGATGCCAGTGCGAGCGTTCGCCGCGGGCGAGCAGGAAATAGATCAGGGTGGAGCGCGAGCGGCCATTGGCGTCCGTGGTCTGGTCGCGAAACGTCTCGCGGTAGTGTCCGCCTTCGGGATGCGGTCTCAGTTCAAGGCGCGCGATGATCTCGGCTGCGGTCGGCATGGATCCCCGTCAGGATTTGTTCTTGCGCTCGCGCAGCTCACCGAACACCGCGGCGGCATCCGCGCCCTTCATGTGTAGCCTGGCTGCGACCGAGGGTTCATCAGCCCGCAGGAACACGTTTGCTCGCTTCTCGTCACCAAGCAGTGATGGAATGGTCGGCTGGTTCTCAGCCCGCAGCTTCGTCACCTCCGCTGCGCGCGCCTGGAGCGCCGCATTGTCGGGCTCGATGGTGAGCGCGAACTTGACGTTGGAGGCGGTGTATTCGTGGCCGCAATAGAGCTTGAAGTCGTCGGGCAGGGCGCGCAGCTTCAATAGCGAGTCCCACATCATCGGATAGTTGCCCTCGAACACGCGCCCGCAGCCGATCGAGAACAGCGTGTCGGCGGCGAACAGCGTCTTCTCGGTATCGAACACGTAGGAGATGTGGTCCAGCGTGTGGCCGGGCGTCTCCAGCACGCGTCCCAACAGGCTGCCGATCTTGACGACATCGCCATTGGCGACGCGCAGGTCGACGTTCGCAATTTTCGTCGTCTTGTCATGCGGCGCGACGACGCGGCAATTGTATTTCTGCTTGAGTTCGGCGACCCCGCCGACGTGATCGCCGTGATGGTGGGTGACCAGGATGTCGGTGAGCTGCCAGCCCTCGCGTTCGAGCGCCTTCAGGATGGGACCGGCCTCCGGCGCGTCGATCGACGCCGTTGCCTTGGTTTCCACATCGTGGATCAGATAACCGAAATTGTCGTTTAAACAGTTGAAAGTACGAATTTCGGCGGCCATGACATCTCCATCGCGCTCAGCCCCGTCAGACAAATATGGCGTTAACGTTGCGCAGGCAATGCAATATTCCACGCGCGGCGGCGGCCTTGCGCATGTTACATTGCCGTCATGACCATCGACGTCGTCGATCTCCGCGAGTTCTATTCCCGCCGCCTCGGGATCGTGGCGCGGCGAATGATCAATCGCGGCATCCGGGAGCGCTGGCCGGGCGCCGAGGGCCAGCGCGTGCTCGGCATCGGCTATCCCACACCCTATCTCGGATTGTTCCGCGAGGATGCGGAGCGCTGCATTGCCTTCATGCCGGCGCCCCAGGGCGTGTTGAAATGGCCGACGGGGCGTCCCGCGCTGGCCTCGCTGGTCGACGAATTCTCGTTGCCGCTGCCGGACGCCGCGGTCGACCGCATCCTCCTGGTCCATGCGTTGGAGATGTCGGATGACCCGGCTGCGCTGCTGCGCGAGGTATGGCGGGTGCTGTCGCCGTCTGGACGCGTCATGGCAGTGATCCCGAACAGGCGCGGGGTGTGGACCCGCTCCGACAATACGCCGTTCGGTCACGGCCGGCCCTATTCGCGCTCGCAGATTACCGATCTCTTGCGCCAGACCTGGTTCACGCCGACCGCCTGGGGCGAGGCGCTGTTCATGCCGCCGTATGCCGGCGGCTGGGTGCTGAAATCGGCGCAGATGTGGGAGCGCGCCGGTGCGGCATTGTCGCTGCCCTTTGCCGGCGTCCATATCGTCGAGGCCACCAAGCAGGTCTATCGCGCCATCCCCGCCAAGCGCGAGCGCGCGCGGCTGATTCCCTCCCTGAAGCCGGTGCTGGTGCCGTCCTCGACGACGGTCACGCGTAGCTAAAAACAAATCGTCCCGGCGAGGCCGGGACGATGCAGTTCAGCAAACCAGAAGAAGCGTTACGGCTTACTCGCCGGAGGCGAGATCGTCGCTCGAGGCGGCCGGAGCTGCCTCGCGCTCGGGACGCGGGCCGCTATGCGGCCGCCGGCGCCGCCGCGGAAAACGCTCGCCGCTACCGCCGCCCTCACCACCGCTCACCTGCGGCTGCGCGCCGGTGATGAAGGATGGCAGGCGATCGACATTGCCGGGCTCGGCGACCACAACAGGCTGCGGCTGGTTCTGCGGTTGCGGTTGCGGCTGATACTGCGGCTGCGGACGATGGTCGCGCTCGCGCTGCTCGCGCGGCTGCTGATTGTCGCGCTGGTAGGGCTGATTGTCGCGCGGCTGATGATCACGCTGGTGATGATCGCGCTGGCCGTCGCGCACGAAAGGCGGCTGCTGCGGCTGCGGAACGAAGCCCGGCTCCTGGCCGAAGTTCGAGAAATTCTCACCGTCGTCCTCGCCGTCGTCGCTGCTGCTGCTGCTGCTGCTGGGCTCGTCGCCGCGCGGCTGCTGGTTCTGGCGGAACTGCTCCTGGGCCGTCGCGATCAGGCGGAAATAGTGCTCGGCGTGCTGGTAGTAGTTCTCGGCGGCGACCGGGTCGCCCGAGGAGCGCGCGTCGCGCGCAAGCTGAAGATATTTTTCGGCGACGTGCGAGGCCGTGCCGCGAATCTTGATGTCGGGTCCGTTCGATTCGTAAACCCGGGTCATCGGGTTCTGGCCGCGCCGGTTGTTGTTATTGTTATTGTTATTGTTGCGGTTGCGCATCCGCTGCTTGTTCTGACCGTTTCTCATGTCCTGCCTTTAATTCCAGCCCTAAAGGTTGCACGCATTACTGATTGCTGAGAGTGACCCAATGACAGCGCTTCACACGTCTCGCGCGCGTTGTGCGCAAGAGCGGATTGAACCCTGCCGATGTCCGTCGACCGTCGCGTTCAACAAAGACGCGTTCCCCACCCGCCAGCATTGATCGCCAGCGAACCCATTCATTTCGCCTGCCGAAACAAGCCCAGCTGTGTTGCGTAAGTTTTCAAGCGCAATATCAGGCTTTCGTTCACTTTGCGGTCGGAAAGCAGCGCAGCTCCAACGGCCATCGCGCTTAACAGGACCTGCGGCTTGGAACCTTTATCAGTAAAGCTCTCGCCCGAGAGCCCGGCTTTTGCCCGTAGGGTCTACGGGGCCGGCACCGATCTGTTGACCGGAACGTAGTCGTTCCCACGGGATATTCCAAGAGGTTTTTTGCAGCCCAATCCAGCTTTTATGGAGGCATTTTTCGGGCCGAAACGGCCCTCGGAATGCCCGTCAGATCGGCCTTGGGCGGCCTGTCCATCACTAACGCGGTGGCCGCCATCAAGGTTTCAATATTTCTAGCCTGGCCCTGCCCGGCCTCGACGATCAGCGCCCCGCCCGGGGCCAGACGTTCGGCCGCCTGCGGGATCAAGGCGCGATAGGCGTCGTAACCGTCATTGCCGCCGTCGAGTGCGAGATGCGGGTCGTGATCGCGGACTTCGATGCTCAGTTTCGGGATTTCCGCGGAGGGAATATAGGGCGGATTCGACACGATGAGATCGAACGGACCGCGGAGCGCCACCGCATAGGAGCAGGCGACGAAGACGGAGCGGCCGCCAAGGCCAAGAGCTGCGGCATTGCCCCGCGCAGTGTTGAGCGCGGTCAGGCTGAGATCGGTGCCGACGCCGAAGGCATCGGGAATTTCGTGCAGCAGCGCGAGCAGGATCGCGCCGGATCCGGTGCCGATGTCGGCGATGCGTATCTGATGGGAGGCGTGCCGCTCGCGGAAAATTTCGAGCGCGAGCTCGACCACCGTTTCGGTGTCGGGACGCGGGACCAGCGTTGCTTCCGACAGGCGAAATGGCAGGCCCCAAAATTCCCCGACACCGAGAATTCGCGCCACCGGTTCGCCCGCGATCCGCCGCTGCGCATGGCGCGCGAGTTGCAACGCCTCGGCCTCGGTGAGGCGGCGGGCGGCCTGCGTGATCAGGCCTGTGAGATCGAGGCCGAGTGCCGCGCCGAGCAGGATACGGGCATCGAGCTCGGCTTCGTCGAGCTGCGCCGATCTCAGTTGCGCGGCCAGCGCGCGCCGCGCGCTCTCGACGGATAGTCCGGTGAAGGGATTGCTCACGCGCCGGTCACGCCGCCGCACCCTGGGCTGCGAGCTGCGCAGCCTGGTGCTCCGTGGTCAGCGCATCGATCAGCTCGCCGATTGCTTCTCCGGCAATCACCTGTGGCAGCTTGTAGAGCGTCAAATTGATGCGATGGTCGGTGACGCGTCCTTGCGGGAAGTTATAGGTGCGGATGCGCTCGCTGCGATCGCCGGAGCCGACCTTCTCCTTGCGCTCGGCCGAGCGGACGGCATCGACGCGTTGCTGCTCGGCGTCGTAAATGCGCGAGCGCAGGATGTTCATGGCGGACGCGCGGTTCTTGTGCTGCGAACGGCTGTCCTGCATCATCACCACGATGCCGGTCGGGATGTGGGTGATGCGGATCGCCGATTCCGTCTTGTTGACGTGCTGTCCGCCGGCGCCTTGCGCGCGCATGGTCTCGATCCGCAGGTCGTCGCTCTTGATGTCGACGTCGACATCCTCGACCTCGGGCAGCACGGCCACCGTCGCGGCGGAGGTGTGGATGCGGCCTTGCGTCTCGGTGTCGGGCACGCGCTGCACCCGGTGCACGCCGGATTCGAACTTCAGCTTCGAGAACGCGCCGCGGCCCTGCACCTCGGCGATGATTTCCTTGTAGCCGCCGACGGTGCCTTCGCTGGCCGAGATCACCTCGACCTTCCAGCCCTGAAGGCTCGCGAAGCGCTCGTACATCCGGAACAAATCGCCGGCGAACAGCGAGGCCTCGTCGCCGCCGGTGCCGGCGCGGATTTCAAGCACGACATTGCGGTCGTCCATGGCGTCCTTGGGCAGCAGCGCGACGCGGATCTTCTGGACGAGCTCTGCGATCTTCGAATTGAGTTCATCGCGTTCGGATTCCGCCATGCCGCGCATCTCGGCGTCCGTCGCGGCGTCGGCGATCAGCGCCTCGGTGTCGACAAGCTCCTTGACGGCGGAACGATAGGCCTTGACCGCCTCGATCAGCGGACCGATCTCCGCGAGCTCGCGCGTGATCTGGACATAGCGCTCGGAGGCGAGCTGGCCGAGCGATTCGGCCTCGAGCGAAGCGTGATGCGCGAGCAGAACGTCCAGTTTGGCTTCGGGGAGTGACGACATCGGTATGGTCTCAAATGGCGGAAGGAGGCGAGGCGGCGAAGGCCAGCGGATAGGCTCGCTACAATGCCAGGCCTTCGGCTTTGGCAAATTCCGTCAGCTTCTGCCGGATCGAGACGCTGCCGGCCGGCGCATCCAGCAACGGACCGAGCATCGCTTCGGCTTTTTTTGCGTCGAGGTCGATGACCATCGCCTTGACCGGACCGAGCGCGGTCGCCGACAGCGACAGCGAGCGATAGCCCATCGCGATCAGCGCCAGCGCGCCGATCGGCTTCGACGCCATCTCGCCGCAGAGCGAGAGCGACTTCTTCGCCGCATGGGACTTGCGGGCAATGTCGCGGAGCGCGCGCAGGATCGGCGCCGACATGGTGTCGAAGCGCTCGGAGACCTTGGCATTGC